>NZ_OY764864.1:609344-914016 GCF_963668515.1 uncultured Ilyobacter sp. | reverse complement strand
TTTCAATACAAACAAAAAATAAGTTTAAAATTATATTTTATAAATGCTCAGCTTTGATTTTAATAAATTTTACATTACCTTCTACTTATATATTACATAAAAAAAAAATCAAAGTCAATAATTTTTGAAGGAAATTATTCTTTCTGTGACATTGTGATGATTTAAGACCTTCGAAGTCAGCTGGAAATAGATGTTTTTTCATAACTCACTGATGTTTCGCGCTCAGTACTTAAAAAAAGGACAGACTCCACCCATGAAAAATTAAGCGGATTTTAAATCAAAACATAATGATTTGAATGTCTTTCCTAAACCTTTTAAGTAGTACGTAGCACTTAACTTAAATTGATTTTGTTTCTTTTTTAGCTTTAGTTTTTCTAATAAAACATAGGCATAAATTGAACAAAATATATGACCTAGTATCGTCTTTACAGTCCTTACAGAGGATTTTCCTAAAGAGCAGTTTTGCTTTAATGATTTATGGTATACTTCGATATCCCATCTTTTTTGATAGATCTTTACCATATTGTCATAACTCAAGTATTCACCGTTTGTCACAAGGTATAAAACGGCTTCTTTTCCATCTTCATTTTTGAAGACCTGCTTCGATAAATATAGAGGAAATGAAATCCCCCTAAATTCTATCGCCTAAGCTGTTTCAGGTTGAAAATCAAAAGATGATAACTTTCTATACTGAGAATCGTCCTCTCCTGTTAATTTAAAGAGTCTATTTGATTTAACAGCGAAAACAAAACATTTATCTAAATCTTTGTGAATGCACTTAAAATTCTCATTGGAAGAGAACCAGGAGTCTGCTAGAACATATCTATACTTGACTTTATTGGCCTTGGAACTCTTTAGCATGTTTCTAAAATGCTGATTTTTTGTAAGGACTGATTTTCTTTTAACTTTGTCACTACTGGAGTCTGTTAAAATTTCATCTTTCCTAATAATTCTGTGGTTAATTGGTAATGAAGCATCATTTGTTTTGTAGGTCATAGAAAGTAAATTAATACCTTTAACACACTTAGATTTAGTGTGGTCGTAGCAATAAGAAACAACTTCATTTTCTTTAGTATGTGGTTTTTCAATAATTGTATCGTCTACAGATATACAGGCATTATTGTTCTGAATACTCCTAAGCATCGGCTTAATCGTTAACCAAAAGTTCTTTTCACAAAATTCACCAGAACTTAAGAAACGGTATATTTTGTCTTTAGAGAAAATTATGAAAGACCAAGCGCGAAACATCAGTGAAATAAATAAAACTCCTGTATAATTTTGCAGGGATTTTACTTATTGGGAGTATATCAACTAAGTACCTGTACTTCTTTATTTTAAATGAATTTTTCTGCTTGATTTTTTATCTGTATAAATAAAATTTATTTTTGTTCAATAATTGTATTATAATTTTAATACAGTTTTAATACTACTTTTTCACGGAGGAGTTTATGATTAGATTTGGGATAATAGGGACCAATGTTATAACAGATACATTTATAGAGGCGGGGAAAAAACTTGAAAATTTTAAGGTTACGGCAGTTTATTCGAGAACCTCAGAGAGGGCATTCAGTTTTGCCAAAAAACACAGTATTGCCCATACCTTTACAGATATAAGTGAGATGGCTTCTAGCCAGGAGATAGATGCTGTCTATGTGGCCAGCCCGAATTCTCTGCACTGCAGTCAGGCAGTAGAGATCATGAAGGCAGGTAAGCACGTTCTCTGTGAGAAAGCCATGGGATCAACTCTTGCAGAGGTGGAGGAGATGATAAAAACAGCTCAGGAAAATAAAGTCCTTCTCATGGAGGCGATGAAAACAACCTTTCTTCCAAACTTCAAGGTTATAGAGGAAAATCTACCTAGGATAGGTAAGGTGAGAAAATTCTATGGAAATTACTGTCAGTATTCCTCAAGGTACGATAAATTTAAAAATGGAGAAATTTTAAATGCCTTTAATCCAAAATTAGGTGGAGGTGCCTTGATGGATATAGGAGTATATCTTGTATATGCCGATCTGAAGCTTTTTGGAAAGCCGGAAGAGGTAAAGTGCATATCTAATGTTCTTTCATCTGGAATCGACGGAGAGGGAAGCCTTCTTCTCAAGCACAAAACATCTACCTCTGTTCTTTCTTATTCAAAAGTGACAGATTCTGATGCTCCTAGTGAGATACAGGGGGAGCTAGGGAACATAATCATTGAGGATATCTCAAGAGGAGGATCCGTCAAACTAATGCTGAGAGACGGTACAACAGAGAATCTTACCTTAAATCAGGAAGAAAACATACTCTGCTATGAAATTGATGAGTTCATCTCCCTTGCTATGAGTGGGAAGAAAGAATCCAAAATAAATTCTCACCGTCTTGCCCTTAAGGTTGCAGGTGTTTTGGAAGAAGCAAGAAAGCAATCTGGAATAATTTTTAATGATAACTAAAAAATATATTTAATCTTAGTTGCTACTTGAAAGAAATTTTGATAAATTATTGAAATTATAAGAATATTAGAGTCAAAAGATTTCGTCACGAATGAAAATCAATAAAAGACAGAAAAATTAACACGAATAATAACAAAATTTTTTGGACACAGAGATCTCAGAGAAAAAGAATGAGTTTCACAGAGGTTAATCAGAAAGTTTTGGCTTTTATAAGATTTTCAACAATTATTAAGTATCAACTTGAGTTATTTAAAAGAAAAAAGGAGGGTTTCAGGTGAAGGGGATAGGTCTGGTTCTTGAAGGGGGAGGTTTGAGAGGTATATACACTGCAGGAGTATTGGATTTTTTTCTGGAGAAAAATCTGGAATTTAACTATGCTGTAGGAGTATCTGCAGGAGCAATATATCCCGCCTCATATGTATCCAAACAAAAGAAAGGGAACCTCTATACCCAGATGAAATATCTCAATGATAAGAGATATATGGGGCTGAAATATCTATTGACAACAGGCAGTTATATAAATATAGACTTTACCTATAAAAGGATGGCCTATGAGCTGGTTCCCTTTGATTTTGAAGCTTTTATGAATTCAAAAATTAATTTCAAGGTGGGGGCCTTTAACTGCAGAACAGGTAAAACAGATTATTTTTCTAAGGCAGATTTTTTAAGTAAAGAAAAAGTTTTGGAGATATTAATCGCCTCGGGAAGCCTTCCCTATATCTCAAAAGAGGTTTTTATAGAGGATGAACCCTATCTTGACGGAGGGATAGCCAGTCCCATACCCATCAAAAAATCTATTGAGGACGGGAACTCTAAACATGTGGTTATTCTGACTCAGGACTCATCTTATAAGAAGTCTCCTCTTAGGTATAGGGGGATGACCAAGCTTTTTTACAGGAAATACCCCAAAGTTGCCTCGGCTCTCATCAATAGGCATAAGGTCTATAATGAGTCTCTAAAAATACTGGAAAAACTTGAAAAATCAGGGGATGTATATGTTATCAGACCAGAGAAAAAATTGAATGTCGCAAGATTAGAGACAGATTTAGATAAAATAAAAAAAATTTATAGTATGGGGATTAGAGATGCCGAAAGACATTACGAAAATCTCTTGAAATGGATAAAAAAATAAGCATGAAAAAAAAAGGAACCTGACGGTAATATCGTTAGATTCCTTTTTGAATTTATTTTGGAAATCAGTTGTGATATAAATCGGCATACTGGTCTATTCATAATTTATCTGCAGTTTCAAGTATCTTTTTTTTAATTGCCTTTAGTTCTTCCATTATTTTTGCAGGATTATTTTTTTCTTGAAATAGTTTTTTATTTTTTACCAAGATTTCTCCATCGACTATAACAGTATCAATATTGCCTGGATTTGCAGAGTAGACTAAAACTGAATAAAAGTCATAAATCGGCTGCATGTTTAAAGATTCTGTTTCAAATAAAACTAAATCCGCTTTTTTACCGATTTCTACAGAGCCGATCTCATGATCTAAATTCAATACTCTTGCGCCTCCAATTGTGGCCATTTCCAAAATTTCATTAGCCGGGAATATGCTGCGGTCTTCATTAAAGAGTTTATGTATTTTTCCCACTAAAGGCATCTGAGTAAGAACGTCTAAAGTATTTCCACTCATGGGCCCGTCAGTTCCTAGACCTATTTTCATATCCCTTTTACACATATCTGAAATTGGGGCGACCCCTTTAGCACCTTTGGAGTTGGCACCGATGTTATGGGAAATCCCGACTCTTTTTTTATGCAGTAAATCTATATCTTTTTCTGTCACCAGTATCGAATGTGCAGAGATAAATCTTTCGTTTAGCACCCCTATACTGTCTAGATATTCCACCGGTGTCATATTATATTTTTTTTCACATTCTTCAAGTTCATATCCCATCTCTGCAACATGCATCATCATTGGGATGTTGTATTTTTTTGATAATTCAGACGCCTTTTGCAAAGAATCCTTATCGTTGGTATAGATAGCATGGGGAGCCACTGCGGGAGTTATGAGATCGTCATCCATCCATTTTTCTATAAACCACTTGCTGTACTCAAGTCCCCCATAGGGCTCTTTTGAATCAGGAGAAGGGAAATCAACTATTGTTTCTCCTAGTACCCCCCTTATACCAAACTCTTTTGCAGCTCTGGCAACCTGGTCTTCATAATAATACATATCTGTAAAAGTGGTTACTCCCCCTAAGAGCATCTCCATAATTCCGTATTTTGCTCCTAGATATACCAAGTCCTTATCAACCAGAATTTTTTCCAAAGGAAATAAGTACCTCTTAAGACGGTTCTTGACATCGTCTCCGAGACTTCTAAATACAACCATAGATGTGTGAGTATGGGTGTTTATCATTCCCGGAATCAAAATTCCCTCTTCTCCGTCAATAATATTCTCACAGTAATATTTTTTTAGAAGATTTTCATCACCGATATCAAATATAAGATTATCCTTGATTACCAAGACTCCATTTTCTATAATATCTTTATTTTTATTCATGGTGAGGATATTGATATTTTTTATAATCATTGAGACCATATATTTTTCTCCTGTTCATAATCTATTATAAACCCTTGTAAAACAAAGGAACTATTTCCTGTTTAACAACATCTATTAATCCTTTATCAGATATTTTTAGACTTGGACTGACTGGTAGAGAAAGAGTGCTAAAGGACATTATCTTGTTGTGATGAACATAGCCTAATTTCTCCATGCTGTCACTTAGTTTTTTTACCTTTTCAGCCAGCAGATCAATTCTTTCCTCTGATATAATGCCCCCTATAGGTAATTCTACTCCAGCGATAACCTTACCGTCTTTTACAACACAGTAACCTCCACCGTTTTCAATAACCCAATTAGAAGCTATAACCATGTCCTTTGAATTTCTCCCCATGACCATGAGATTATGATGATCGTGGGCGTAGCTGGTGGCAATGGCCCCTTCTTTTATTATGCTTCCTGTCACCAGTCCAAAAGCTTTATCCTTGCCCTTCCCGTATCTGTTGAACACGGAGATCAGACAATAATCGGACTTTTCCCACTGTAACTTATTATTTTCTACATGGAGGGTAGTTTCTTTCTCTATTGTAAAGGTGCTTTCAGGTATCACTTTTATAGCTCTGCATTTAACCCGACCATCTTGTATAGGGGCCGTTACCTGAAAATCTGTTTCTTTTAAAAAATTTAATTTTATACTGTTATAAAATTTTTCCGGGAATTTATTTTCTGATTCTTTATACTCTACCTTGCCGTCAAATATCAGCTTTCCATTTTTATACACCATGTCTATTTGAAACTCCTCTATACTTTCTAGCATCACAAAATCAGCTATCTTTCCTGGTGTGATACTTCCCCTGTCATCTAAAAGCATTCTTCTTGCAGGGGTATAAGTACTCACGTATATTGCCATCTCCTTGGAAACTCCCATGGATATGGCCTTTTTTACAAGTTTATTTAAATGACCTTTTACAAGTTTATCGGCCATAGTATCATCTGTTACAAGGCAGAAATGCTCATACAACTCATTTTCCACAAGATACTTTATATTTTCTTCTGTCATGGATTTTTCCTGAATCTCCATAAACATTCCATTTTTAATTTTTTCCTCCAGAGAATCTGGGGTCTGCTGCGTATGATCAGCATCCACGCCCTGATAGATAAACCTAGCCAGATCCAAACCGGATATCTTTGGACAGTGTCCCTCTATTCTCATATGGGGTTTCTTATTTTTTATCTTTTTTATTATCTTATTGATGGTGGATTCTTGGTCTCCTACCAAATCCTTAAAATTCATGACCTCTCCCAGACAGCACACATCCTCTATATCCAGGAGTTTTTCCACATCTTCTGCCTTTATACTGGCTCCTGTGGTTTCTAAATTCTTGTTTGTAGAGGGAACCGAACTGGGAATGCCGTAGAAAAAATCTACGGCACTGTTTTTAGAACTATTGATCATCTCTGTTATACCGTCTATGCCAAAAACATTTGCCATTTCGTGGGGATCGGCAACTAGCGTCGTTACCCCATGGGGTATGACCCCCTGAGAAAATTGAAAGGGAGTTGTCATAGAGCTTTCTACATGCATATGAATATCTATAAGTCCCGGGATCATATATCTAGAATTTCCATCGATAACCTCTTTGGCTTTTAATTCTTCATCTTGAATTTCAGAAATATCACCGATATAAAGGAATTTACCATCCAATATTCCTACGTCCCCATGAATAAATTTTTTCAGATATGAATTATATACCTGTATATTTTTTATGATTAAATCCAGCTCCATAACAATCTCCCTCTTTAATTTTTAAATATAAATCTATAGTTTATCAAGGCAATTTATTGATTTAAAGTTCTGTTCCAGTTGTCTATCCACTTAGTTTTAACAGAATTTACAAATACGTGATCAACGGTGTTAGAATTTTCAATTACTTCACCATAAGTTAAGTTAGCCGACTCCTCTTCTGTTAACTCTACTTCCGAATTCACAGGAGATTCTCCCAGTGCCTTGGCAGTTCTGCTCTGAACTTCTTTGCTTAGTGCATAATTTATAAACTTTGTTGCCAGCTCCTTGTTCTTAGAAGATTTTACGATGTTTATAGTGTTAAAATTTATAAATGCTCCTTCTGATGGATCTAAAAATACAACATCTGGTGCTCCGCCTTTGACTCTTCCGTAGGCAAAATCAGCAGTGATAGCTGCGGCTATCTCATTGTTAGCAAACATATTTGCTAGATCTGATGATCTCGAATAGGTTTTAACCAGATTTGGTTTTAATTCTTCCAAGGCTTTGAAAGCTGCCTCTCCGTTATCTGAGCTTATATCAACATTTTTATAATTTGAAGCGATATACATTGTAGAAGGTCCAAATGTTGTTGTGACATCAGGAATTGATATTTTTCCTTCTAGGTTAGGATTCCATAGGTCATTCCATGATTTGATTTCAAAACCAGTTTTATTTGGATCATAGGCGATTGCTGCACGATTCAAAGTATAAGCGGGACCGTACCCTGATTCTGTTATTTTTTTTGCTTTTTTATTGAGATTTTCAGCATTTGGAACTTTGCTGTAATCGATTTTTTCAAATAGTCCAGCCTCTATACCCTCTTGAGCAAAGGCCTCTGCTAAATAAATAATATCAATATTGCTGTTTGGGTTACTCTTTAGTTTTGTCAATCTTTCTGAGTTATTACCTGTCTCCAAAATTATTTTTACATTGTTTTCTTTTTCAAAGGGTGTAAAAACATTTTCCCATAGCAAATCCTCACTGTACCCCCATGTAGAAATTACTAATTCAGTTGGAGCATCACCTTTTGCCTCTTCCACTTCTTTTTTTCCGCCGCATCCTGTAAGAGCTGCCAGTGTCAGCATTAAGGTTAAAATAATTGATAATTTTTTCATAATATCCCTCCTATTTTTTTTATACTAATATTAATTTATTTGATGGCAGGTATAACCTTACCCTGTTACCCTTGCTAAATTTTTTATCATTGCCAGCAGTGACCAGTATATTTCCCACCTCTGTATTTACAGAATACTGATATTCTTTCCCGAGATAAGTCCTAACCTCTATAGTCCCATCTATAGTGTTGTTCTCCTTGGTAGTCTCACAGTCATGAATTTGAATATCATCTGGCCTTATTGTACCTACTTTTTCATTACCTACAGATATCTTATCACAGTCATAGTCACTGGCGAACTTCATACCTGATTTTGAAACATATAAATTATCACTGGTTTTACTGAGATCCAGAAAGTTTTCAAAACCTACAAATCGTGCTACAAATTCACTTGCGGGATTTGAATAAATTTTTTCAGGTGTGTCATACTGTTCTATTATACCTGCATTCATTACAGCCACCTTGTCTGATATGGAAAAACATTCTTCCTGATCGTGTGTTACAAAAACTGTGGTAATACCCAGCTTTTGCTGCAACCTTCTTATTTCCACTCTCATTTTCAATCTTAATTTTGCATCCAGATTACTTAGAGGTTCATCTAATAATAGCAACTTTGGTTTGATAACCAAGGCTCTAGCAAGTGCCACTCTCTGTCTTTGACCGCCAGAAAGTTCCTTGGGATAACGGGATCCGAAACCGTCTAAGTCAACAAGCTTCAGTATTTTTTCTACATCATTTTTTATATTTTTTTTATTTGCTTTTTTCATCTTGAGCCCAAATGCCACATTATCAAAAACAGTGAGATGTGGGAATAATGCATAACTTTGAAATACCAAGCCAAAATTTCTTTTATGCACTGGAATATGTGTATAATCATCTTCATCAAATACAAACTGACCACTTTTTGCCTCTATAAAACCTGCAATTACCCTGAGAGTGGTAGTCTTACCACATCCGCTGGGACCCAGTAGAGAAACCAGTTGTCCTTTTTCTATATCAATATTTAAGTTTTTTAATATATTCGTACTACCGTTATAAGAGACGACAACATCCTTTAAATTTATCAGTGACATACTAACCTCCAGCTTTTTATTTTGAAAAATAACTAAGTCCTAATGTTTTTTCCACAATAAACATGATTCCTATTGTCATAACCATAAGTGTTACTGACAAGGCAGAAATTGTGGGATCATAATAATATTCCACATAACTCATCATCCTGATTGGAAGGGTGCTGACTCCAGGTCCTGTGAGAAAAATTGATATTGGGACATTATTAAATGAATTTATGAAAGCCAGCATAAAGGCGGCTATGACTCCCGAGGTTATATTTGGGAAGACAACCAAGAAGAATGTTTTTAATCTGCTTGCCCCTAAACTCACTGCCGCTTCCTCTATAGAATAGTCAAAACCCTCTAAACTTGAAGCCACTACCCTTATTATATAAGGCAGGATAACGATGGTATGACCTATGAGCAAGCTGGTATAGATAGGGAGTCTCAATTTTATTATGACAAAATTGAAGATTGAGAAACCGAAAACTATCCCAGGGACTATAATTGATGAGAAAAACAAATTCTTAATAACGGTTTTTCCCTTGAAATTATTTCTACTCATGGCATAGGCAGCTGGGATTCCCAAAATCAATGCAATAATTGTAGCAATAACTGCAATCTGAATACTTATCTTAAAGGTATTCATAAACATATCTGATGTAAAGATGTTGCTGAACCATTTGATGCTAAAACCTCTTGGTGGAAAAGCAATAACTTCATCTGGACCAAATGCCGTCATTATGATAATAACTATAGGGGCAAATAGGAAAAAATATACACAGAAAGTAAAAAATGTCAGCCATTTGTTTTTTTTCATACTAAACTCCCTTTTCATTTAATTTTCCAGCTAATTTGTTTATAATTCCGATAACTGTCAGAGTGGTAATTATCATCACAGTAGCCACAACAGAGGCTCCAGTCCAGTCTCCCAATGTCATTGCCCGCTGATAAACCAGTGTAGCCAGAACCATATTTTTATTTCCCCCTAAAAGCTGAGGAGTTGTATAGGCTGTAAAAGCTCCTGTAAAAACAAGGACACTTCCTACTATAAGTCCTGGTATACTCAGTGGGAATATAACTTGAAAAAAAGCAGTAATTTTATTTGCTCCAAGGCTTTCTGCAGCTTCTAGCAGATCGTCTTCGATATTCTCCATGACTCCTACCAAAGAGACTACCATAAGGGGTAAAAAAAGATAGACAGAACCTATTATGATTGCAAATTCTGTATAAAGGAGTTTTACCGGTTTATCCACTAAATGCAAGGCCATAAATATATTGTTAAAAACCCCATTTTTACCCAAAATGGTCATCCAGGCAAAAGAACGTACTACTGAATTGGTAAGGAGAGGGAAGACTGTACAGGCGATGAATATACCTCGCAGGCTTTTTTTAGTTCGGGATATAAAATAAGCGACTGGAGTTCCTAGTATCATGGAAATAACCGCAGTGATGAGTGCTATTTTAAGAGTCCTATTATATATCTTAAGATAATATTCATCTTTGAAAAAAGCTAGATATCTTTCTAAAGTGAGTCCAGTTTCTCCTATGACAGTAGAGCTTGTAGTATAAACTAACGGAACAAGTAAAAATAAAATTATCAGAATTAAGCCGGGAATTAAGAGGGCATAGAGCCACTTCTTTTTCATAAAAACCTCCTTTTTCGGTTTAAAAATTTAATATAATATTTTAGATCTTCTTTTTATCTACAAAATCTGCAGACTCACGCTCAATGAGTTTTGCAAAAAGACAGCTGCTCATATAATCTCTTTCTGTACCTGAGATACTTTGGATGACCGCTTCAATGGCAAGTTTACTCATTTTAATCAGAGGATAAGCTATTGTAGTCAGTTTAGGAGTTATAGATGAGGCCAACTCTATATCATCAAAACCTACAATTGAAATATCTTCAGGTATCTTATAACCTTTAAAATTCAGATAATTGATGGCTCCTATTGCCATTAAGTCATTTCCAGCTACAATCCCTGTAATATCCTTTGATAAATTCATCAGTTTTTTTATGGATTTATAGCCAGACTCCAAACTAAAGTCACCGTGCTCTACGATGGTTGTATCGTATGTGAGCTGGTTTTTTTCCAGTGCCATTTTATAACCTCTGTGACGGTTGATGGAAATCTCCATATTTTCTGTACCGCCGATAAAAGCTATTCTTTTATGACCTAACTTAATCAGATATTCTGTGGCCAAATACGCTGCGTTTTCATTATTTATCGATACTGAATCCACTTGGATATTTTTCAGCTCCCGATCTAAAACCACAATGGGAATTTTAATTTCCTTTGCTTTATTTATGACATCTTCCAAACGATAGGATGAGGTGTAAATAATTCCATCGATACCTGTGCTAATGAGATTTAGCAGGAAATACCCTCCGTCATTTTTTAGTCCGCTCAAATTTATAAGCAGAATATTATAGTCTAAGGTATTGGCGATCTTGCTTATTTCTTTGGTTAATTTGGCGAAAAATGGGTTTTCGATATCAGGAACCACCAAGGCTATCGTTCGTGTTTTCCTGTTTTCCCCATTTCTTTGCAGGGGTTTATAGTCAAGTTCTTTGATTGCCCTTAGAACTCTGGCCTTCATTTCATCACTGACATATCCAGATCGGTTTATTACCCTAGATACTGTGGCAGTTGAAGTTTTTGCCAGTTTAGCAACTTCTTTTATGTTGTGCATAACTAACACCTTTCTTTATTCTGTAATTACTTTCATACTCTTGTGTAAACTTTTACATAAGAGAGTTAAATAAAATGGCATAAGATATGCCAAAAATAAAAAATAATTTTATTTGAGAATAATATAAACTAAATATTGTATTTAGTCAATCTTTTTACCAGTATATTTTTCAAAAGAAAAACCTTGATCAAGTTAGCTTTCTCATAAAGAATAAGCTTATTACAGAGATAGGAATCTAAATAATTAATCTCTTATATCAAATAAGCTTCATAATAACATCACATAAATATGAAATAATATGGCACGATAAAAACAAGTAAAAGAAAAGAACTACAGACTTAAAAAACTAAGAGGTGTAAACTATTATGAAAAAAATATTAAAGTACTTATTTTTATTTGCCGGAGCCGGTGCAGCAGTGGCTTTCGCTTTGGGACTAATTTTACTGTTCTCGGCCTATAGAAGCCTTCCAGATATAGAGGAGCTGGTAAAATCCTATAGGGATTCGGAGCCGACTATAATCTATGACAGCAAAGGAAAACAGGTGGACCTTATAACTAAACGTAGGGGTGAGCCTATACATATTGATGAGATTCCTGAAAATATGAAGAATGCTGTCATTGCTATAGAGGATAAAAGGTTTTATACTCATCACGGATTTGACATGAGAAGACTTGGGAAAGCAGTTTTGGTAAATTTATCAAGGGGAAGAGCTGTCCAGGGAGGGAGTACCATTACCCAGCAGCTGGCAAAAAATGCATTTCTGAGTAATGAAAAAACCCTTCTCAGAAAAGTGAAGGAAGCTTTGATAACCCTAGAAATAGAAAAAAGATACGAAAAAGATGAGATTCTCGAGAAGTATCTAAACGAGATATATTTTGGATCTGGGTCTTATGGAATAAAAGAAGCTTCAAGGGCGATATTTGATAAAGATGTATCTAGAATAAACCTGGCTGAGGTTGCTATTCTTGCAGGTGTTCCAAATAGACCGGCTAAATATGATCCTAGAAAGAATTTGGATAAGGCCATAGAAAGAGGGCAACTGGTTCTGAAACTGATGCTAAAGCAGGAGTTCATAACCGAACCTGAGTATGAAAGAGCAATGAATCATAAATTTGTCTATGAAAAAGATTTGAAAAACAGTGGAAAGAGTAAATATGTATCTGCAATCTTGGACAAAAGAAGCAAAAGATATTTTAAATCTCCCGAATTTACCGACATAGTGGAAGACGAACTGGTTGAAATGTTTGATGAAAAAACAGTCTATGAAGGGGGCTTAAAGGTATATACGGGTCTTGATGCAGATATGCAGAAGATTGCTCTTGAGACTTTTAACAATTATAAACCTTTTGTAAATGATTCAAAACTTCAGGGAGCACTTGTAACAATAGACACTGAAACTGGCTATGTAAAAAGTATTGTAGGGGGGAAAAATTTCCGTTCTGGAAATTTTAACAGGGCAATTATGGCAAAGAGACAGCCGGGATCTGCATTCAAGCCTTTTGTATACTATACAGCCTTGGAAAAGGGAATAGCTATGAATGCCTTGAGGAATGACTCGGCTGAAAAATACGGAGACTGGCAGCCGAAAAACTACGGTAATAAAAATTATGGAGAGATGACAATACTCCAGGCCATGGAAAATTCTGTAAACACAATAGCTGTAAAGCTTTTAAAAGAAGTTGGTATATCAAATGTAATAAGTAATTTTAAAAAGACAGGAGTTTCTATAGATATACCCA
Source organism: uncultured Ilyobacter sp. (assembly GCF_963668515.1). NCBI lineage: Bacteria > Fusobacteriati > Fusobacteriota > Fusobacteriia > Fusobacteriales > Fusobacteriaceae > Ilyobacter > uncultured Ilyobacter sp. The sequence continues at coordinate 900,688 of NZ_OY764864.1, read as the reverse complement.
AGGATCTTTCTATAGCTCTAGGTACTATGAGTATAACTCCTATGGAATTAGCAACATCTTATGCACCTTTTTCAAATGGAGGATATTCAGTTCAGCCTATATTTATTACAAAGATCGAAGACAGAAACGGGAATGTCTTATATGAACAGCCTGTTGTGAAAAAGCAAGTTTTAGACAGTGAAAATATATCACTAATTACTCATATGCTAAAAGATGTTGTAAGTTATGGATCTGGAAGGCGTGCAAGAGTCAGGACTGTAAACGGCAAATATGCAGAACAGGGTGGAAAGACAGGAACTACAAATGATAATAAATCTGCCTGGTTTGCAGGAGTAACCCCTGAATACGCAACCACTGTATATATAGGATATGATGACAATACTTCCATGCCGTCTTATGCAAGCGGAGGATCTATAGCCGCACCTCTGTGGGGGGAGTATTATCAGGCTATGATCAACAGAGGAGTATACACACCTGGAGACTTTGAGTTCATAAAAGAAAATCTAAAAAACAAAACTCTTGTATCTAGGACTATTGACCTGAGAAATGGGGAATTAGGGTCGCCATCAAGTGAGTATAAGAGAACTGCTCTTTTCAAGAAGGGACAAGTTCCTGACGGATTTACTGATAATATTTACTGGGGAATCAAAAATATGTTTGGGAATAATGATGAACCGGGGGAAGCTGAGAATAAAGAAGATGGAGAGAAAAGTAAGAAAAAAAAGTCCCGGCTTTTTTTCAGACATTTTTTCTAAAAAAATTGAAGTAAGATAATCAGATAACATTAGGAAGTATCAAATAAAAAAGCTATTGTTGTAGATTACATTTCTACATCAATAGCTTTTATTTATTAAGGTTTATAGAATATTCCATGAAGTCGTATTTTGAATTCTAACCTTCTAAAACTTCTACCGCTTCCCTGAAAGTAGTTACTGACCCGACATTACCAGGGAATATAACATATGGAGTACCAGGAAATCTGCTTTCATCCCCTATAGTCCAAACAGGTATTCCAGGTTTGATCTGTCCTGCAACCATAGCTTTTTTGACATTCAATCCCTTAGTTCCCACATCACTTGATGTTATTCCCCCCTTAGCTATAACATAATTTGGTTTATTCTTTATTCTCGCCACAATACTTGTAACTGCATCTGAAATTTCAACAAACATTTTTAACTCTTCCTCTTTTTTGTTTTCTCCCAGGTCGAGTCTTTCTCTCTTTGTGTAAACACAACATGTCTTCCCTGCCCCTATAGAAGTATCACATCTTTCTATGACTCTTTCAAGTTCAGCCTTAAATTCCACAGGTTTCAGAACAAGGTGACAGTCAAATTCAATATACTCAACAGAATCATTTTTCATCAGTTCGTATAATTGTTGTGTCGTTTTCTTTACATGAGAACCTACTATTATCAATCCCCCGTTGCCATTCTCTTCTTTCACCAAATCATCTCTTTGAAGTATCGGTTTATTGGTAATTCCTCCGACTATCTTTGTAAAAGCTGCAGCTGTTCTGTACATGAAATCCTTACCTGAATTCAAAGCCTTTATCAGGGCTACACAGAATATTTTTACATCTACATAATCTATAGCATTTACAACAACTTTATTAAAGTCTTTTACATTTATAAGCTGATCGGCGATTCTATCTATTTCAAGAGTTCTGAGACTCTCAAGAGAAATTCCTATTGTATCTTTGGCTAAGTATTCAGCCTTTGTTTTTTCCTCTACCCATTCACCTATATTAGATTTTGTATATCCGAATGTTCTGTCTTTTGCAAATTCAGTCTCTCCGGCAGGAACTAATTCCTGGCCGTTATCAACATAGTGAGTATCATTGATCGTAAGAAGTCCACCCTCTTTAAAAAATGGCATTATTATTTCTCCGTCAATTTTTTCCCAGACAAAGTTTCTATTGTTTTTCTTAAAACTTCAGTTTCAAGAGGATAATGCCCTCTCAAGGTAAAGTCCCCTCTGCTTATTACAAAATATTCTTTTCCAGTAATCTCTGATGCATGCTTAATGTTTTCAGCAATTGTTTTGTGAACCTCTTTAGTCTAGTAAACCCTCTCGAGTTTGTAAGTATGAAGAATATTTTCTTATCTTCATTAAATTCATTTACAAGAGTTTCTTTTTCCCAGTCTGTGATAACTGCTACTTCGTGGACAGTCTGAACCCCTGTAGGATCATCATCCAAAACTACAATTTTTTTATCCAATGAATCCAAAGCATCTCTATAAAGTTTTTCGACTTTCACTTCATCCACTGCCGAAATTGAACTCAAAACTTCTTTTGTATCTTAAATTATATAATTAACCCAAGTTGCTACTTGAAATAAATTCTCCTAAATTACTGAATTTATCTGAATATCAGAATCAAAAGATTTTGTCACGAATGGACACTAATAAAAGATAGGGAAATTAACACGAATAAGGACAAAAGACTTTGGCCACAGAGGACGCAGAGAAAAAGAGGGCCTTTCACAGAGTGAAAATAAAAATCTTTTAATTTTCAGACTGCTTTCCCCTTTAAAAAATGCCGTTAAGAAATCATCTTGTGAAATCCACTTTCATTGAAATAAGGAGGTTTACCGACTATATTTCAATAGAAAGTTAGTTCAGAAGTGATTTGACTTAGAAAATAATGAGTGGAACGAATATATTTTCTAGTTCTTGTAAAATTTATTTTTACAAGTCTCATTAATTTTAATTGGGTGCCTTTTCTTTGGTTACTTTCTTTGGGCAAGCAAAGAAAGTAACACAGGTTTTCGGAGAAATTCAATACTTTAATTTAATAAAGGTAGCAACTTAGGTTAATTAATACAAAAAGGTTGAGACAAAATCTTAACCTTTTTAAATCGTTTATTATGTAAAAAATCAAATTTTAACAAAAATGGGTAATCTTGCGTTCTTATCCAAGATTATATTAAAAAAACCGTTGACAAATACTTTCAAATAGTCTATATTATTGAGGTAACAAATGCCTGAGTGGCGGAATGGTAGACGCAGGGGACTCAAAATCCCCCGGACGTATGTCCTTAAGGGTTCAAGTCCCTTCTCAGGTACCATACAATTGGTGGAGTGTCCGAGTGGTTAAGGGGCACGCTTGGAAAGCGTGTAAGGCGTAACAGCCCCGAGAGTTCAAATCTCTCCTCCATCGCCATTTTATAAAATTTTTAGGGAAGTAACTGGATCTGAGAATCAGTTGTTTCCCATTTTTTTATTTTTTAGTCCGAACTTTAGTCCGCCGTACTTAGGAGGTGGAAAGTATGGCTGGAAAGGCTTTAACACTGAAACATGGTGGCAAACTTGGTCCATGCGAACTTAGTACCCATGGTTTTTCAATCGGGGACTTTTTTAGGACATTTGACGAGTTCTATTTTATGAAGGAAGTTAAAGGCCTTGCAAACAGAAGCTTATATGATTACAGAAGACATTTCAGGTATTTTAAAGAATATATTCAAGGCGAGGAGATTCCAGAATCCACCGAACTAACACCTATAATTTTTAGAGCTTATATCAGCTATCAGATCAATGAAAAAAAGGTAACTAAGACAACTGCTAATATAAGGGTTGGGACAATCCGAGCATACCTGAAGTGGCTTTATCTCGAGGAAAAATTAGAAAAAGATATAGTTCTAAAAGTTAAACTTTTGAAAGAACCTAGGAAAAACATAGAAGTTTTAACCAATGAGAAAGTTTATCAAGAGAATTGATGTGCCAACCTATCCTAGGTTCAGAGACTTTACTCTTTGTCTGCTAAATGTTGGATTCTGGTCTAAGATTATCCACAGTTTAATTTAGAAAAAAAGTTGAAAAAATCGTGATTAAGGGATAATATATTCATATGATAAGCAACTCCTAAGGTGTTTTATGTCGTTACCGTAATATTACCCTATGAATTGCTTATTTTTAATTTTTTGCACAAGTAGAATCAGTTATCTATTTATGAAAGAATTTTATCTAAAACAAAATCAGCGAAACTCTATGAAGAATTCAGAATTTCTACTTAAATTTCAATAAGTCAAAATTACCGAAACAGGTCATTTTATTCGCAAATTTATACTCTTGTCATGAAAATTATTGTAAGAGTTATAATTTTTACTCTTGTTTTTATTTCATTATTTTAAAATTTGTGCTATTATAATAAAGTTGATATACGAACACTTTAACTTATTTTAGCTGCTTTAAATACTAATAATTCATTAGATATAGTTCCTCAAAATTATATTATACCGAACAACAGCTATGTATATGCGCTGCTACATCTAAATAAAATATATATAATAATATAATTTTTCAATTAAATTTTATAATTTGGTCTATATCGAGTTTCGTAATTTTTATGAATTAAAAAAATTCTGTATGCACAGGTTAATCACATAACATATAAACGGGGATCAACGAGGTCTGAGATTTCTTTGACCGTTATATACTGCAATAACAGCTCCTGAACTGTTTTGATATGTAGATTACCTTTAAAAAAGCTGGCTAACTCTGGAAAAAGTTGCTCTATATAGGCTACTAATTGGATCTTAGCTCTTGTTCGCTGTGAAATCAAATTTCTTTTAGTTTTAACTAAGCCCTTGAGAGTAAAGGTGAGAATATCTCTTTCTTCCAAAAGAGTACCGCCATTTAGAATCAAGGATTTTGAAATAATAAGAGAGTCTATCTTATCGTTTTTAGTTTTTCTAATCCCAGCTTTTCTGATTGTTGACGTTTGTAAAGGATTTATAATTGCGACTTTAAAGACAAACTGAGTAAAGACTTCTCCATAGTGAACTGTAGATTTTAAACCAATTAGTAGCTCTTCTTTGGGAAATTCAGAGATTGAGTCTACGAATTTAGAAAATCCCGCATGATTGTTATCAAAGGTTAATGCTTCTAGGTGTATAACACCATGATTATCCATAATAGAAGCAACATAGTACATAGAGATCCTCCTTAATTTAAGGCAATACACTGTGGATATCCACATTGCTAAATTCCATATAGCCCCACGTGAAATAATGGTTAAAAGACCAACCCAATCAATTAATATTGAAAATTAAGCTGTGGCATTAATCTCCTTTGAGTAATCAGAATTACAAAAAAAATAAAAAATTCACAGTGTCAATACAAGGATATACCAAGATAAAAACAAATTATAAAAAGAAAGGAGGGTGTGGTGTTTGGCTATATAAACATCATACAAGAATATAATATGGAAGATAAATTAAAGGGAAGGTATGGCTTTTCGGTTGCTTTTTCAATGGTAGTAGGAGTAGTGATAGGTATAGGGATATTTTTCAAGGCAAAACCTGTTCTTATGGCATCGGGGCTCAATCCAAAAATTGCAGTTTCTGCATGGATCTTAGGAGGAACTATCTCTATTCTCTCCGGTCTCACAGCGGCAGAGATAGGAGCGGCAGTTCCCGAGACAGGTGGAATCATAGCCTGGATAAGAAGGGTCTATGGAGATAAGGTGGCATTTCTCGTAGGCTGGGCCCAGGCTATAATATACAGCCCTGCAATAATTGCCGTCATAGCTTATTACTTTGCATTTTTCACCACCCAGTTCCTAGGAGTAGAATCAGGTCTTAAATATATGCTTCCCTTATCAGCAGGAGCACTAGTACTGGTCTTTGCCGTAAATACTTTTACACAAAAAGCAGGTGGAATAATACAGACCCTGGCAACAGGAGCCAAAATAATTCCTCTGGCGGCAATAACCATATTCGGATTCATGTCAAATAACAATACTGCTGGGATTTTTTATTCCTCTCCAGAGGCAGTTTCTACAAAACCACCCCTTCTTCTTCTAGGTATGGCCTTGGTACCTGTGATGTTTGCCTTTGACGGATGGATCTATGTGGGAACAATCTCAGGAGACCTGAAAAATGTAACAAAAGACCTCCCTAAATCTATTATATTCGGTCTTGGATTTATTACCATAATATATGTAGGATTAAACATCGGACTTCTGAAAGTTTTCTCTGCAGATGAACTTGTAAATCAGGGTATGTTTGGAGTAGCTCAGCATCTATTTGGAAATTACGGTGCTAAACTTATATTCCTCGGAATAATGGTCTCATCTTTCGGAGGACTGAATGGTTTCTCTCTTATCTCTACGAGAGTTCCTTACTCTTTGGCTATAGAGGGGCATTTCCCGGCAAAGGATTATTTCTCCAAGGTAGAGGAAAAAAGTAACCAGCCCATGAGATCAGCTGGACTCATGTTTATACTTTCTCTGTCTTATTTGATAATTATGTTTATTACTGGAAACCCTGATGTATTTGGAGATATTCCTGTGGCAATATTCTGGTTGTTCTACTCTATGGTATTTTTAGGGGTAATTATCCTTAGAAAAAGAGAACCTGAATTAGAGAGACCTTATATGGTCCCCCTATACCCTGTGGTTCCCATCTTAGCAATTTTGGGTGGAGTATCTATCGGAGTCTACGCCGCCATAAGCAACCCTAAATATATGCTTATATCTGTAATAGCTACCCTTTCCGGACTGCTGTTCTATAAAAAATAATCTTAATATATGAGATCCCCCCCTTAACCGGGGGGTTTTTATACCTAACCAGTCGAGATACCTTACAGAATCCATTAAATTAACTTAAGTTGCTACCCTACTAATTATACGATAGAATACTCTTAAAATAACAACTTTAGGAGTGCACAATATGAAAGATAATATTTATGATATATTAGAATTTGTTTAATTTATTCTTAAGCTTACTGGGCATCAAGAGAGTTCTCGAACCAAAATGAAAGACGCTTAAGTTATTAGAACAGATATATTTTAACGGTACCTTCCAAAAATCTTTATCCTTTTTTGAAGATTATCCTCATTTTTATTATGTTATTTCTAAAAGTGGATTTTCTAGAAGAGCAGCCAAGTTAGGTTCTATCTTAAGTAAAATAATGGATATTATTATGGAACACAATAAAAACAGATATAAAATCAAAGAATTTATGATTAATTCTTTCCCTGTCTCTGTATGTGACAATTACAGAATTCCTAGATGTAAAATATATTTAGATCATGATCTTTATATTCTAGGTTATAAATATAATTTACAGGTCATTTGGGAAAAACCCAATTCTTTTTTTCAGCTTGTATCGCATAAAGTATTGATTTGTAATAGTCTTTGTAGTAGTATTACAATAACTTTCTAAAATTAGGAGAAAAAAATGAATACAAAATATACAGAATTATTTGATTTAGATAAACAAAATAATATGAGGAAATTTTTTTTAGAAATCTTAGGTCCCTGCGGAAAAGTTGAAAAATACCCAAAAGGAGCTATAATATCTAGAGATATTGAAAAACAGCTGTATGTTGTCAAAACTGGTGCAGTTAATATTTCTATCTGTGATATAGGCGGGGAAGAACAGATGATTTATAGATTATATCCTGGAGAAATTTTAGGAGAATTCGAAATCTTCTCAGAAGTAAGTCAAAATTATACCCTGCAATTTTTAGAAGAGAGTACTCTCTGGAAAATAGAAAAAGATAAAATAAATGAGATCCTCAAAGACAAGCCTGAATATTACAACTATTTTATGCATAGTATGAGCCGAAAATACAATCTTTCTCTCATACAGTCAGGTTTTAATAAATTCTATTCCAGCGAGGAAAAACTTATTGAATTTCTTTTGAGAATATGTAAAATAAGGGAACCAAATTCAACTGTAAATATAAAAATAGAGGGATATACCCATGAAGATATAGGAAAAGGTATAAATGTTTCTAGAATAGGTATAACCAACATTCTCAAAAAACTTGAAGAAAGAAGCTTGGTAATTATAAAAAGAAAACTGATAATTGTAAAATCTGTAGAAAATTTAGCAGAATACAGAGAGAGTATTAGAAAAAATAGATAGTATAAATAATTTTGTGGTTTTGGATCCCTCTCTTGATTACCAAGTGATACTGTTATACACCCATAATTGAGAGAGGGACTTTTTAAAAAAAAAATTATCTAAAAAATGTTTGCATTAGAGTCATATATTCTTTGGACAGACAACTTTTTGAGGAAATACAACATCAAAAGTCTTCAAGAAGTTGTCTGTTTTTAATTTTTTGATAGAAAAAAACAAATTCTGTCAAATAAGCCATATCTTGTTAGAATTTATTTTATATTTCCGTTAGTAAACACTTAATGCCAAAAAAGCAACTATGGTGTTGTATTAAAACCATAATTTAAATATATCTTTCCAATGTAAAATAGCTTACAAAACTATAATCAAAAATAATATATGATAAAGATCCGGGGGTACAATAAATTTATTAAAAGGGGGAAATATTTATGATCAAGCTTATTGGAATTCTTATCATTGTATTGGGTTTCACATTTAGACTTGACACCATTGCTGTTGTATTAGTTGCAGGTGTCACAACCGGTCTTGTATCTGGTATAGATTTCATGACAATAGTTTCCACTTTGGGAGAGGCTTTTGTGAAAACTAGATATATGACTCTTTTTCTATTAACTTTACCAGTTATAGGGATACTTGAAAGAAACGGACTAAAAGAGAGAGGGGCTCATTTTATCAAAGGAATGAATAGCGTCACCAGCGGAAGAATCTTATCTTTTTACATGCTTATAAGAACTCTTGCTGCTGCTCTGTCTGTTAGACTAGGAGGACATGTCCAATTTATCAGACCTCTTATTTATCCAATGGCACAGAGTGCCTCTGAAAATAAATTGAGCAGAAACCTTTCAGAAAAAGAAAATGACAAACTAAAAGGTGTGGCCTGTGCCGTGGAAAACTACGGTAACTTTTTTGGACAAAATGTTTTTGTGGCATCTGGTGGAGTTCTTCTAATTGTTGGTACACTTCAGGAACTTGGAATAATAGTAGAACCTTACTCAGTTTCTAAGGCTGCTATTCCTATGGCATTTATCTCTGTTATATTATCCTTTGTCCAAAATTACTGGACTGATATGACCCTTTCAAAAGCTCATGTAGATACTCAGTTGGAAAAGGAGGTAAAAGAATGAAAAATATGATTCTAGAAATAATGTATATTCTCACAGGACTAGTTGCCATTGCCACCGGTGCATATGCACTTACCGATAAAAAACACAAAACTAAAATAGGAACAGGTATCTTTTGGATAATATTTGGTGTTATTTTTATGGCGGGTAAAAACATTCCTTCCCATATTGTGGGTATACTTATTTTTGTTATGGGAGGACTCACAGCCTTTAATAAAGTCGGGTGTGGTTCTCAAGAATTATCTTCTGAAGAGTACAGAGAAGAAAGAAGTCATAAAATTGGTAACTCAATATTTTTCCCGGCTACTTCAATTGGACTTATTGCCTTTGCTGTTGCACAGTTTACAGATTTAGGAGGATTAGTAGGCTTAGGGTTAGGTTCTATTATTTCCTTGATTTTTACTCTTGTTGTTACAAAAGAAAATCCAAAATATATAGGATACGAAAGTTCTAGAATGCTGCAACAGATAGGATCTACGACAATACTTCCACAACTTTTGGCATCATTAGGAGCTCTATTCGCACTTGCTGGTGTCGGAACAGTTATTTCTGAAATCATGAGTGGAATTATTCCAGAAGGTAATATCTTAGCAGGTGTAACAGTATATTGTCTTGCCATGGCACTTTTTACAATGATAATGGGTAACGCCTTTGCGGCCTTTGCTGTAATTACAGCTGGAATCGGAATCCCCTTTGTTTTTTCACAGGGTGCAAATCCTGCAATTGCAGGGGTATTAGGTCTTACCGCAGGTTATTGTGGTACCCTTCTTACACCTATGGCGGCAAATTTCAATATAGTTCCGGCGGCTATCATGGAAATGAAAAACAAAAATGGTGTAATCGCAGCTCAGACACCAGTTGCACTAGTACTACTTTTTCTTCATATTGTTGTTATGTACCTTTGGGCGTTTTAGTAAATTTAAAATTATAAAAATTTAAGGAGCTGAGATTATTGAGACTTTTAATTACAGGTTTTGATCCTTTTGGAGGAGAGAAAATAAATCCAGCCTGGGAGGCGATCAAGCTTCTTCCAGCTACTATAGAGAGTATAGAGGTTATTAAGCTAGAAATCCCCACAGTTTTTAAAAAATCCATTGATGTTTTAATGTCTGGAATAGAAAAACACAAACCTGATGCAGTTATCTGCGTCGGACAAGCTGGTGGAAGATATGAGATTTCCATGGAAAGAGTTGCCATTAATTTGGATGATGCAAGAATCAAGGATAATGATGGAAATCAGCCTATAGATGAAAAAGTATACTCTGATGGTGACACTGCTTATTTTAGCAGCTTACCTATCAAGGCGATGACAGAGGCCATTAAATCTATTGGCATTCCTGCAGCTGTATCCAATACGGCCGGAACCTTTGTCTGCAACCATATCATGTACGGTCTTCTTTATCACATAGAAAAATCTAATGTGGCTAAAAAAGGTGGCTTTATCCATGTTCCGTATATCCCGCAACAGGTTATAGATAAAAAAAATCTTCCCTCTATGGGATTAGATATTATTTCACAGGGCCTTGAAGCTGCTATTTCTGCAATAGGAAAAAATGAAAAAGACCTTGAAATATCTGGTGGACTTGAATTTTAAAATAAATATTTAAGAATTATCTATAAAAAACTTCTGTACACTCTGTACAGGAGTTTTTTATATCACATAGTAAATTATATAAGAGGAGGAGGATATTATGAAAACAATTCGCTATATCGGTTCTATGTTGTTTGTTTTGGGACTTTTCACCTCTATATTTGCCGGAATTCCTTGGGCTGTAGTTACTGCCGAAGATCCCGTTGTCCCTTTATGGTTAAGGATCGCCGTTTTCTCTCTGTTGGGAGGAATTTTCATAGTCTTAGTGACAGTGGGATTAAGTCAGAAAAAATATAAAGCTCCAGAAAAGGCAAATGGCTCATCTGAACATAAAACTAAAATTCTAATGTCAAACTCGGTTGTGCTCCCTAGTTCTGAAGTATCTGAAATTTTAGGATTAGTTCAGGGACATACAGTATTTGCAATCTGGTTGGGTAAAGACCTTTCTGCTATAATAAAACTCATCCTTGGAGGAGAATTGACTGAATACACTGATATGATGGGAAAAGCACGGGAAATAGCTGCAGAAAGAATGCTTGCACAGGCTGAGGAAATAGGTGCCGATGCTGTCATAAACATCCGCTATATGACAACAAGTGTTGTGGGAAGTGCTGCAGAACTTTTTGCCTATGCTACGGCAGTAAAACTTAAAAACATTCAATAGATCAAACAATCCATCTTTTTTAAACTACAGAAGCGGCCCTCTTAACAGGCCGCTTCTGTAATCTTCATAATATTAAAAAAACCTCTATACTCTCATGTCTCTTGTTACAAATAAACTAGGTCAGACTGCTCCTGTCCTTTCAATATATTTGACTATATTCTTCAAAAGTTGAATATTACTGTATATCTTTTTTCATATCTTCGAACTCTTGCTTAGTTATCTCTCCTCTTGCATATCTTTTCTTCAGTATATCTAACGGAGTTGGATTTTCTATATTGTTGTTCCTGTCATTCTTGTCATTCTTGTTGAAAAAATAAAAAATCAGTACAATAATTAGTATCGGAAAAAGCATCATAAGTCCACCTCCCATCCATCCAAACATTCCGCCTCTATTAAAGTATTCAAAACACAACTGTCGCATCTTACACCTCCATATTTAAAGTATCAATATACCCCTATACCCTATATTTTAGCATAACCTTTTTACTATCATTTGTCAACTTTTTTTGCTATTATTTCAACTTCCCTTATTTGGCATTGATGGTATTTTGGGGGATGTATCAAAGTTTAAAAGCTTATTAGCTGTTTAACTTCTAAATTAAAAAAATTTAGGTGGTGTACCTGGCATGGCACACCACCTTTTTGAATACTGGTTCTATATGTATTATTGACACACCAAGATATATCTCTTAAAGGTTCCCTTAGTGACAGTACCTCTGTCCATTATCTCAAAGCCTGCGTTCAAAACCATTTCATCTAAAATTTCAAAGGACACCATAACCATTCTCTTAGAAATTCTTCTGGCTGTATTTATTATATCCTGCTGATCCTTTTCAGTAGTATGGCTAAAGAGGCCATAAGGTATATCTATTATAGAGGCATCATAATTTTCTTTTATCTCATGCATATCTTTTTTTATAATTTTAGTTTCCAGGTTGAAGTGTTTCAGGTTCTCTTTTGCATTTTTTACTATTTTCGGGTTTATTTCATAGCCAAAGATATCATACCCCATGGATAGGCCTTCTACGAGGGTAGTTCCTACTCCGCAGCATGGATCTATTACTTTTTTCTTTAGATCTCCTTTTGATGCTATATTCACCAGTACTCTTGCCGTCCTTACACTCAAAGAGTTTGAGTAGGAGCATGGTTTGGTTTCATGGAGATGCCATTTGCAGTCATTATTTTCATTTATCCCTAAAAACCATTTATCATTATACTTGGTTACTCCCACAATGATTTCAGGTTCTGTCATAGTTGAGTTTCCAATTATTCTGAGGCCTACCTCTCTTGTACTCTTGATTCTCTCTTCATAGCTTATATTCCCGTTTTGGAGTCTCAAGTATTCACATTTAAAATCTTTTAGGTGTATCTCATCTTTTTCCAAATGATCCAAAATTTCCTGTAGGGTATCCTTTTCGTGGATTATCTCCAGTCTTTTTTTTATAAAAATACTATTGGAAGGATTAAATTTCATTTGAGAAATAAGCACCTTGTCCTCTGGCTCTCTACCAAACAAGGCCCTCATCTCTAGCATACAAAGCTCCTCTTCATATGCCGGATAATTTATAACATATAGATATTTTTTTGAATCATTCATCTCTCTTGTTTTCCTCCCTATACGGCCGCCGATAAAACTTCAGTCCGTCACACCTGATTTTGATTTGTGTTCTGATAAACTATTATATTTTGAAAAAAACACTCTTCCTTATTCAAATTTGAATATTCGTGATCTATATTTGCCTTGAATTTCAGGGCTTCTCCTTTTTTTATAGTCAGAGTCTCTGACCCTATTTTCATATTGAGTATCCCCTCTATTACAAAGACATATTCCTTTACTTCATCCCTATGTCTTTGAGATTTGTGTACAGCCCCAGATTCTAGTTTAATATATAAAATCTCAAAATTTTCCTCATTATTAAAGGGAAACATGGTGTAAATTTTCATATCTTCTCCGCATTCTAAGACGGGATCTATATTTTTTAAGGAAACAATTTCATAGTCCGCTGCCGACTTTTTCATAAACTCTGAGAAGGGAACTTTTAATCCCGTGGCTATTTTCCAGAGAGTGGAAACAGTGGGATTTGACTGGCCTCTTTCTATCTGCCCTAGCATAGGCTTACTTACTCCTGTGAGTCTAGAGGTTTCGTCTAGGCTGAGATTCTGTTTTTTTCTTATCTCTTTTAGATTTTTTCCTATAACTTCACTTAATTCTTTCATTTTTTCACCCCTTTTAATCCAAATAATTATATCATAAAATACATTTGTATGCTATAATCTTTAAAAATATGCTATAACATACATAAATATGTTTTGGTAAGTTAGACTTTTATTTCAAGGAGGTATCTATATATGAAATCGGTTTTTTTAGGAGGCTTAGCATCTTTGTTTTTTTCAGCCTCTTTTATATTAAATAGATCTATGGAACTAACTGGAGGAAGCTGGGTTTGGAGTTCATCTCTGAGGTTCTTTTTAATGGTGCCATTTTTATATATTATTGTTTTCATAAGAGGAGATCTAAAGCCTCTGACAGATCATATGAAATCAAATATGATCACGTGACTGAAATGGAGCACAATTGGATTTGGGATATTTTATGCCCCTCTGTGTTTTGCTGCCAGATCAGGCCCTTCCTGGCTTATAGCCAGTACGTGGCAGATCACTATTATAGCAGGTGCCTTGCTTTCACCATTGTTTTATATAGAGAAAACAGATGGCGGTAATGTCAAAAAAATCAGAGGAAAAATTCCTGTGAAAAGTCTCGGTATCTCTCTTCTCATATTAATCGGTGTATTTATAATGCAGGCTGATCAGATCTCTGCCATAACCTCAAAAGAGATAGTACGAGGAATCCTTCCGGTTATAATAGCAGCTTTTGCCTATCCTTTTGGAAACAGAAAGATGATGGAAGTCTGCAGGGGGAAGATAGATACCTACCAGAGAGTTTTAGGGATGACGGTTGCTAGCCTCCCTTTCTGGATTATATTGTCTGCATATGGAGTTGCACGTATAGGGGCACCTAGCGGACCACAGATAATTCAATCCCTCCTAGTAGCAATTAGTTCAGGAGTAATGGCTACTATATTATTTTTTAAGGCTACAGACCTTACAAAAGGAGATAGCCAAAAGATGGCCGTTGTTGAGGCTACACAATCTGGAGAACTTATTTTTTCTCTCATGGGGGAGATTTTTATTCTAGGCGGTGCATTTCCTACCACTATATCATTTACAGGAATTATATTTGTCATCGGTGGCATGGTTTTTCATAGTCTTTCATCTGAGAGTCTGACATAAAAAAATATCTGTAAAACACAGGATTAAAGAGGAATATAACAAAATAAGATGTCGAATATACTAGAGACAGGAAAATATCTACATATTACTATGCCAAACCTACTGTGAAGTTGAAAAATAACACTGTCACTATTAGTCCAAGGAGGGATACGAAATGGCTAAAAATCAACATGTTGTCCCATACGACGGTGAGTGGGGTGTAAGGGGCGAAGGTAACGAACGAGTGACTAAAATTACACTAACTCAGAAAGGAGCCATAGAGATAGCAGAAAAAATAGCAAGACATCAAAAATTAGACACTAAAATTCACGGTAAAGACGGTAAAATCAGAGCAGGAAACAACTATATCCACACCGAACCACATAAAAATTAATGCTATGTATATAAAAAAATCAGGGAGCCATCTCCCTGATTTTTAATATAATTTAAGATCATTATCTCCCTAGTTTTGGTATAGAACCAGATAGGTTTTAAATTTTTATAAGATCTTTAGTTGATCGAAAATCTCTATTTAACTGACGATGGTTTTTTAGACAGAGGAAATCTTGCTAGTGGCGTTGTTGGATTAAAAAACTCGTCCAATTTACCCTCTTTTTTATCTTTTCTTTTCAGCTCCACCTTGCACCACCATACAAAATGTTCTCCGTTGTTAAATACCGGTTCTTCCACTTTATCTAGTCTGCTCTTGGCTCTCTGTATTGTATCCCATATTGTGCTCAATACATATTCATCAAACTGGGAAACAAACCACTCCGGCCATGTTCCCTTAGATACCAGATTTTTCTTTTTCATAAATTCCTCTGATTTTACTACTGTGCTTCTTCCATCTCTAGTCGCTGGAAAATCTACAATTTCAATGATCCCGTTTTTCTTTCTGAAATCTTCTAAGGTAGTTTTAATTACCCTTCCTTTTATTTCAAGGGTTTCTACGTAATAGATGACCTCTTCCTGTCCTATGTATAAACCATACTGGTAGTTTTTCTTGTTTTTTCTGGAGACTTTTATTATATCTCCTGCTTTGATTTTCATTATTTACCTCTCTTTTTATAATTTCTCTCATATTTATTTAGTAATTTACAGCCGAATTCATGTATATTAACATTTTTACCGTAATTTTACATTGTTTTCTTTTAAATTATAAAAGAGCTAGGGAACTTCCCCTAGCCCCTATACCACCTTTGTGGTCCAATTTTCTACATCCCAGATTTCCGTGGCTATATCCATGTAGAAATCAGGCTCATGGCTAACCATAACTACCGTCCCCTGGAATTCTTTAATAGCCCGCTTCAATTCCTCCTTGGCATCTATGTCCAAGTGATTTGTAGGCTCATCTAAAACTAAAAAGTTAATCTCTCTGTTCATTATTTTAGCCAATCTTACTTTTGTATTTTCTCCTCCAGACAAGACCCTCATCTGACTGGTAATATGGTCATTTGTCAGTCCGCATCTGGCCAAAGCAGCCCTGGCTTCAGCATTTGTGAAGCTTGGAAATTCATCCCAAAATTCATTCAGAGCCGGAGTATTACTGCTCTCCTCCTCCTGCTTAAAATAACCTATTTCCAGAAACTGTCCATGCTCTACCTCTCCGCAGATAGGCTGTATTTTTCCCAAAATAGTATTCAGTAAGGTGGATTTCCCCAGCCCGTTGACACCTCTTATGGCGATCTTCTGGTTACGCTCTATAGAGAAATTAAGAGCCCTTGTCAGCGGGTCATCATAACCTATAACCAGATCCTTTACCTCTATAATCTCTCTAGAGGGAGTGCGGGCAGTCTTAAATCCAAAAATAGGTTTTGGTTTCTCCCTGGCTATCTCTATAATCTCCATACGATCTAGTTTTTTCTGTCTGTCCTTTGCCATATTTGTCGTGGCAACACGGGCCTTATTTCTGGCAATAAAATCCTCCAAATTGGCTATCTCTTTCTGCTGTTTTTTATAGGCCATCTCTATCTGACGCTTCTTTAATTCATACATATCCCTAAACTGATAGTAGTCTCCTGTGTATCTTGTGAGGACAGCTTTTTCAATGTGGTATATCACATTTGTAACCTCATTTAAAAAAGGAATGTCGTGAGATACCAGAATAAAGGCATTTTCATAATTTTTTAGGAAATTTTTCAGCCAGACAATGTGGTTTTCATCCAAAAAGTTAGTAGGCTCATCCAGTATCAGAATCATAGGATTTTCAAGGAGTACCTTTGCAAGCAAAATCTTGGCTCTCTGACCACCAGAAAGCTCAGACACATCTCTGTCTAATCCAATCTCAAGGAGGCCCAGCCCTGCAGCATACTCCTCGATTTTAGAATCTAAATTATAAAAATCAGAGCTCTCTAAGATACTCTGTATCTCCCCCACCTCTTCAAGGATAGCATCCATCTCTTCAGGTGTACAGTCTGCCATCTTTTCATAGAGGGCCATTGTTTCTTTTTCCAGTTCAAACATAGCGGAAAAAGCTGATTTTAAAATATCCCTTATGCTTTTTCCCCTTTCAAGGGTGCTATATTGGTCTAGATACCCAGTTGTTATATGGTTGCACCAGCTCACATCCCCTTCGTCAGGCATGAGCTTACCCGTTATGAT
The DNA here is from genome assembly GCF_963668515.1 of uncultured Ilyobacter sp. Taxonomy (NCBI): domain Bacteria; kingdom Fusobacteriati; phylum Fusobacteriota; class Fusobacteriia; order Fusobacteriales; family Fusobacteriaceae; genus Ilyobacter; species uncultured Ilyobacter sp. The sequence continues at coordinate 883,570 of NZ_OY764864.1, read as the reverse complement.
ATTCAGGAAAGTCGACTTCCCCTCTCCGTTGGCACCTACCAGTCCCACATGTTCACCTTTTAGCAGACGAAAAGACGCGTCCTCTAAAATTACTCTAGATCCAAATCCGTGGCTTACATTACTAACGTTTAAAATACTCATAAAAATTTAGCTCCTGTATATAAAATTTTTAAATAACAGTAAATTCTCTTTGCTTGACTTTCTTTATAAAAAAATCAAGTCTCCGATATTTAAAAAAGAGTATTTTTAGCCTATAAAAGTCCGCTCTTCTAATAAATACCAATTAAAAAACCAGAATAGAGATAGACTTACTCAGTTGTAATAAGTCCCTTCTTATAGGGAATCTCAACAAGATTTTTATCGGTTAAAGGTATCTTTTGAGTTAGTGTTCCAGTAAAAAGCTTCTCTTTATAATATAATTTCCCATCTTTTAATTCCAGATTAGGGTCACCCATCTCAACTTCTTTATTCGTGCAGGCCGTAAATATTAAAACAGTAAATAATATTAACAGTTTCTTCATAAATTTCTCCTTTTTTAATGCTTCTTATTTTCTTCTTTTATATTTTATCAAGCTTTATGCAAAAAGACAACTGTCTATATATTTGACTTGTTTTTCACGTCCCCTAATTCTTTTGTTTGTATCTTAGACCTATTTTTAATTGTCAGAGTGTATCGAGACAATCATACTGTCATAAAAAAACAGGGACATAAAACCCTGCTTTTTTAACATACCTAGTGTATTAATTCATGCAGTTATAAATAGTTTATTTATAAAGTTTATTAACATGATAAAATCAGTAGGTAGGTTAACGATCTAAAGAGCTTATTTTTTACCTTGTAATAGCCCAATCCCATCTCCAAAAGGGAGGAGGGTAAACCCTGGATAGTTCTCATAAAGATAATCTATAAATTCATTTAGTTTTCTCACTATGGTCTTAAACCTTTTGGGATACTCTTTATATAGGTAGCCCCTAAACATAATATTGTCTATAAAGATAATCCCGTCCTTAGACAAAAGTTTGTATGAATCCTCAAAAAACTCCTTATACTTCCCCTTGGCTGCATCGATGAATATAAAATCAAATTCACCTTGAAGTTTTTTTATCTCTTCTAGTCCGTCTCCTAGAATGAGAGTCACATTATCTACTATGGCCTTGGCAAAATTTTCCTTGGCTTGATTAAACCTCTCCTCATCAATCTCTATGGTGGTAAGATGCCCATCATACTCTTCTACTGCTTTTGCCATTATAGTCCCAGAATAACCTATGGCTGTCCCTATCTCTAGGATATTTTTACTTTTATTCATTTTTACCATGAACTTCAGGTATTCTGCCACCTCTTTGGTGACAATGGGAACATTGTGCTCTTCTGCAAATTTTTCCATTTCAAGAATAACCGAATCTTTTTCTTTTATTTTCGACGTTATATACCCGTTTGCTTCTCTTAATTCCTCTAACATTATCCTATCCTCTTTTTAAACTTTATGATGTAAAAACTGTCTAGAAACTCCTCATTGTAATCTATTACAAGTCCCCCTATACTGTCTTTGTGACCATTTACACCCTGTGGGAACTCTAATTCCACTACCTCAAATTCCGGGTTGTTTTGCAGGAAACGCTGGGCATTGTCTGTATTTTCCTCATTAAAAATAGTACAGGTACTATATACCAGCTCACCATCATCTTTCAACGATTTAGATGCAGACTCAAGTATCTCATACTGGAGTTTAGCCAGCTCCTCTACATTTGTCATGTCTTTATTATAGAGGGCTTCCGGTTTTTTACGTAGTACCCCATAACCGCTGCACGGTGCATCTACCAGTATCTTGTCAAACTTTTTCCCCTGCTCTTTTACTTTTCTTGCATCAAGTTTTACTCCGGTTATTATTTTGGCACCAAGATTTTTAGAATTCATATCGAGAAGCTTTATCTTATGCTGATGTATGTCAAGGGCCGTTATCTCTCCCCTGTTTTCCATTATCTCTGCCAGAACTGCAGCCTTTGAACCAGGTGCACTGCATGTGTCTAATACTATGTCCCCAGGTTTTGCACCTAGCATCTTAGCAGCCAGATATGACGATCCGTCCTGGACTGTTATTTTACCATCTTTGAACTCCTGGGAATCGATAAGTGCCCCGGAATCTAGGTAATACACAGAATCTATCTGTTTCATTATATTGATTCCCATTTTTTCAAGAAGAGCTTCAAATTCAACCTTGCTGTATTTGAGCTTATTGACCCTTACACTCAGGTATGGTATCTTTTTATAAGATTTCAGAAGCTCCTCAGCTTCCTCTCCATACTCTTTTTCTATTTTCTCATAAAACCACTTTGGACATGAATATAAAATATCCATTTTCCCATCGGCCTTCAGCTGATCAGCCTCGTCGTCCATCTCTCTCATGAAAGACCTGATCATACCGTTGGCAAACCTTCCCACATACACCCCTAGTTTTTCCTTGGCAAGTTCTGTGGCTTCCCATGCCACCCCTGCATCGTCACTCCTCATAAAGTAGGCCTGATAGTATGAGATCCTCAGAAGATTCCTCAGCCACTTTCTGTGAACTTTTTTGGTGGCTCTCTTATCTATCTGGTAGTCCAGAAATATTATATTTCTTATTACTCCGTAAAAAACCTCTGTAATAAATGCCTTTTCCCCACGGCTTAGATTATTTTCTCTGAAATATTCATTCAAAAGGATATTGGAATACTTTCCCTCTTCAAACTCTCCCAAAAGTTTTATGATTCTCTTTTTTACATTCAAATTATTACACCTCTTCATCAAATATTAGGAGTTCTATTCTCCTATAGATATACAGTTATTATATTTTAAAACATTCATTTCATTATATATGAAATGTAGATATAAGTAAAGATTGCATTAATATGTTAATCTTTTTATTCCCTCTTCATTTTGGATATCTATTTTTCTCCCCTTTCTTTCTATGAGCCCCCTATCTTCAAAATCCTTTAAAATTCTTCTCAGCTGCCGTTCGGATAAGCCTAGTAGTTTTGAAATATCCCCGTATTTTATCGTACTTGAAAAATATTCTCTGTTTTCGGTGATAAACTTTGCTACAAGTACCCTACTGGTGCATAGCTTTTTTACGGAATATTTTTTAGATGTATTTCGAAGTTTTTTGGCCAAAGTCTTTGCCATCAGTTCGTAAAATCTTATATTTTTTACCGCCTTGTCAAAATCAAGCTCTAGAAAGGTACTTCTTTCTTTTATCTGTATGTTATAGTGGACATCCTCTTCTAAAAGAAACTCTACGTCACCTAGAATATCAAAGGGCTTGGTTAATTCGAGAAGCATCTCATCACCTTCACTAGACAACAGGGTTACTTTCAAAAGTCCATCTAGAAAGAGATATAGCTTTCTCTTATCCATGCCAGACATCATTAGATATGAACCTTTTTCAAGTATTTTTATCTCCATATCCCAGTAGTTATAGCCTTCTAAATATTTTTCCAAATCATATTTTTTTATAAACTTTTCTATTTCTCTGCTGCTGTCCATAATTCTCCTTTATATTACGGTCATATGTCCGGTTATATTTTTTCTGTCTCTGATATATTTCTATTGAGGTGATGAAAATGAATTATCATATAGGAAACATGTTTACCGGGGGACTGATAAGCCTCCTGATTTTTTCAAATGGAATTTTATCAAAGTTTGTAGGTGATTCAGAGGCTGTTTTTATTATACATACGCTTGCTTTTTTATCCATACTTGCAGTGAAGCTTTTTACCAGGACCAAAATTGAAAAGTTCCCAGCTGGGATATATTTATATGCTGGTGGTATTCTTAGTATATTTATTATCTTCCTTGAAAGCGTCACAATGAAAAAAATCGGAGTTTCTTTCACAGTACTGTTTTTAATAATAGGTCAGCTCACCTCTTCTCTCATCATCGATCATTTTGGATTATTGGGAAGATCGATCCATAAGTTCAATCTAAAGAAAAGCATGGGACTTATACTTATTTTTGCAGGAATAATCATAATAAACATATAATATCGGAGGTAATTCACATGTTCTTTTTACTGGCTTTTTTAACTGGAATTGTCATCAACATTCAGCTGATATGTAACTCATCGCTGGCAAAAAAAATAGGCCTAATAAATGCAACTTTTATAAATTTTTTCCTAGCCTTTGTTTTCATTTTTATATATAAGGCAGTTAACTTTGATCTTTATAATTTTTCAAATATTTCCGATATACCTTTTATATTTTTTTCAGGTGGTCTTTTAGTAATCATTATAACACTTTTGGCAAATTTTTTAATCCCGAAATTGCCTCTTATTTACAGCACTATTTTTACTTTTTTAGGACAGATCATAACCAGCCTTATTTTAGACTCTATATATGGATACCAGTTTCCACTGAGTAAGTTAATGGGTATATCCTTTATATTCACAGGGATACTGTATATAATAGCCTATGACTATCTGGAGAAAAGATTTTCAAAAAAAGAGATAATCAGGTAAAATATAATAATAAATCTCGGTTAAAGGAAGCTGGTGAATATGGATTCTAATAACTTTTTAAAAATAAGTGAATTTGGCAGGTTGGGCAAAACATCTAGAAAAATGCTTATACATTATGACAAAATAGGCATACTTAAACCTGCATATACAGACCCTAATACAAAGTACAGGTACTACTCCATACAGCAGATCAAGTCTCTGGCAATGATAAAATCTCTCCAGGCCATAGGAGTGTCCCTAGGAGAGATCAAAGAAAAATATTTAAACACCAATATGAAAGACTATTTAAAAAATCTCAAAAAAGAGGAAAAGATAATTGAAAAAAAATTTGCAGAGATACAGATGGCAAAAAAAATATTGGCTGATAAACTGAACTGCTTGGAAGAGATAATAGAGCTCAAAGATGAAATAGAATTCAAACTCAGAGAGATGCCTCTCAGATACCTCGTCTACTCTAATATAAGGAGTAAAAATCTCGAAGATCTCCCACCTGTAATTCTCAGTCTGGAGAAAAAAATTCTTGAAAAAGATGTTTTGGTGATGGGAGATGTGGCCGCAGTAAAGAAATCTTCAAAGAATAAAGAAGAAGAAGAAATTTCCCTTGGCATATTTAGTAAAGTGGACAAGTCTGCAGAGGGAGTTCAAAATCACAAGTTTGATAAGGGAGATTATCTCTGTTTCTATAGAAAAGGATTTTTTTTAGACGGGGAAAATTCTCATATTGTAGAGGAGTGGTGCATTAAAAATGGTTATACCGTTGTTGGAGAAACTGTTATTATCCCTTTGTTACTACCATTCTTAAATATAGAAGGAAGTATGTATCAAGTTCAAATCAGAGTAAAAAAACTCTAATAATTTTTAATTTCAAGGAAGATCTAGCAGCATATTTCTTACAGCTTCTATCAGTACATAGAAGTTTTTTTAATATAACTAAAAAAAAGAAAGGAAATAGAGAAAATTATAAAATAATTTATAATGGAGGTGTTTGGTATGGAGATTTTACACAATGAAAGTGAGAAAATATTTTCTATTGAGAAAGATGGACTAGTAATAGCTGAGCTGACTTATGTCTACGGTGGTGAGGGAAAAATAGCTATAAATCATACATATGTTGAGCCTGAATATAGAGGTGATGGATTAGCACAAGAACTTGCAATAGAAAGTGTAAAATACGCAAGAGAAAACAACTATAAGATAATTCCCGTGTGCAGCTTTGCAGTTACTTTTTTCAGAAGACATGAAGAGTATGCAGATGTTTTACTTTAGAAAATAAGTCATTTTATTTAGAGAGAGGACTGAAATCTTCGCAACTAAGTCTGATATATGTTATAATTTTATCTATAAAAATAATTTTGGGAGGATACTTGGATGAACTTACAGGAAAAAGCTATAAGTTACAAAGAAGAAGTAATAAATGCAATACAAGAGGCCATTAGAATAAAAAGTGTAGAGGAGGCTCCCCTTCCTGGTAAACCGTTCGGAAAAGGTCCTGCAGAGGCACTCAGTTATTTTCTCCAGTTAGGAGAAAGTATGGGATTTGAAGTAGAGAACTTTGATAATTATGCAGGTCATATAGACTTTGGTTCTGGAGATGAAACAATAGGTATATTAGGTCATGTAGACGTGGTCCCAGAGGGTGAGGGATGGAGTCATCCTCCCTATGCAGGAGAGATAGAAGACGGCAAAATATACGGACGAGGGGTTCTTGATGACAAGGGTCCTATGATAACATGCCTTTACGCAATGAAGGCCATCAAAGATTCGGGACTTAAAACAGGTAAAAAAATAAGAATGATTCTGGGAGCCAATGAGGAATCAGGTTGGGGATGTATGGATCATTACTTTGGAAAACTTAATATGCCTCATCCAGACCTTTCTTTTACACCTGATTCCACTTTCCCTGTTACCTTTGCTGAAAAAGGAATCATGCAGGTGGTTTTAAAGAAAAGATATGAAAATTCAGAAAATATCAAAATAAAAGGTGGAAATGCCTTTAATTCTGTTTCTGAAAAAGCCTTTTTAGAGATTTCTGAAGATTCTGGAAAAATAATCTCAGATCACATCAATTCTTTCAATAAAGATAAAAATTATAAGATAGAGATGGAAAAAAAATCAGGAAATCTTATCTTTACATCCAATGGTAAATCTGCCCATGCTTCTAGACCAGATAAGGGGTACAATGCTATCTCGGCACTGATGAAACTCATATCTGAGTCAGGGTATAGAGGGGGAGCCTTAGAAGAGATAGGAATATTTTTCTCTGAAAAAATAAAAATGGAGACCAACGGCAGATCTATGGGGATAGCCTTTGAAGACCAGGATTCTGGTCAGCTGAGTCTCAACATCGGTATGATCTCTCTAGAAAACAACAATTTAGAAATCTCAGTTGATATAAGATATCCTGTGACTGTGGAAAAAGATGCAGTGCTCAAGGGAATAGAAAAAAATGCTTCAGAATTTGGAATGGAAATGGAAATAACTGGAGGTAAGGACCCTCTATACGTTCCTAGAGACCACTTCCTTGTAAAAACACTTATGGATGTCTATAAGGATGTGACCGGTGATATGGACGCCCAGCCTATCGCTATAGGGGGAGGTACCTATGCCAGAGCTATAAAAAACTGCGTAGCATTCGGTTCACTCTTAAAAGATCAGGAAGACAATATGCACCAAAAGGACGAATATCTTGAGATAGGTAAAATAGATACTTGGCTCAAAATATACGCAGAAGCCATATATAAACTTGCAAAATAGTATTTAAGAACCGTCAGGGTTTGTCCGGGACGGTTTTTATTTTGAATAACTTAAATTTAAAAAAGGGAGATTTTTATGGAACGATACATGATAGATGAGTGGGAGATTGTTTTAAGAGTCTGCAGTGCCCTCCTAGCAGGGGGAATCATCGGATGGGAACGGGAAAGAAGAGGAAAAGCAGCGGGCTTTGTGACCAATATGCTCGTGTGTGTTGGAGCCGCTACAATATCTGCAATACAGGTACTTATTATCAGGGATTCTTTAGAGCTTATCGCCTCAGATCCCAATAATGCCCTTGTATTTAAAAGTGACCTTTCTAGAATGACGGCTCAGATTATATCAGGAGTAGGATTTCTAGGGGCAGGAGCCATTATCCATGAAAAAGGAAGTATAAAAGGTATAACCACAGCGGCTATAATATGGGTAGTTGCAGCTATAGGCATAGCTTTTGGTATGGGGTTTTACTTCTTAGGAACTATCGTAACTGTAATAGTTTTCTTTGTGATATACACCTTGAAAAAAGCTGAACTAAATTATATCAGCAAAAGAAATAGAAACTGCGAACCCTTTTTAGAGGATTAAATCTACAGTAAAAAGTTGATAGGCAAAAAAATAAAGGGTGATCACCCTTTATTTTTTTAATTGGAAGGTAACATTTATATTCCCTGTTATATCAATGGTTTTAGGAGTGTATATAGGGGCAGGAGCAGCTTTAGAAAAGCTATCTGCCTGGACCATATAGTTTGTATTTCTAGGGAAATAGACACTTGAATTAATTGACATGGGAACAATAGAAAAACCCTCCAAGGTCGCTATTGCTTTTGCCTTCTCTTTGGCATCCTTATAGGCTAGAACCATAGCCTCTTTTTCATATATTTTACTTTTAGAAGAGGAATAGCTGAGTCCCTGGACGTTGTTTATTTTTGCCTTTTCAAGAGCTGTTATTATCTCTCCTATCTTGTCTATTTTTTTTGAAGTTATAACAATCTCATTTTTTACAAAATACTTTCTCACTCCAGGAACATTTTTTGACAGTCTCTCTATTTGCTGGGATACAGTGTATCTAGAAGTATAAATCTCATCCTTTCCTATACCCTCTCTCAACAAAAATTCTCTGGCATCTCTTATTATTTTGTTGTTTTCATTTGCAGCCTTAGAGAGCTCTATATCTATACTTTCTGCCATAGCAGTTATGGTTACAGTATCAGGTACAGCAGATACCTGTGAGTTTCCCTGGACATTTATAGTTCTAGTTATGGGTGCCTCACCGTAGCTTAAAACAGATAAACAAAACAGCAGCAGAACAACTATTTTTTTCATATATAACCTCCCGTTAAATATCTTTGATAAGAGTCTCCCATTCATTTCCCCTATAAACCTTATGAAAATTTGTAACTGTAGACATAATCTCCTCATCACCCTGAATATTCTGAATAAAGCCATAGTTTTCAAGAAGGTCTAAAAACTCCTTTACTGTAAAAGTATTTATATTTTTCTTCAGCTTAAACTCCCTATCTTCAACAGGAGAAAACAGTTCTACGATGATACCTAAGTGTAGAAGTATCTCTAGCATCTCGCTTATTGTTCCTGTGGCTATAGAAAGTTTTTCAGCTATAAACTCTGCAGTTAGGGAAGGGCCCTCCTCCTCATAATTTTTTGCCATGATATGACATATAATAAATAGTATATCCCGTTTAGAAGCAAAAGTTAGATTTACTTCTGCTATGGTATAGCTGAATTTATAAGAGTTTTGGAGTACAAAAGACAGATGTGCCCCTAAAATTATTATTATCCAGACTATTTTCTGCCATATCATAAATACAGGTATAACCGAAAAACTTCCGTAGATCTTGTTATAGTTTAAAAGAATAACCTGGAATTTTATCATAGACAGCTGAAGCCCTTGAAAAAGTACGCCCACAACTATCCCTGCCAGAAGAGCATGTGAAAAATTAACCTTGGTATTGGGTATAATAAGATACAACAGTGTAAAAAACGATATTAAAAGTAGATAAGGTATCCAGTGTATTATAAAAAATAAAGGAGATCCCTCGCGTATAAAATGCATCTGAAGGGTAGTAACAACACCGTTTGAAAAGAGCAAAACCATTGGAAACATGAGAACTATGGAAAAATAGTCTGTAAATTTTCTGATTATAGTTCGCTGTCTTTTTACTCCCCATATTTCATTAAAGGATTTTTCTATAAGGGTAAAAATTTTTATTACCGACCAGCCTAAAAATACAAATCCCACTCCAGCAAGCACTCCACCCTTGGCACTAGACATTAGTTTTTCAGAAAAGAGAATAAGTTTTTCGAGAGCATCTTCCTGAAGAGGAGAGTTTTTTAAAATCTCATTTCTGATCAGCTCTTCTACTCCTAGTCCCTTTGCTATACTAAAAGCTATTGCCAGGATTGGAACTATAGAAAGGAGGGCATAATAGGATATCGAAGATGCCCATAAATTTGAACGGGTTTTCCTGTAATTTTCAGCGGTGAAAACAGACATTCTTACTAGCGAGGCCGCCTTTTTTTTACTAGAGTCATATGTATAAAGACTTTCATTCATTATATTACTGTAAATATTTCTTAGATTGCTGACGAACTTCATGAAAACCACCTCATAATTGATATACTCTTGCAAATATAAAAAACCTTTTAACATTGGGGATTAAATGGGGTAAAATAGAGTTGAAAGATAAAGCAGTATCTGTATGAAATTTTTTTTTGAATACCAATAAATTTCCATGAATTAAAACCCTGTGGAAAAATCAAAATCTGAAAAATTAGCTGCATATTGTTTCACGGCTTTGGTTATGATATCATGAAATTGAGTGATTATGAAGGGGAGGGAAGATATGATATTTTTTGCAGCGATTATTATAATCGCAGGAATTTACTCTACAATGAGCTACAACGGTTTTGTCCAGCTCCAAAATATTGTAGAAGAGGCGTTCTCAACAATGGATGTCTATCTAAAGAAAAGATATGACCTTATACCCAATCTGGTAGAGACGGTAAAGGGATATGCCAACCATGAAAGTAAGACTCTTGAAAATGTCATAGAAAAAAGAAATATGGCTATGAATGCGGGGAATCTCAAAGACCGTCAAAAGATGGAAGGAGAACTCACAGGGGCACTAAAAACTATCTTTGCGCTGTCTGAAAGCTATCCTGATCTAAAGGCTAATGGTAACTTTATGAAACTTCAGGGACAGCTCGAAACTATAGAGGGAGATATCCTCCAGTCTAGAAAGTATTATAACGGTGTGGTGAGGTCCTTTAATACAAAATGCGAAACCTTTCCAAGCCTGATTATAGCAAAGATGTTCTCTTTTACACAAAAAGAGTATTTTGAAATTACAGAAGAAAAGGAGAGATCAAATGTTCAGGTCAAGTTTTAAATACATTCTCATGCTACTACTGGTTTTGTCTATGGGAGTCTATGGACAGGAATATTTTACAATAGAGGATTATATTGTGGACATCAAGGTAAATGAAAACAACAGCTACAATATCAAAGAAGAACTAATTGTAAATTTCGACACAGAGAGACACGGTATCTACCGGGACATCCCATCTACCTATAATGGTAAAAATGTAAAAATTGACAACATCACAGTAAAGGGTTCTCCCTTTAAAAAATTACGTTCTGGAAATACTACTCGAATAAAGATAGGAGATCCCTATAGATATGTTTTAGGAGAGAAAAAATATATTATTTCCTATGACTATACTGTCGGAGATGACGCCAATAAAAAAATGGACGAATTTTATCATAATATCATAGGGGACAGATGGAATACCACCATAAAAAAAGTAAAATTCACCATAGATATGCCCTCAGATTTTGACAAAAACAAAGTAAACTTCACCTCTGGAATCAGAGGAAGCACAGACAACTCTGGGATAGACTATAGTATAGAGGGAAATACAATAAGTGGAGAAACTCTAAAACCTTTGGGCCCTAGAGAAGCTTTGACAATAGCTCTTCCCCTCCCAGAAGGTTACTACAGAAACACCTCTAAATTCAATGGCCCCCTAGATGTGCTATCCTACTTGAAAAAATGGGCCGGAGCTTTATTTCTCACAATCATCTCCTTTGTATGGTTCTTTTTCGGAAGAGACAGAAAAATCATAGAAACAGTGGAGTTTTATCCTCCAGAAGGTATTACTCCAGCCGAGGCTGGCTATATGATAGATGGATCGGTAGATACCAAGGATGTCACTTCGCTTTTATTTTATTGGGCCGAAAAAGGTTATATTGAGATAGAAGAGAATGATTCCGATGGCATGATAGAGATGTTATTGGGAAAGGATTATACTTTTATAAAATTAAAAGACAGAAAAGATGCACCCTATTATGAGACCATGATGTTCAATGAACTCTTTTACATATATGGTGACGGTGAAAAGGTAAGACTCTCATCTCTCAGAAATAATTTTTATAAAATAACAAATAAGGTAAAAAGCATCATAAAAAAACATAAAGCCCTTAAAACTCAAACTTTATATACAAATACAAGTAAAAATCTTTCCGCCCTAATGAAGGGTCTGGCCATACTTCCTGTGTTTTTAGAAAGTTATACCAGATTTTATCTTCTCACTGGTGACCTTTATATCGGTCTTCCATTTGCAGGGGCTGTTTCCCTATTGATTTACGGTGTTACAGAAAAAACTATAAAATTCATTATGAATTTTGAAGTGAAAAGAGAGGATATGAAACTGAGGTTCACAAGAAAACTCATGAATATAATACCTTTTATAGTTATAATATTTGTGTTTTTTAATATATTCAGAATGGCTAATCTAGGTGCTATCTTTAGTATCGTTAACTTTGTTATAAAGGCAATAATTTTTATTATCTCATTTACCCTTGCAGAATTCACCCTCAAAAGGACAGAATACAGTACTGAAGTTTTGGGGAAATTAAAGGGATTCAGAAACTTTTTGATACATGCAGAAAAGAACAGACTGGAAATGCTGGTAAAGAAAAACCCCCAGTATTATTACAACATACTGCCCTATGCAATAGTTCTAGGAGTTACAAATGTGTGGGCGGACAAATTTGACGGTATCGCTAACAAACCACCTCGGTGGTATAGGGGGTATAGAGGGTTTACGACTCACTCTTTTATAAGAGAGATAAATCAATCTGTAAGGTCTATAGGAAACACAATGAGCTCAAGGCCTGGCTCTTCGTCTTCTAGCGGTGGATCTTCTGGAGGAGGTTCAGGAGGAGGTGGCGGCGGAAGCTGGTGATTCCTTAAAATAATGGTTATAAAACATTTAGAATCCTAAACGTTTATCTAGAAGCAAACAATCTCCCCTGGTATAGAGACTCTATACCAGGGGAGATTGTTTTAAAATTTCTATAATTTAGCTAAACTTTTTTTCACAGACTTTTACCAGCCTGAATATCTCTTCGATATTTTTTTCTACAAAAATACCGGCTCTTTCTTTATCCATTGCCTCTTCAAGAGAAACAGGATAATTTATAGTGGAGAAGAAGGCATCCAAACCATGGTCATGCATGGCCTCTGCATCATCTGCGACGCATCCTGCTATTGCTATTACGGGGATTCCTTTTTCCCTCGTGAGTTTAGATACACCCATTGGGGCTTTCCCCATAACTGACTGGAAGTCTATTTTCCCTTCACCGGTTATTACAAAGTCCGCACCCTCTATACTCTCAGCAAGCCCTACCTCCTGAAGAATTATATCTATCCCAGGCTTCAGTTCCCCGTTTAGGAAGGCCACAAATCCTCCTCCTAGACCTCCTGCCGCTCCTGCTCCCGGTATATCTGCTATATCTTTACCTGTTTTTTCTCTCAAAGTCAAAGCCAACTTTTGAAGAGATGAGTCCAGATACTCCACCATTTCATCATCGGCACCCTTTTGCCTGCTATACACATGTGCCGCCCCTTTAGGCCCATAGAAAGGATTATCCACATCACAAGCTACATAAAATTGACACTTATCAAGACCCTCTATAGCTTCTCTAGAGTCTATCTCAACGACTTTTCCCATTATCTCTCCGCCGTAACCAAGAACTTCCCCATCTTTATCCAAAAATTTATATCCAAGGGCCTGCATCATTCCAAGACCTGCGTCATTTGTGGCACTTCCCCCTATACCGATGATAAACTCTCTGCATCCCTTTTCAATAGCATCTTTGATTAGTTCCCCGGTACCGTATGTTGTAGCTTTTCTGAGATCTCTCTCCTCAGGTTTTAAAAGGGGCAGTCCAGAGGCTTCCGCCATCTCTATAACAGCCACATTATTTCCCATTATCCCATATCTTGCATCAACAACTCTCATGAGAGGGTCATGTACTTTTATCTTTACAAATTTTCCATTTGTCCCCTCTACAAGGGCTTCTACCGTCCCCTCTCCCCCGTCTGCTATAGGAACTTTTTTTACTTCTGCATCCTTATATACTTTTTTTACTCCTTTTTCTATCAGCAGTCCAAGTTCAAGTGAGCTAAGGCTTCCTTTAAATGAATCTATTGCTACAACGACTTTCATTCTATATCCTCCTACTTTACATTTTAACTAGTTTTATTGGTAAAAGGGCAGCCTTTAAGCTGCCCTTCTTTTATAGTTTGAATAATATAGTTCTGGTTTGGCAAGGTTTTAGTTTTTCTATCTTCACTTTGTTTTCCTGATAAGACAGATCTCCTACAACCTCTTCATTAAGGTTTCCTGCCTTCACCTCTTTAAACTCCCTGTTAAATATAAGAGTCTCGTCTATCTCTCTGTCTCTGTAAGGGTTAAAAATTCTGACTACAAGATACTCATTATTTTCAGACATTTTTACTACACTTAGCTCTGCTTTACCTTCTGCTTCAAACAGGCTGTAGCTTACAGGCAGTTTTAAATCTTCAAGATTTAGTTTCATAGCATCATAAGGAATCTTATTATAAACGTCATAAGATGTTGTATAATCCTTGGCAGCTTTAAATGTTTTCCCTTCTAATGTAGATCCTTTGTGAGTGTATATAGAAAGTTCATAACTTTGTTTTCCTAGCATCTGAGAATCTGGTGTAGGTAGTTTTATTCCAGAAGGTCTTCCTGGTCTGTAGTATAATTCCTCCTTACCAAGTACCCCTATACCTCTCATAAGAGTGATTGCAAGAGTGTCGTAGCTTTCACCTATTACCTCATACTCTCTGAGTCCGTTAGTAATAACTGCAAGTCCCTCTTCATTGTTATGAAGTCCCACTAGACTCATCATAGAGTAGATACTTACAGGCATCTCTTTCCACTTCTCTTTTTCCCATACTCCCATGGCAGTGTCATGTACAGGTCTCTCTATAGATCCGAACTGCTGGTCAGCAACTGAGATAGATGACTTATAAGGAGTAGGCAGATGCATTCTCAATCTGTGATCTGAGACATTGTTGTCTATAGTCACTTTTACATCAACTCTTTTTTGACCTTTTTTTAGAGATACTTCCACTTCAAAGTCATTATAAGAGTTGATAATCTTCTTTTTTCTGTCCTCAAGATTTTGAGGCAGATCAAGTCTGTATTTAATTACTGCTTTTTCTTCAAGTCCAAGGCTAAATACCTCTATATCAGCTTTTACACTTTCATTGGTTATGATCATCTCTTCCTCAGGTCTAAGCGGTGAGTAGTCATACTCATCTCCGTCGTCTGATCCCTCTTCTAAAAGAAGCAAGTTTTTATATTCTCTGTCTAGCTCTTTATCTACCAAGTTGATTGTACCATTTTCATTGAAGCTCACTGTATAAAACTCATTCTCAAGTGTTTCCTTAGCCTCTGGCTTTACTGGACTGTTGTCAGCATCTACTTTGGATATATACAATGTCTCATATCCCATTGCAGGGACAGCAGCTTCAAATTGAATCTCATATTCTAAGAACGGCTCATATACTCCGTAGTGAACGATCTGTCTGTCGATTAAGCCCGGATCGATCTCCTGCTTTGATATTACATTGTATTTTACAGTATTTCCTTCATAATCCTTTAAACTAAAGTCATTGGCTCTTATTCTTACAGTGGCGTCCACTACTCTCTCCACTTTGTTTGGAAGCAGATTGTATACTACCAGTTTGTCTGCACCATCTTTTGCCGGTGAGTGGTCTGCTATCTTTCTCTTATAATGGATGATAAGGCTCTCTACCTTATCGCTCGCCAAGACAAATCTTTCTAAAATCTCTCTGTGAACCTTGTCACTGCAGCAGCATCCGATACTGTCATGGGCATGGTTTTTCATTATAAGTTTCCAGATATGCTCTATAAGGCCATGATGATATTCAAATCCAAGACTGCTTGCAAGAGCTGCGAGGGGCTCAAGTACATTGGTAATTCTGTACTCAAGTTTTGCATGAATATCTTTTATATCCATTCTGGTAGATGAGATTGATCTATGAACCCTCATATACTTACCGTCGATAAATTCCCCTCTTATCGTATCTAGTTTGTCAGCGTTTTTTTCAATATCTTTATATACTTCATCAAAGTTACTCATAAAGAATTCATGTTCTGGATACATCTCATTTAGAGTATCCATCACCTCAAATATATTTTTTTGAAGGGGCATCTGATCATGTCCGTTTGGAAGAATAAGGGCCTCTCCAGTGGCTCCGTGCTCTAATACCTTGAGATAGGTATCTAGTCTCTTTTTAAGGCCCTCTTTATCTGTAGGAAGGTATTTACCTATGGCATATCCAAGGGGCATAACCTGGTTCAGTACCTTACTTCCCTCTATACTTTCCCAATAAAACTCAGTTTTATCAGTTCCGTGTCTCTCAGAACATCCTCTCCAGAACATACTTCTATCAATGTTAAAACCGTTGAATATCTGTGGCAATTGCTCACTTTGTCCAAAAGAATCAGGGATATAACCGATTGACATATGAGATCCAAACTCTCTACAGTCTTTGATTCCATATAGCAGGTTTCTAGTTATGGATTCTCCGTTTACAACTATAGAATCTGTCTGAGAATACCAAGGACCGATGATCAGCTTTCCAGCCTGTACAAGGGCTTTGATTCTATCTTTATTTTCAGGTTTTATGGCAAAATAGTCTTCCAATATAGCCGTCTGACCGTCCAGTACATAATACTTATATTCAGGGTCTGTTTCCAGCCTATCCAGTATCTCCTCCATGTTGTTTAAGAGTAGAATTCTTGATTCTTCTGTTGTGAAGTACCATTCTCTGTCCCAGTGCATATGGGGAACTACATGTACCTTATATTTTTTCATAATTACTCTCCTTCTTTTTTAGACAAATAAGCTTATATTGTGTGAGCATTTTCCATGTGTGCCTGCTGCTTCAATAATTTATGTTTCTTGCTTCTTAAAACTGTCAAAACAATAGTGGATATTGCAGTTCCAACTAAAGCTGCACCGAGCCAGATTCCAGCCTCTGTTAATTTTGAAAGTTTTCCAGCTTCTAATACAAACATAGAGATTATACCTGCTCCGGGAACTTGTAGTCCTATTCCTGCTGCTGCTACCATAGCACCTGTAACTGCAGTTCCTACTATGAATGATGGTATAACTCTAAATGGATCTTCTATCATAAGTGGGATAGCTCCCTCAGTAATACCTGCAAGTCCTAAAATCCAAGTTGAGTTTCCACACTGAATTTCCTCTTCAGAATAAAGATGAGGTCTGATTTTTGTAGCCAGAGTTGTTGTAAAAGCCGATACCATTTTACAAGAAGCAAATGTTGCGTAAGGCATAAAGTTTCCATTTGCCATGGATCCCACACAGAATGCATAGGCTGCCTTGTTTACAGGTCCTCCAAGGTCAAATGAAACCATTGCTCCTATTATCGCTCCTAAAAGCATTGCATTTCCACCAGACAGACCATTAAGATAATTTGTAAGACCAGTATTTAGAGCCGCCACAGGTTTTCCCACTACGAATAACATAAGTGAACCTGCTACCAATGTACCAATTACAGGGTAAAGGTAGAAAGTAAAGAATCCGTTTAAATGCTGAGGCCCTCTTACGTTTTTCTTAACCCATTTCATTGTATAACCGGCGATGAAACCTCCGGCGATACCACCTAAGAATCCACTACTGATAAGGTTTGCTGCAAGTCCTGCTGCAAATCCAGGCCCAAGTCCAGGTTTATCTGCTAGAGAGAAAGATACATAAGCCGCAAGTACAGGAACCATGAGTGTTCCTAACATTCCACCAGAAAGCTTTCTATACATCCATAGCCAAGATCCTTCCTGACCATAAAGCTCCTGAAGACCAAATATCTCTTTTATAAGAACTGCTATTGCAAGTACAGTACCTCCTGCTACAATTAGAGGAACTATATGTGATATACCGTTTAGAAGGGCTTTCTTGGCCTCTTCTCCAGATGACATCTCTTTCTTAGGAGTAGAACTTCTTTTAGCAGCAGTTCTTCCCTCTTTTCCAGCTTCTAGAGCCTCTTTTATAATCTCTTCTGCTCTTCTTAGTGGCTCGGCCACTGCCGTTTCTACTGCAGGGATTCCGTCAAATCTTTCTGCTTCCTTTACTGCAACTTCCACGGCAAATATAGCTGCATAGGCATTATTCAGGTCTTCATCTGTTATTCTGTCCTCTATACCCATGGCTCCCTGTTTTTCTACTACTACTTTTACTCCTAGCTTTCTACCGGCCTTTTCCAAAGCCTCTGCCGCCATGTATGTATGAGCTATTCCAGCAGGACAGGCAGTTACCGCTACTATTGTCTTGGCATCTTCTGCCATTACTTCTTCTGACTTTTCTGTATCTTCACCTATGTTAAGTTTCTCTATAAATTCCTTTGAATTTTTTGATTTTACAAGCTCTTCTCTGAAGTCATCATCTGCTAGCTTTGTAGTAAGCTTGGCCAGAAGGTCAACGTGGGTGCTTCCCTCTTCTGATTTTGGTATAGCCAGTAAAATTACAAGATTAACAGGTTCCTCATCTAGAGTTTCCCATTCCATTTCATTATTAAGAGTTGCCACTACAAATGAGGCTTCTTTTACTGCATCTGATTTACCGTGAGGAATAGCAAGTCCCTCTCCGATTCCAGTTGCTCCTACAGCTTCTCTGTCCATAACTGCAGTATAAAATTCTTCCTTTGAAGTTATTTTACCCTCGTCATAAAGTTTTTGGATAAAAACATCCAGTATCTCTTTTTTGTTTTTAAAATCAGCATTCAAAAATATCAGATTCTCATTTGTTAAAGTTCTTAAATCCATGATCTCCTCCTTGATTTTGCATGTATATACAAGTGAAAGGCTTAAAAAAAATCAACTGCCGAGCATCCTGTATATACAACAAACATTGTTAAAAAAAATGACCCCTTTACGGTCTTGCAGTTTGCTTTGTTAACACTATGATATATTCTATTTCTATTTTTGTCAACTTTTTTTAATTTTTTTAATAAAATATTTTATTAAAAAAATTAAAAAAACACCGGAAAGGATCAAAAACTCTTCCCGGTGTTTTTTGTTATCTGAAGGAATCTGTACTTGGTCTGGTTATAATATAATTTTGTATATTCAAATATTGATCCGTCTTCTAATATGGAAATAAGTTCAATTTTAAATACTGTCATGTTTTTATCCAAGGAAAGGTCTTGCCTTATTTTAGGTTCCGGTATTACCGGGATATACTCTTTAATCATCTCTTCTATCCGGTGACCCTTTCCTCTCAGATAATCATATTTTGATTTTTGTACATGCTCTATTGTGAGGTCTGGAGATATATAGGCAGGCATATAAGTAACTTCTAAAATAACAGGTTCATTATTTATATTACGGATTCTTTCGATATAATACACATCATCTTTAGTTGTTATTCCAAGCTTAGCCGCTATATCTTCACTTGGATTTATGAGTTCAAAGGCCTTGACGTCTGTTCGGGGTATCTTTCCTGTTCTCCTTACCCTTTTTGTAAAACCTATCATCTCATCAAGATAAATTATATCCCTGTTTTTCCTGTCTTTTACATAGGTCCCCTTACCCTTGATCTTATATAAATAGCCTTTGGTTACAAGGATATCTAGAGCTTTTCTGGCAGTCATTCGGCTTACAGAGAAGCTTTCAGCCAGCTGATTTTCAGATGGTACTTTCTCATCAGGCCTATAATTTCCTTTGATTACCCCGTCTAATATAAATTTTTCTATCTCTTCATGTTTTGTCAGCATAATCTTCCTCCTTTACAGAAAGGATTTCAGTATATCCAATTTCCCCTCTATACTAACTTCAAGCCCTGCAGGAATGAAATAAGTGTCTCCCTTTTTAGCAGAATACTCTTTACCGGCGTGAACAATCTTACCCTCTCCCTCTAGGATGGAGTATATTCTGAAATTAGGGCTTATCTCATCATTGTAAACGCCTTCTACCTGAAGTCTGTCAATATTAAAGTATTGGCATCTCACTAACTCTTCCTTCACTGCCCCGTCTAGGCTGATGTTTTTTCTGGTATCCACAGTGGTTATCTCAGGATGTTCGTCAAAATTTATAACATCTGCTGCCCTGTCTATGTGAAGTTCTCTCTTTACTCCGTCTATCACCCTGTCAAAGTCATATATTCTATATGTGGTATCTGAGTTTTGCTGAACTTCGCATATCACTACAGATCCCTCTAAACTTGCATGAACAAGACCTGACTTCACATAGATGCAGTCACCTTTATTTACTGATATCACGTTAAACATATCATCAAAGTTTCCGGCCTTAGCGTTTTCTATAAACTCTTCTTTTGTCATTCCCTCTTTAAGTCCCATTATAAGCTTGGCATCAGGGCTGGCATCTATTATATACCAGGCCTCAGACTTACCAAATTCTTTTTCCACTCTAAGGGCATATTCGTCACTGGGATGCACCTGTACAGAAAGTCTGTCATTCACATCAAGATATTTTATAAGAACAGGGAATTTCCCCTTAAATCTACTGTAGACCTCTTTTCCTAGAAGCTCCTCACCTGAACTCTCCATCAGTTCCTGAAGACTTTGACCCGCTAAAGATCCATCTTCTACGTAGGACATTCCGTTTTTATGGGAACTTACTTCCCATGACTCTCCTATTTTTTTATTTTCAGGAAGTTCCATATCGAGGACGTCTTCAAAAGCTCTTCCTCCCCATACTTTTTCGATAAAACATTTTTTAAATTTTAACGGATACATTTTATCCCTCCTCTTTTTTACTATATTATACTTAAATTCTGCAATCTTGTCTATACAAGATTACTTTTATTTCTTCTTCTTTAAAAAGGAAACTTTCCTTAATATCTAATCTATACTAGCAAGAGGTGGTTACATGGAATGGAAAAATATAGGACTAGAAGACAGGGAAAAACTCAATGAATTTTTACAGGGAAGGTTTCAGACAGGTGACCTTACCTTTACAAATCTTTTCATATGGCGGATGGGAAAAAATCTAAAATACAAAATCGATAATGATATATTATACATAAAAGGAATAGAAGATAAAAGTGAGTTTTACTATATCCCCCTTCCGAAACATGGTGATTTCAGAAAAATAAAAAAAGAGATGTCAGCGATCTTAAAAACCGGTGCAGTTTTACGTGCTGTTCCTGAAGGAGTGAGAATACTTCTCGAAAATTATTTTTCGTTCCAGGAAGAAAGAGACCGATTTGACTACCTTTATAATGTAGAAAAACTTATAGAGCTAAAAGGAAGAAAATTTCACAATAAAAAAAACCAAGTAAACAGATTTGAAAAAATATATGATTTTTTATACGAAAAGATAGATAGTAAAAACATGAAAGAAGTAATGGCATTTGAGGAAAAATGGTGTCGTGACAGAGAGTGCAGTATCTATAAGGGACTCGATAAAGAAAGCCTCGGAATAAGAGAAATTTTTGAAAATTATGAGGCTCTTAACCTCAAGGGAGGACTTCTAAGGGTAAATGGCGAAATAGCTGCTTTTTCCATAGGAGAAGAGATCACACCAAACACTGGACTCATACATATAGAGAAAGGAAATACAAAATATCAAGGAGTATATCAGGAGATAAACAGGATTTTTCTAAAAAAGGAGTTTTCACATCTAGAATATGTAAACAGAGAGGAGGATCTAGGTATTGATGGGATCAAAAAGGCAAAAGAATCCTACAACCCTGCTATGCTCTTAAAAAAATATATAATTACAGGTGAAAAAGATTTCAAAATTGAAAAATAATCCAAAAAATGGTAAAATATCTGGTAAATTATAAAATCGGAGGGTAAAAAAAATGGTTATAAAACCTAAAATTAAGGGTAGTCTCGCACTTAACTGTCATCCTGTGGGATGTAAAGAGGAAGTTATAAGTCAGATAAAATATGTAGAAAATTCTAAAAAATACAAGGGTGCCAAAAAAGTCTTAATAATCGGTGCCTCATCAGGATACGGACTTGCCACCAGGATATCTTTAGCTTTCGGAGGTTCAGAAGCAGATACTATAGGGGTTTCCTTCGAGAGAGAGGGTTCAGCCAGAAAAGTAGGAAGTGCCGGGTGGTACAGCAATATCTGGTTCAGAGAGGAAGCAGAGAAAAAAGGTCTTATTGCGAAAAATATCCTTGGAGATGCCTTTTCCCACAATATGAAAGAAGAGGTAATAAAATATATAAAAGAGGAATTTGGAGGAAAGATCGATCTTCTGGTATATTCTCTGGCCTCTGGTATGAGAACTGATCCAGATACCAATAAAATATATAAATCCAATCTCAGACCTCAGGGAGAATCTCTCACTGGCTTTACCTTCAATGTAGAGAAGGAGTCCATGGAAGAGGTTACACTCACTCCCGCCACAGAAGAGGACCTCGCCAACACCGTCAAGGTAATGGGTGGAGAAGACTGGGAACTATGGATAAAGGCCCTTATGGATGCCGATGTTGTTTCTGAAGGATTTAAAACTATGGCTTACTCGTATATAGGTCCTGCTGTAATGGAGGGAATTTACAGACACGGGACCATAGGTTCTGCCAAGAAACATCTAGAAAAAACTGCACGTGACCTTAATGAAGTTTTAAAAGATGAAAAATCAGGAGAGGCCTATGTAGCTGTAAACAAGGCCATCGTTACAAAGGCTAGTGCCTACATACCAATATTTCCATTGTATGCCTCTGCTCTCATGAGGGTCATGGAAGAAAAAGGTATAGAGGAAAATGCCATAGAACACACTCATAGACTCTTTGCAGACATGGTCTACGGAAATAAGCCTGAATTTGATTCAGAAAAAAGAATGAGACCAGATTCATGGGAACTCAGAGAAGATGTACAAGAAGAGGTTCTAGAGATATATAAAAAAGTTACCGAAGATAATTTTAAAGAACTTACGGATTTTGATAAATATAAGACTGAATTTTTGAAATTAAACGGCTTCAAAGTAAACGGTGTAAATTACGAAGAAGATGTCGATCTAGAAGAACTGTCCAAACTCAAGCCTTAAATTATTTGATAAAAGTCCCAGATGGGACTTTTTTTTAAAAAATAAATATTTAAAATAACAAAAGGATAATAAAAAAAATATGGTATATTTACTATTGGACTTTTAAAAATTGATTTCTATAGGGGAGGCGGAAAGTATAAAAATACACTGCGTAAGATTAAAAAAAGGAGATGATGTAAAAAAATTCATAACTAATTACTCGGCAGAAAATAATATACAGGCAGGAGTTATACTTTCCTCTGTAGGTTGCGTTATAAATGGAAGAATAAGACTGGCAGATGGAAAAAGTATAAGAGAATTTCAAGAAAGGCTGGAGATAATCTCTATCAACGGTACCCTTTCTCCAGATGGAAGCCATCTTCATATTTCATATAGCGACAGAAACGGTATAGTTTTTGGCGGACACCTGGTAGAAGGAAATATTATAAATACAACATGTGAACTTGTTATAGGGGAGTTCTGCCAGTATTCTTTCAAGAGAAGTTTTGACAAGAAAACAGGATACAAGGAAATTGAAATAATCGAAAGGGAGTGATAATTATGTCTAGTAAAAGGCATGTCACAAAACATGATATAGAGATGTATCTGTGTGAAAAAATTTCAAAAAGAAAATTAAAAGGATTTAAAGATAAATTTAAAAAAGAGATTTTGTTGGAAAAAGAGGAGCTAGAAAAATATCGGAAAACTTATGAGTCATATGTATATGAGGATGAATTAAAAATTTATCAAGAAAGAAATGAAAAAAATATAGAGATTTTAGATGCACTTCAAAAAATATTTCCTGAGGATACAGAGTTGTCAAAATTAAGCATTTAAGCTGTGGCAGAAGCCACAGCTTTTTTTATAATATTATCTTATCTTCATTTATAGAGTCTATACTATGTGAACCTGTTAGAATCATTCCCTGATAAAGCTGAGATTTTATAGTTTCTAATATAGTTTTTACACCTTCTTGTCTTCCCCCTATAGATCCCCAGATAACAGGTCTGCCTATAAGCACTCCCTTAGCACCCAGTGCTATATACTTTATGACATCAGCCCCCTCCCTGACATTTCCGTCAACAAGAACTACGATATCATCTCCTACGGCCTTGACTATATCCTTTAGAACTTCACAGGGAGCCAAAGTATGGTTCAACACCCTTCCTCCGTGATTTGAAACTACTATTGCTGCAGCTCCAGCCTTTACACAAATTTTAGCCTCCTCTACCGAAAGAACTCCCTTTACTATAAAAGGAAGCTCTGTAGATGAAATTAGCTCCTTTAGCTCCTCTGGTGTTTTGGGCCCCACAGGCTGACCAAAAAGTTTCATTGTCACAAGTCCAGCCCCGTCTATATCAACACCTACAGCCAGTGCACCTGCTTCCTCTGCCATTTTTATTCTGTAGACAATCTCACTGTTCTCTCTAGGCTTTATTATGGCGATTCCTTTCCCTCCTGATTTTTTCAGAGCCTCTATACCATGTATATAACAGCTAGAGTCCCCGGTATCTCCTATCATCGCTATGGTTCCTGCATCTACAGATCCAAATATAACATCATTTATATATTCTTCATCAGATACACTCCCACCCATGTTAAATTTTGTTCCTGTGATAGGAGCTGTTATAACTGGAATGGATAATTTTTCACCAAAAATAGAAAAAGAAGTGTTCGGATTTGTTGCACTGTGAAGAGTCTTCATAGATAATTTTATGTTCTTTAATTTTTCAAAGCTTCTCTTAAAAGATTCTCCCGTTCCCGCTCCTCCCATTCCTGGAACTTGACCAGCACACCAAACCCCGTTACACTCGTTACATAAATTACAAAACCCCTTCATCTTCCCTCTAGCGTTTGATCTTACTTCTCTTAGTTCCATATAACCTCCCTAAATTAATGTTAAATCATTGTTAAAAAATTTCCAAAAATAAAAACATACCCTTAAAAAAAGTCTATCTCACATAATAAATTATGTCAAATAACAAAAAAAAGCAATAAAAAAGAACCTTTAATATACATAGTAAATTTATAGTTCCAAGCCCAACCGTGCCCTAATGAGGCACACCTGTTCTAAAAAAATACGTTGACAAATTTCACAGGATGATGTAGTGTTAAATTAACACTTTGATTAATTTTGCAACATATAAATATTTAACTATATTATAAGAAGCTAAAAATTTTTAACCCAGGCTTCAACTTAGTTAAAAATTTAATTTTACACTTAAAAATATTATAAAAAAATGTTAAAAGGAGAGTGATTTTTAAAATGGTAAGCAGAACGGTGGAGATAAAAAATGAAACTGGTTTACATACAAGACCTGGTAACGAATTCGTAACTATGGCAAAAACTTTTGATTCAAAGGTAGAGGTTGAAAACGAAGCTGGTAAAGTTGTAAAGGCAACTTCTCTTTTAAAGGTTCTTTCCCTTGGTATAAAAAAAGGAGCTAAAATAACTGTTCATGCTGAAGGAACAGATGCTGATGAAGCCGTTGAAAAACTAGTAACTCTTTTATCGAACCTAAGAGACTAATTAATAGACAATTAAAATTAGAGGGTACTATGTACCTTCTAATTTTTCGATAATATCGCTGATAACTTGATGAAGAAGGAGAATTTATAGATGAGAAAATTTATCAAAGGAATAGATGCTTCCCCGGGAGTTGCGATAGGTAAGGTATACCTTCATAAAGAAGTGGAGTTAGTAATCAATACTGGAGATATAGAGGATATAGAAAAAGAAAAAGAAAGACTTATCACCTCTAGAGACAAATCAAAAGAGCAGCTTACTGAGATAAGAAAAAAGACTGCTATTAAATTAGGAGAAGATAAGGCATCTATTTTTGATGGTCATATTACTCTTTTAGAAGATGAGGATCTATTTGACGAAGTTGTAGAACTTATGGAAGATGAGGAAATCTCTGCAGAGAATGCTTTGTCACGTGGGATAGAATCTTATTGTGAAATGCTTGGAAACTTAGAAGATGAATACCTTAGAGAAAGAGCTGCAGATTTGAGGGATATAGGTAATAGATGGCTGCACAATATATTAGGACATGATCTAGGAGATCTTAGCTCACTTGAGCCTAATACAGTTATCA
The DNA here is from genome assembly GCF_963668515.1 of uncultured Ilyobacter sp. Classification (NCBI taxonomy): domain Bacteria; kingdom Fusobacteriati; phylum Fusobacteriota; class Fusobacteriia; order Fusobacteriales; family Fusobacteriaceae; genus Ilyobacter; species uncultured Ilyobacter sp. Next base: position 857,852 of record NZ_OY764864.1, on the reverse strand, counting down.
TAGCCAAAGATCTCACTCCTTCTGACACTGCTCAGATAGATCTTGAAAATGTCCTTGCATTTGTAACGGAAATAGGAGGAAGAACAGCTCATTCATCTATCATGGCCAGATCACTGGAAATCCCTGCAGTAGTAGGAACTGGAGATGTATGCAGTCATGTAGAGGGCGGAGAGACTATCATAGTGGATGCCACGACGGGAGATATAATAATCGACCCTTACAATGAAGAAATCTCTCAATACGAAAAGAAGAGAGAAGCTTTTATAGCTGAAAAAGAAGAACTGAAAATGCTTATCGATAAAGAAGCCGTTTCTAAAGACGGTGTAAAAGTAAATATGTGTGGGAATATAGGAAGCCCCAACGATGTAGCTGGCCTACAAAGAAACGGAGCAGAAGGAATCGGACTTTATAGAACAGAGTTTCTATTCATGAATAACGATAGATTCCCTACTGAAGATGAGCAATTTGAAGCCTATAAAACTGTTGTAGAATCACTTAAAGGTAAACCTGTAACAATCAGAACTATGGATATAGGTGGAGATAAGGCCCTTTCCTATATGGACCTTCCAAAAGAGGAGAATCCATTTTTAGGATGGAGAGCATTGAGAGTATGTCTAGACAGAAAAGATATATTAAAAACTCAGTTTAGAGCACTTCTCAGAGCATCTGCTTTTGGATATGTAAAGATCATGCTTCCTATGATAATATCCCTTGATGAAGTAAGACAGGCAAAAGTTATTTTGGAAGAGTGTAAGACAGAATTAAGGGAAGAGGGAATAAAATTTGACGAAGATATTCAGTTTGGTATAATGGTAGAGACTCCTGCCGTTGCCATGAGAGCTAAATATTTTGCAAGAGAGGTAGATTTCTTCTCTATCGGTACAAATGACCTTACTCAGTATACTCTTGCTGTAGACAGAGGAAATGAAAATATTGCACACCTATACGATCCATTTAACCCTGCTGTACTTCAGGCGATAAAAATGGCCATTGACGGAGCTCATGAAGAGGGTATCACAATATCCATGTGTGGTGAATTTGCCGGAGACGAGAGAGCTACTCCGGTGTTACTGGGAATGGGACTAGATGCATTTTCAATGTCTGCCATTTCTATACCTAGAGTAAAGAAAAACATCATGAAATTAGATAAAAAAGAATGCGAATCTTTAGTTGAAAGACTTTTGGATATGGGTACCGCCGAAGAGATAAAAATGGTTCTAGAAGAGTTTATTTCAAATAAATAATTTTAATCAATTTTTCCTCCCTGAAAAGGGAGGATTTTTTTATTCTCTCTTCAAGTATTGTGCTTTTTTTTGAAGCTTTGTGTATTTTTGGTGACTGTTTCTGATTGTTTTTGAATTATTTTGGTTGATTTTTTTTAAAACTTAGTGTATATTTTAAATGAGGAGTTGATAAAATGTTAAGTCAAGAAAGGTACGACATAATATTAAATCTTTTAAAGAATAAAGAGATCGTAAAAATGAAAGAGATCGTAGACACTTTAAATATCTCAGAATCAACAATCAGACGAGATTTAACTTATCTAGAAGAACACGGACTCCTAAAAAGAGTTCACGGAGGCGCCACCCTCCCAGAAAATTCTTACGAGGCTGATTTCAATACCAAAAATATACAGAATAAATTTGAGAAGGATAAAATAGGTGAAGCTGCTGCTAAAATTGTTTTAGACGGCGAGTGTATCTTTATCGATGCAGGAACAACTACAGAGAGAATGATAAAGTATCTCCAAGATAAAAATGTCACTGTAGTGACAAACGGTGTCACCCATATACCTGAGCTTATGAAATACAACATAAGAGCTTATCTAACAGGTGGAAAGATAAAAAACAGAACAGGGGCTCTTGTAGGAGTAGAAACCATCGAATCTCTGAAAAAGTACAACTTCAACAAATGTTTTATAGGGGTCAACGGAATAACCTCAGAAACGGGCTATACAACGCCTGATATAGAAGAGGCAGAAATAAAAAGAGAGGTAATAAAAAAATCTCAGAAATCTTACATCTTAGCCGACTGCAACAAGTTTGGCAGAACCTCTTTTGTTTCATTTTCTGAACTAAAAGAGTGCACAATAATAACAGATAAACTTCCAGCAGAAGAGTATCGTAAAAAAACTAAAATAAAGGAGTGTTAGTATGATATATACACTTACTCTCAACCCATCTTTAGATTATATAATTCAGATGAATTCCTTCCAAGAGGGAAAGGTAAACATAAGTAAAAGTGAGCATAAACTTCCAGGAGGTAAGGGGATAAATGTCAGCCAGGTTTTAAAGAACCTAGGACACGAATCTGTTGCCCTCGGATTTTTAGGAGGATTTACGGGAGATTTTATACACAAAGAACTTATAATCCAAGGTATAAAATGTGATTTTATACAGTTAGAAGAGGATACCCGTATAAATGTAAAGATGAAAAACGGAAATATAGAAACAGAGATAAACGGAAACTCCCCCAAAATAAGCCAGGATAAGAAAGGAGAGCTCTTCAAACAGCTAGAAAAACTCAAAAAAGGAGATATCCTAGTTATGGCAGGGAGCGTACCTCTGTCTTTTGAAAGTAATGTCTACGAGAAAGTCATGACAACTCTTCCAAAAGGTGTCAAGGTAATATTAGACACAAAGGGGAAAGCCTTAGAAGATGCAGTAAAAACCAAACCATATTTAATAAAACCAAATCATCATGAGCTAGAAGAACTTTTTAATGTAAAAATTCAAAATAAAAATGAAATGGTAGAGTACGGAAAAAAACTTCAGAAGATGGGTGCGAAAAATGTGGCTATCTCCATGGCTGGAGATGGTGCCTTTCTTATAACTGAAGACGCAGTTTATTTTGGGAATGTCCCAAAGGGAGTAGTCAAAAATTCTGTAGGTGCAGGGGATTCGATGGTGGGAGGATTTACCTCCGGGATAGCAGAGGGCTTAAGTATAGAGGAATGTTTTAGCAGAGGGATAGCAGCTGGAAGTGCTTCGGCCTTTTCAAAAAATTTATGTACTCTTTCAGAAGTAGAAAATTTAATCAATGAGATAAAAATAGAAAAAATAAACTAGTGAGGTGAAAAAATGAAAATTTTAGATTTATTAGAAAAAAATACCATGGTTATGGATCTAAAGGGCGATACAAAAGAAGCTGTAATTGACGAGCTTATAGAGGCTCTAGATAACGCCGGCAAATTAAATGATAAAAATGCTTATAGAGAAGCCATTTTAAAAAGAGAATCTCAGTCCTCTACAGGACTCGAAGAAGGTATAGCTATTCCCCATGCAAAAGTGGCGGCAGTTAAGACACCTGCTCTCGCCTTTGGACTTCATAAATCAGGAGTAGATTATGACGCTCTCGACGGAGAACCTTCTCAGTTGTTTTTCATGATCGCTGCATCAGAGGGTGCTAGTGATTCTCATATAGAAACCCTTACTAAATTAACCACCTCACTTCTTGATGATGATTTCCGAGAAGCCTTGTTAAAAGCAGAAACAAAAGAAGAAGTAATATCTATAATTTCTAAAAAAGATGCAGAAGAAGAAACTGTAGAAGAAGATGAAGTCATGAATTCAAAAGAAAGTGGATTTTTACTAGCTGTAACTGCATGCCCTACAGGGATTGCCCACACATATATGGCTGCTGATTCACTAAAGAAAAAAGCTGAAGAGATGGGAGTGAAGATAAAGGTAGAGACTAACGGATCCACAGGCATAAAAAATCCATTGACCCAAGAGGAAATAGATAATGCAGAGGCTATAATTATCGCAGCCGATAAAAAAGTAGAGATGGATAGATTTGATGGAAAACTTCTTTTGGAAGTTCCAGTAAAGGAGGGTATAAGAGATCCTGAAGGGCTTATAAAAAAGGCCCTAAACAAAGAAGCTCCTATATACAGGACAGCGGGAGAAAAAAGTACTAGCTCTTCATCTAGTGAAAGAAAAGGGTTCTATAAGCATCTTATGAACGGTGTTTCTAACATGCTACCATTTGTTGTGGCTGGTGGAATTCTAATCGCAGTATCCTTCATGTTTGGAATAAAGGCCTTCGATCCCACTGATCCTGAATTTAGTCCTATAGCAAAATTTCTTATGGATATCGGTGGAGGTGGAGCCTTTGCCCTCATGATACCGATCCTTGCTGGATTTATAGGTATGTCTATAGCTGACAGACCAGGGTTCATGCCCGCTATGGTTGGAGGTTTTATGGCTGCCAACCAAGGCGGAGGTTTCCTAGGAGGTCTCATTGCCGGTTTCATAGGTGGATATATCGTACTTGCAATAAAAAAATCTACCAGTGGAATGCCACAAACATTAGAAGGTTTAAAACCCGTACTTATTTTCCCTGTTCTGGGGCTTCTTTTTACAGGACTTGCTATGAAAATTATATTAATACCTGTAGTTTCTATCAATGCAGCAATGTCAAACTTCCTCACTAATATGGGTACAGGAAACCTTGTCCTTATGGGTATAATCCTGGGTGGAATGATGGCTGTAGATATGGGTGGGCCTGTAAATAAAGCAGCATTTACATTTGGTATAGCCGCTATAGAGTCTGGAAACCTTGCTCCCCATGCAGCTGTTATGGCTGGAGGAATGGTCCCTCCTATAGCCATCGCACTGGCTACTACATTTTTTAAAAATAAGTTCTCCCTTCAGGAGAGAGAGTCAGGACTTACAAACTACATCATGGGAGCTTCATTCATAACTGAAGGTGCAATTCCTTTTGCAGCTGCAGATCCTGGAAGGGTTATCCCGGCATGCATACTAGGTTCAGCTGTAGCAGGGGGCTTAGCTATGATGTTTGGATGTGAATTACCTGCTCCCCACGGAGGTTTATTCGTTATCCCTCTTGTAAAAAATGCAGGAATGTATCTAATTGCTATCCTAGCCGGTTCTTCACTGTCGGCAGTTATAATCGGTGGGCTTAAAAAACCTATAGCTAAATAACAGTGATTTTTTAACTATAAAGGCCGTGGTCATAGCCACGGCCTTTACTTCAACTTAAATATTTTTTAGACAGTTTTTTTAATCCGAAAATTAATTTAACTTTATACTTTTTGCAGCTAAAACCCCTGTAGAACATGCAGCCTGTATATTAAATCCCCCTGTGTCTCCGTCAATGTCAAGAAGTTCCCCTGCGAAGTAAAGCCCTCTCACAAGCTTTGATTCCATGGTTTTCTGACTCACTTCTTTAAGTGATACTCCTCCTGCCGTCGCCATGGCAAGATCAAAATTCCCAAGTCTTGATATTACAAACTCATGTCTTGAAAGTTTCTTTATGAGAAGAACTCTATCTGCTTTAGAAAGTTCCCCAAGTTTCACATCTTCCCCTATATCATGCATTTTAAACAGCTTTTTCAAAAATCTTTCAGGAATATTGTACTTGGAAAAAAATCTTTTTATACTTTGTTTCCCATTTGTCATAGAGGCCTCTATAAGCTCTCCTGAAATATCTTCCAATTCTTTTCCTATAAAATTTATGAAAAGAGTATCGCCCTTTTCATAATTTCTTGAAAAATCAATTATTCCAGGACCGCTAAGATTACTATGAGTCAGAAGTACGTCCCCGTGATGTTCTTTCACCTTCTTATTTCCCCTGTAAAGTTCTATTTTGACGTTCTGAAAGGATATGCCTGAAAGGTCTGCATAGGGATAATCATTTACGTATACAGTTGTCAAGGCAGGTCTAGGCGCCTCTATACTGTGCCCAAACATCTGAGCTAATTTATAGCCGTCTCCCTCTGACCCAGTTGCCGGATATGACTTCCCTCCTGTGGATATAAGCAGGTTTTTTCCAAAAAATGTCTCATTATCAGTTTTAATTTTAAAGATTTCATTTTTTTTCTCTGAGGAAATCGCCCTGCTGTTTGTAAGTATATCCACCTTTAATTTTTTCAGCTCTTTAATCAAAAGATTCAGAACATCTGTAGATCTCATGGTTTCAGGAAATATTTTACCATTTTCCAGAGCCTGCATCTTCAGTCCCTTTGATTCTATAAAATCAATTAAATCTTCTGGCTTATAATTGTATAAGGCATTTTTTAAAAATTTCCCGTGGTCGCCGTATCTATTTAAAAAATAGTTAATTTCACCCTGATGTGTTACATTACATTTTCCAGAACCTGCCACGAGTATTTTTTTACCTATATTATTTTTTTTCTCAATAATGGCCACACTCATATTTTTCTTTGCAGCGTATATGGCGGCAAAAATCCCAGCCGGACCTCCACCTATTACAATTAAATCATATATTTTCAACTTTAGCCTCCGCTTATAAAATATTCAAACAAAATTATACCCTTTTAACCAAAAAAATTCAATATTATAGTTTTTCCTGGGACAAATTTAATTTTCCAACGGGTTATCAAAAGAAAATCAGGCTCAAGCCTTTTATTTGAAAAGACGTGAGCCTGATAAAATTTATTTATATTTAGTCGTTTAATTTTAAGACAGATACAAAGGCTTCCTGAGGAATTTCTACATTCCCTATCTGCTTCATTCTCTTTTTTCCCTCTTTTTGTTTTTCTAGGAGCTTTTTCTTTCTTGTGATATCTCCACCATAACATTTAGCAGTTACATTTTTTCTAAATGCTCTGATAGTTTCTCTAGCTATTATCTTCGCTCCTAGTGCTGCCTGTATAGGTATCTCAAACTGCTGCCTAGGAATAATCTCTTTGAGTTTTTCACATATAGCTCTCCCTCTAGTAGAGGCGTGATCTGCATGTGATATGAATGAAAAGGCATCTACAGGATTACCTGATACCAGTATATCTACTTTTACAAGTTTAGATTCCTTATATCCTATCATCTCATATTCAAAAGATGCATAACCTCTGGTTCTAGATTTTAGCTTATCATAAAAATCTATTACTATTTCTGCCAAAGGCAGTTCGTAAGTTATCATGGCTCTGTTTTCGTCGATATAATTCATATCGATAAAAACGCCTCTTTTTTCCTGACAAAGCTCCATTACATTACCTACATAATCTTTCGGTACGAGGATGTTTCCTTTTATAAAAGGCTCTTCTACGGTTTTTTTACCGCTTCCTGACTCTGGAAATTCGCAAGGGTTATCGATTGTATATGAACTTCCGTTTTCCATATGAACTCTGTATTCAACTGATGGTGAGGTAGAGATAAGATCTATGTTATACTCTCTTCTCAGTCTTTCTACGATTATCTCCATATGAAGTAAGCCTAAGAATCCGCATCTAAAACCAAATCCTAGAGCCAACGAAGTTTCTGGTACAAAAGAAAGAGAAGCATCATTTAGCTGAAGTTTTTCAAGGGCATCCCTCAAGTCTGAATAATCATCTGTTGATATAGGATATAAACCTGCATAAACCATAGACTGGGCAGGTCTGTAGCCCTGTAGCGGTTCTGCACAAGGTCTCTTAGCATGGGTAATAGTATCTCCCACTTGGGTATCCTGGATAGTTTTTACCCCTGTAATTATATATCCGACCGAACCTGAGCTAAGTTCTCCTGTAGACTTCATCACAGGAGAGAAAACTCCACACTCTAGTATTTCCAATTCTTTTCCAGTGGACCATATTTTTATTTTGTCACCTTTTTTGATACCGCCGTCAAGTACTCTTACATAGGTGATTACCCCTCTATAGTCATCAAAATGTGAATCAAAAATAAGAGCCTTTAGAGGTCCTTCCTCTTGATGCTCAGGAGCTGGTATTCTCTCTATAATAGCCTCTAAAAGCTCCTCTATACCTATTCCTGCCTTTGCAGAAGTCAGAACTGCATCGTCAGCAGGTAAACCGATGATATCCTCTATCTCATTTTTTACTTTATCTACGTCAGCTGCAGGAAGATCTATTTTGTTGATTACAGGCACTACCTCTAGGTCATTTTCAAGAGCTAGATAAACATTGGCTAGGGTCTGAGCCTCTACTCCCTGGGCAGCATCTACCACAAGAATTGCCCCTTCACATGCAGCCAGCGACCTAGAAACTTCATAGATAAAATCTACGTGTCCCGGAGTATCTATTAGATTTAATTCATATCTATTTCCATCTTTTGCGTCATAATAGAGGGTAACAGCCTGAGCCTTTATAGTAATCCCCTTTTCTCTCTCAAGATCCATAGAATCTAAGACCTGGGCCTTCATATCACGTTCTGATATAGTCCCAGTTAGTTGTAGCAATCTGTCGGCAATTGTTGATTTACCGTGATCTATATGTGCAATTATCGAGAAATTCCTCTTAAATTTTTGTAACATCTTGAGCCCTCCTATTAAAATCTAAATTTTCACACTATATTATAAATGAAACTATGAAAAAATGCAACTAAAAGTAAAGGTCCAGTCCTTTACCAAAATCACCGATAGGGATCCAAAAGATAAAATTATTTGAAATTATAATTGATTAGTTCTTTTTCAGATTTAAAAGGTTTATTTTTGAGATAAATGTTGATTTTTAATATATGTTGGTTTATAATATTAATACCAGTTATGAATATGGCAATGATATGTCTTAGCCACAGTTTTTAATTCCCCATTAGAAACTAAAAAGACTTTGCCATGAGTTTTTACCCCAAAAAAAGGAGCCCTAGGGTTCCTTTTTTGATTTATATATATTATTTAACTCAAGTTGCTACTTGAAAGAGATTCTGATAAATTACTGAATTTATCTGAATATTAAAATCAAAAGATTTTGTCACGAATGGACACTAATAAAAGATAGGGAAATTAACACGAATAAAGACAAGACCTTTTGCTCACAGAGGACACAGAGAAAAGAAGGAGTTGCACTGAGAAGATCGATATTAGAGTCAAAAGATTTTGTCACGAATGAAAATCAATAAAAGACAGAAAAATTAACACGAATAAGGACACAACCTCTTGAACACAGAGGACGCAGAGAAAAAGAGGGAGTTTCACAGAGAAGATTTTTTGAATTTTCAAGTCGCAGGGCTTATACAGGAAAGAACCTGCACTCAGCCGTCTTGCAGAATAAGTTCCGCAGGGAACCGAGGACTGTAGCTCATAAAGGCGATAAAAGAAATATCTACTTCCTAGACATTTGAAAATTCTTGAACTTTTGGTTACTTTTCTTTCAAGAGAAAAGTAACGAATTCTTATAAATTCAATACTTTAATTTGAAATAAAGGTAGCAACTTAGGTTATTTAAATTCACGAGCCTTCTCTTTCCCATTTATTACTCTGAGAGCACCATAGGCCAGTGCTTCTAGCTCCTTTGCCCCGGGGACTATCTCAACAGGAGCTACCCATTCTACCCTCTCTTTAATCCAAGAAGTCATTAGCTCAGAATATGCAATCCCTCCTGTGATTATAATCAGGTCCACCTTTCCCTTTACCACAGCTGTCAACTCGCATATGCCTTTAGAAACCTGATAAGCCATGGCTTCATAGATGAGCTTTGCATATTCATCTCCGCTTTTTATTCTTTCTTCCACCTCAACAGTGCTGGTGGTTCCTAGATAAGAGACTAGCCCCCCCTGTCCCCTTAGCTTTTTTTTCATTATATCCTCATCATACAGATAGCACATATTGATCAAGTCCTTCCCTGCGACTCTCCCTGCCCTTTCTGGGGAAAAAGGTCCCTCATCATCTGATACAAGATCGGTCATCCTTCCTTTCTCATGAACGGCTATGGTTATCCCTCCTCCTAAATGAGCTATTATAAAATTCAGATCATTATAATTTCTTTTCATCTTTTCGGCACATCTCATTCCCACCGACCTCATATTCAGAGCGTGGATCAGGCTTTTTCTGGCTATCTCCCTTAGCCCGGAAATCCTTGCAATATCTGTCATCTGGTCTGTTGAGACAGCGTCATAGATAAATGCGGGAATACCTAATGGTTTAGCCAGATTAAAGGCAATTACTCCCCCTAAATTTGATGCATGGTCTACCAGGGGGTTATTCATCAACTTTTTCACCATGGCCTCATTTATTCTGTAAGCCCCAGGCTCTAAAACAGCTACAGGCCCGCCCCTTGCAACTATCACAGAGAAAGTATTCAATTGAAACTTGTTCTCTGACAACACCTTTTCAATCTCTTTATATCTCATCTCATATTGATCTGTAATTTTTTCAAACTTGGAGAGCTCTTCTGATGGGTGTTCAATATTTTTTTCAAACACAATATTTTTATCTTCATACACCGCTACTTTTGTTGAAATTGATCCAGGATTTATAGCCAGTATATATTTCCCCATATCTTCCTCCCAACGTACAAATTAAAAGTTATACTAAAACATGGCCGAACATATAACCAAAGAGAGGTATTTTTCCTCTGAAGATGCACCTCTAGAGGTAAGGGCTATAGGAACTCTTGCCCCTGTTATAAACCCTGCCATTTTTGACTTTCCAGAATAAACCAAAGATTTTGACAGAATATTTCCTGTGGTGATATCAGGCACTAGGAGAATATCTGCATCCCCAGCTACAGGACTTTTGTACTCCTTAATTATAGCTGATTCCATTGACATTGCCAGATCATAAGAGATAGGACCCTCGATTAGACAGTTTACTATCTCTCTATTTTGATTCATATTTTTCAGTGTTTCTCCGTCAACAGTTTCTTTCATTTTAGGGTTTACCTTCTCAACTGCTGCCAGTACAGCCACTTTTGGATTTTCATACCCGAGAGACAAGAAAACTTCAACGGCATTTTTTAATATCTGTTTTTTTTCTTTAAGACTGGGGCAGATCACCATGCCACCGTCACTTACAGCCAAAATTTTATGATATGTGGGGATTTCTAGAATAGAGACATGGGACATTATACGATCTTTACCGAGTCCCTTATTTTTATCAACAACAGCTTTTAAGAGATCAGCTGTCTGGATTTTACCTTTCATCATAAAGTCCGCCTTTTGCTCCCTTATGATTTCTACCGCCTTAGATGCGGCGTACTTATCTGATTCAGAGTCTATGATAGTTTCTTCTTTTTTTTCGAAGGATATTTCATTTAAAAGTTTCTTTATTTTATTTTTATTCCCTATTAAAATTGACTGTACTATCCCATCTTTTTCAGCTTTCTTGAGGGCTTCTAAGGTATGTCTATCATCTGCACAGACGACGACAACTCTTTTGGTTTTCTGGTTTTTTTTTATTTTTCCTATAAGTTCTTCAAAATTTTTAATGACCATAAGCCTCTCCTTTTTTTTATTTTAATCATAAAAAAACTTCCTGCATCAATAGATTATACCTCTAATGACACGGGAAGGAGTATTAAATTGCTGTTAAATTTTCTAAAATATTTAAATTTTTATTTTATCTTATGAAACTCTTTTTTTCTCTTAGAATAAGTTGTCACATATTTAAATCCTGCTGCATCTAGAGCCTCTATAGCCTTTGAGTAGTTGCTCATCACCCTTTCGGCAACATGGGCATCACTTCCTATGGTGATTATCTCCCCTCCCATCTCCTTGTAGAGCTTTAGTATATCAAGAGTAGGGTTTATATTTGCAGACTTATAAAAAAGACCTCCGGTATTTATCTCTATCCCCTTGCCACTGTTTATAATATGAGACAAAAGTTCCCTCAAAACCTCTTGAGATTTAGATAATCTGTGGTCATGGGCCTTGAGAAAATACCTTCTTATGAGGTCTATATGTCCTACCACGTCGTAATCACTATAGTGTTTAAAAACATTTAGCATCTCATGAAAATATCTTGTGAAAAACTCATCTATATTTTGGGTCTCTGGGTTCATGCTATAGAGATCTTCACCTTCGAGGCAGTGGGCAGATGCTATAATAAAGTCAAAATCATGGTTTCCGGCATATTTTACCGTTTCATCTATCTCTCTTTGATTTGCCTGAATCCCCATTTCCACACCCATATACAGGTCAATTCTTTCACCGTAGATTGATTTTATCCTCTCAAACTCCCTCTTATAAGCATCATAATCCAATTCAAATTTCAACTCTTCATGGGGATAGTTAAACTCCATATGCTCCGTAAAACAAAGTTTTTTACCGCCTTTTTTTATGGCTTCCTCTACTATATTGCTCATCTTTTCCGTTGAATCATCTGAAAACTCCGAATGTATATGATAATCAAACATGACAGTTCTCCTCCCTAAGGTATATATTATAATTCACAGACTGAAATAATTTTTAAATTATAATAAAATAACATTTTTTTTTAGATATGTCCACCCTATAGTAGTTTCAGACAGAGTATTCAACAGATGAATATGAAGTAATCATTTTTTTAAATTGACACAGGGAAATTTAGAGGATAAAATTATATTTAGGCAGAGGATTTTTTACTGCAGATTTAAGTGTGATAAAAATTTGAAATTGAAATCACCTAGAGGTTGGAGGAAAAAAATGATCGTTAGACTTGGAAAGATTGAAGATATAGAGGGAATAAAAACTCTCTATAAAAATGCCGCCTATGAAGGAAGTGGACTTCCTATATTAAAAAATGAAATAACCACGGAATATGTAGAAGGATTTGTAAAAAAGGCCATAGACAGCGGGATCATAGTCGTAGCAGAAGTAGAGGGAAAGATAATCGGTGAACTGCACGGCTGCAGAGAGAACTTTCATCTTTTTGACCACGTAATAAGTGATATCAATATAGCAGTCCTCCGTGAGTATAGGGGCATGGGATTGGGAAAATCCCTCTTTAAATATTTTTTTAAAAAAGTAAACAAAATGAAAGACGTAATGAGGCTTGAAGTTTTGGTCCGTGAGACCAATCCAAGGGCTGTTCAGTTTTATGAGAAAGTGGGATTTATAAAAGAGGGCCGGCTAAGGGGAAGAATCAAAAATTTCCAAGGTGAACTCGAAGCAGATATTATGATGGGCTGGGTAAAAATATAGTAGGCATTCTGTCTACTTTTTTTATACCTGTTTTTATTAAAATGAAATTAAATACTGATTAAACGCAATGAGCTTGTTAAAAATAATTTATACAAAATAATGAAAAAAAATATTTTATACAATAACTATAATTCAACTGTATAAAAAATAAGGACTTAATTATTAATACTACTTATTAAATAATACAGTATTTTTTTGGAGAAATTACAAAAAAAATTACTAAAATATATTTTTAGGTTGTTTTGTATTGATATTGTATATAAATTTCAACTTCTTCAAGAATAACAACCCTTTTATTTAAAAGCACTAGAGAAGGAAACACCAATTAGGCTTATAAAAATAGTATTGACATAACAAAAAAATGATATATAATATGTAACCATACGACAAAAAATAAAATTTACATTAAATTACAAAAGTTCATTAAATAAAATTTAATTTTTAATTTAATATAAATTAATTTTTTAAAATTTTAATAAAGAGGTGGTTACAGTGAGTAAAAAAAATAGAGGAGAGTGGGGCTCGCGTATTGGTTTTATAATGGCTGCGATAGGTTCTGCTGTTGGACTTGGTAATATCTGGAGATTCCCATATACAGCTGCAAGTAATGGGGGAGGAGCATTCCTGATTCCTTATATGATAGCTCTTCTTACTGCGGGAATCCCTATTTTGATCTTAGAGTTTGGACTAGGACACAAGATCAGAAGTAGTGCACCTGGGGTATTTAGATCTCTCAATAAAAAATGGCAAGCTTTCGGATGGTGGCAGACAGCCATATCTTTCGCTATAACGGTTTATTATATGGTAGTAATCGCATGGGCGATGAGTTATCTGAAATATGCATTTACAACTGGATGGGGTGAGGACACAAAGGGATTCCTTTTCGGAACTTACCTTAACCTTTCCGATTCCCCTATGCATCTAGGAGGGCTTAACCTCAAAGTTGTTATACCTCTTTTATTAATCTGGGGAATTAACTTTACTGTACTTAGAATGGGTATCAAGGGCGGAATAGAAAAAGCAAGCAAAATTTTCATGCCATTACTTGTAATTAGCCTTATCGCTATAACAATAAGAGGAGTGACTCTTCCTGGAGCTGCAAAAGGGCTAGAGTATTTCTTTAAACCTGATTTCAGCAGACTGACAGATCCAAAAGTTTGGGTTGCTGCATACGGTCAGATATTTTACTCTTTGAGTATCGCTTTTGGAATAATGCTTGCTTACTCGAGCTATCTTCCTAAAGATTCTGATATTGTTAACAATGCATTTATAACAGGACTTGGTAACTGTAGCTTCAGTATTCTTTCAGGTATAGGGGTATTTAGTATCTTAGGATACATGGCCCAAACTCAAGGAGTAGAGGTAAGTGAAGTTGCAAGTGCAGGAGTGGGGCTGGCATTTATAGTTTTCCCGAAAGCAATCACTGCTCTTCCTGGAATGAACTCTCTATTCGGAGTTACTTTCTTCCTGTCGCTATTATTTGCAGGTATATCTTCTAGTATCTCTCTTGTTGAGACAGTACTTTCTGCTATCATAGATAACTTTGGGATGGAACGTAAAAAGGCACTTAATGTAGTAGTTTTAGTAGGTCTTTGCACATCACTTATCTTTGCTACAGGAGCTGGTCTTTACATCTTAGACATAGTAGATCACTATATCAATAACTACGGTGTTGCAGTTGCAGGTCTTGTAGAGATAATTCTTCTTTCCTGGTTCTTCAACCTTGAAAGTATCAGAGAATACGTTAACCCTTTATCAGACTTCAAAGTCGGTAAATGGTGGAACTTCTGCTTGAAATTCCTAACTCCTGCTATCCTTGGAGTTATGATAGTTAAAAATATCATCGGTGATATTTCTTCTCCTTATGAAGGATATTCTATGAGTGCTATTGGTTTATACGGAGGTGGATTCATGCTTGGAACAATTTTACTTGCTGTAATCCTGCCTAAATTTGTAAAAATCAAGGCTAAAACAGAAACCGAGAAGGAGGTATAATTATGAGTACTAGTTCAATAATAACTGCTGCAGTAAGTATCACTATCCTTTGGGGTGGTTTCGGTTACTGTCTGTACATCGCTATGAAGAAAAAATAAAATAATAAAATTAAAGAAGAACCTCTGCTGTCGGCAGAGGTTCTTCTTTAATTTTAGACTTCAAAAAAACTTTCTAAAATTTTTCCCACTCCGTCCTCATTATTAGAAAGAGCCTTGTACACAAAATGCTTTTTAAGCTCTTCAGGAGCATTTTCCATAATAACCCCTATACCCGCCATGGAAAGCATCTCAAAATCATTGTACCCGTCTCCCATAGCCAGAAGATTATCTGAAGTCAGGTTGCTTTTCTCTAAAAGGTAAGAGAGTGCCTTAGCCTTAGATGAATCTCTGTGCATTATTTCCAAAAACATAGGATTTGAAAATGCCTTATAAAGCTGATCTCCGAACTTGTCATCGAGAACATTGTATATATCCATAAGTATCTCATTTTCCCCTATATACATCATCTTGGTAAATGCGATATTTTCCAGCTGATGAAAATCAACCAGGGTTTCAGTCAACCCGGTTCTCTCCTTATACTTTACGGCTATATCAGTCATCTCTGGAAGAACCCATTTATTGTCAATAAAACCGTGGTGATAAGTATTAAATTTCTCTCCTACTTTTACAAGTTCAAGGCCTGTCTCGTGGTCTAATATATTTTTCCATACAGGGTTATGGTCTTTATCGTAGACAACTGCTCCGTTATAGCAGATAACTTCACCATTTAACCCTATCTCCTTGTAGAATTTTATCGTGGCTTCATAAGCTCTACCAGTTGTAATTACCACCTTAACTCCATTTTTTTCTAGTTTTTTTAAGACATCAACATTCTTAGGCGAAACCTCATGATGAGAATTTAAAAGAGTTCCGTCTAAATCAATTGCCACAATTTTTATCTTATTTTTATCATCCAAAATATATCCTCCCATTTTTTATCCATTATTATTTACTGAATTTTATTATAAATAACCTAAGTTGCTACCTTTATTAAATTAAAGTATTGAATTTCTCCGAAAACCTGTGTTACTTTCTTTGCTTGCCCAAAGAAAGTAACCAAAGAAAAGGCACCCCTAAAAAATACCTAAAATCACTTCTGAACTAACTTTCTATTGAAATATAGTCGGTAAACCTCCTTATTTCAATGAAAGTGGATTTCACAAGATGATTTCTTAACGGCATTTTTTAAAGGGGAAAGTAGTCTGAAAATTAAAAGATTTTTATTTTCACTCTGTGAAACTCCTGCTTTTTCTCTGCGTCCTCTGTGGCCAAAAGCTTTTATCCCTATTCGTGCTAATTTCCCTATCTTTTATTAGTGTCCATTCGTGACAAAATCTTTTGATTTTAATATTCAGATAAATTCAGTAATTTATAATAATTTTTTTTTAGTAGCAACTTGGGTTAAATATTCTAACTTTTCAAGCTCATTTACTAAAATTTATAATTATAACTCTACTTTTGCAAAAAATTAAAAATAAGCAACTCTTAAGGTGTTTTATGTCGTTACCTTAATATTACCTTATGAATTGCTTATCATATGAATATATGACTTAAATTATATAATTAATTTATTTAAGAGGAGGAATTTATATAAATAAAAGGTAAATGAAAATAAAAAGGGGGGATTAAAAAATGAAAATAGAAATGAAAATTAGATGGATAATCTTATTATTTTTAATTTTTACAGGATGTTCACAAATTAATAATTATAAGAAAACAGAAGAAAATACTGTGAGAAATCACTATAAGAATGCAATAAAATCAGAACCAAATGATGAATTTGAATATTTTAATAGAGGATTAACAAGATATTTTTCAGGGGATATTATTGGGGCAACAAGAGATTATAACAAAACAATAGAATTAGATCCAAAATTTAAACATGCATATGATAGCAGAGGTATATCTAAAGGTAACTTAGAAGATTTTGAAGGTGCCATAAAGGATTTTGATAAGGTGATAGAACTGGATCCAGAATTCATATATGCATATAATAACAGAGGCTTTACGAAAGCTAAATTAAGAGATTTTGAAGGTGCCATAAAGGATTATAATAAGGCAATAGAATTGAGTCCAAATTTCAAACTGGCATATTTTAATAGAGGAAATACAAAATATTTTTCTGAAGATTATAAAGGTGCAATTAATGATTATAGTAAAGTGATAAAACTAGACCCCAAATCTAAACTGGCATATAATAATAGAGGATTAGCAAAAGGGGACTCAGGAGATTATAAAGGAGCCATAAAGGATTATGATAAGGCAATAGAATTGGATCCAAATTTTAGGCTTGCATATAATAATAGAGGTTTTACAAAAGCGGAATTAGAAGACTATAAAGGAGCCATAAAGGATTATGATAAGACACTAGAATTGGATCCAAATTTTAAACTGGCATATAACAATAGAGGAATGACAAAAGTTGAACTAAAAGACTATTATGGTGCAATAGAAGATTATAGCAAAGCAATAGAACTGGATTCGAATTTTGAAGTTGCATATTACAGAAGGGGATTGGTAAAAACTAAATTAAGAGATTATCGTGGTGCAATAAAAGATTATGATGAAGTAATAAAACTGGATCCAAATTTTAAACTGGCATATTATAATAGGGGATTAATAAAAACTAGATTAGGAGATTTTGAAGGAGCCATAAAGGATTTTGATAAGACAATAGAATTGGATCCAAATGATAAAGAGGCAAAGGAAATGTATAAAAGATTTCAGGTTACTATAGAGAAGAAATAAAAAATAACTAAAAAACAAAAGAAGCCCAATAAATGGCTAGGAATATAATTTACACGTAATTTGGGAAAGACCCTAGCTTTAAAAATGGTGGCTTTAGTAGGATAATCTACTAAAGCCACCATTATCATTTTTTGTGTATTCATAATTTAAATTTCATAATTAATGGGGATAATACCATCCTTTTTCCATTGTTCTATAGGATATTCAATCTCTTTAATTTTTCCGTGTCTGATATCTAATATCCATCCATGTATTTTGGGGTATTTCCCGGATAATATTCTGTTTTTTACAAAAGGAATTTTAAATATATGCATAAGCTGCTCGAGGACATTCAGTTCGGTTATTCTGTCTAGTCTATCACTAAGATCCTCTATCTTATCCAGCTCTTCTCTGTTTTGCATAATTATTTTCTTTATAGGCATGAGCCAGTTTCCTGTAAGATCTGTGCAACCGTCATTTTTATATGCCGATTTTATTCCTCCGCAGTCATAGTGACCTGAGACTATTATATGTTCCACTTCCAGGTTTTCTACAGCATATTCCAGAACCGAAAGCAGACTCATATCATTTGTGAACACCTGATTGGCAATGTTTCTGTGTATGAAGAAACTTCCCGGTTCGGATTTCGTAAATGTGTCTATGGGCATTCTGCTGTCTGAACATCCGATATAAAGAAATGGAGGTTTTTGTCCTTTTGATAACTTGTCAAAGTAACTCTTATCTAGGTTTAATTTTTCTTCTACCCAGTCGCTGTTTTTCTTTATTAAATCTAAATATTTCATATTTCTTCCCCCAGTTAATACAATTATTTTGATGTTTCCAGTTTTGCGTTAATAAATCACTTAAAATATACTTTCTAAGTATAAATATACCTCTTTATTTTTATTATTATATATCTTATTTCAATTTCTTTCAACTTGTTCCTTGTAACCATGAAAAAATTGATGTATTATTAAAAAAAATCAGGAGGGAAGCTAATGGATAAAATTATAACTGTTTCATGTGAAAAAGTTAAAAATGGATATAAAATAGTTTTAGAAAATTCACCCCTATACCCGGATGGTAAAGGCGGACAGCTAGGAGATAGAGGAACCATAGCCCATAGGAATATCCTGTCCGTAGAAAAGGACTATGTGCTAGTTGACGGTGAAGTCCGTCTAGGAGAAAATGATATTCATATAGATTACGACAGAAGGAAGGATATAGAGGTGCAGCACACTGCCCAGCATCTTTTCTCAGCAATAGCTTACAAAAGGTACTCTTTAAATACCGTAGGATTTAGAATGTCTGAAGACTATTCCACGGTGGATTTAGACTCAAAAGAAATCACAGAAGAAACAATAAAAGCCATAGAGAAAATGGTAAATAGTGTCATAAAAAGTTCACTTCCAGTGGAGATCTCTACTGTTACCAAAGAGGAGGCAGTATCTCTTGAAGAACTGAGGAAAACTGTGAGTGAGAAAGTTACGGGAGATGTTCGTATAGTGAAAATAGGTGACCTGGATACAAATGCCTGCGGGGGGTTTCATGTAGAGAATACGAGTGAGATGCAGCTTTTTAAAATCCTGTCATGGGAAAAGATAAAAGGAAATTATACAAGATTTTATTATGTAGCAGGGGACAGAGCCATAGAAGATTATTATGGCAAAAATAAACTGGTGGCGGAGCTGTGCAGAAGTCTTAGCTGCAGGGAAAATGAAATAATAACTATGCTGGATAAGGTGGTTTCTGATAAAAAATCTGCGGAACTAGAACTTCGTTCTATAACACAAAAATATGCAGAAATTTTGTCCAAAGATCTTATGAATAATTCAGAAAATATAAATGGAAAGAAACTTATATTTTATCCGGAAAATAGCTTGACATCAAACTTTCTTCCAAAATATACAGATATTTCAGAATATATTTTAATTTTTGGAGAATCAGGACAGTTTACGATCACTTCTGAAAATATAAATTGCAAGGATTTTTTTAATTTTTTAAAAACAACAGGGGAGATAAGGGGCGGTGGAAATGAATCAAGGGTCAATTTTAAAGGTGACCTTTCAAAAGAGCTTATTTTTCAACACCTGAAAGTCTATTTATCTAAGTTGTAACTTTATCTATTTTGTGGTATGATATACCCCGATTGATTAATATTTGGAGGTAATTATGGAGAGTACAACAAATCTCTTAAATTTAAATTTAAAAGAGTTAGAAGATTTTATTGTTTCCATCGGAATGAAGAAGTTTAATGGTAAGCAGATATTCGACTGGCTTCATGGAAAGATAATCAGAAATATAGATGATATGACAAATATCTCTAAGAAAAACAGAGAGCTTCTTCAGTCAAAAAGCTACATTCCTTTTTTAAATATTGTAAAACACAAAACTTCTAAAATAGACTATACAGAAAAGTTTGTTTTTAAATTAGAGGATGGAAATACAATAGAAACAGTTCTTTTAAAGCATAAAGAGAGAAATACTCTTTGTATTTCATCACAAGTGGGATGTCCTGTAAAGTGTAGTTTTTGTGCCACAGGATTAGACGGCTTTGTGAGAAATCTAAATGTACATGAAATCTTAAACCAAGTATATACGGTACAGAGAAGGTTTTTTAAAAGTGAAGGAAAGAATATAACAAACGTAGTTTTTATGGGTATGGGAGAACCAATGTTAAACATTGAAAATGTCATAAAAGCAGTGGATATTCTTTCAGATGAAAATGGTATGAATATTTCTAAGAGAAGAATAACCATCTCTACTTCAGGTATTATTCCAGGTATCGAAAAGCTTTTACAGGAAAAGATACCGGTAGAACTTGCGATATCTCTTCATGCAATAACAAATGATAAAAGAGATGCTTTGATACCTATAAACAGAAAATATCCTTTAGAGGATCTATACACAATACTAAATGAATACCAAAAAATTACAAAGAGAAGGATAACTTTTGAATATGTTCTCATCGACAAGTTGAACGTAACTCAGAGTGATGCAGACAGACTTGCCGAATTTATGCATAGCTTCGACCATGTTTTAAATCTTATCCCTTACAATCCAGTTCCTGGAAACGACTATGAGAGACCATCTCCTGAAAAGATAAAGAAGTTTTATAATTATCTTTTAAATGACAGGAAGGTGAATGTAACTCTAAGACATGAAAAAGGTTCTGATATTGATGGTGCGTGTGGCCAGCTGAGACAGAACGTAAAAAAATAAATTTATTCCCCCTAATTTTAAAGGGGGATTTTTTATGCCTATATAGATTTAAAAAAATTAAAATTTTCTAAAGAGGTATGCTCTCCTTTATTGTTTACTTATTATGTTTATGTTAAAATGTAGATATAAAATTATAAAGAGGATGATTATGAAAAATAATATGAAAAAAATATTTAAAGTCTCTATTCTATTGGCTTTTTTATCGATTATTGTTGTAGGAGCAATATCTTTTTCCCTTATATACAGTGCCTATAAAAGTCTGCCAGATGTAGGGGAACTTGTGGAATCTTATACACCTTCTGTACCTACAACTATATATGATAGCAATGATGAGGTAATTGATTTGATATACCGAGAGAGACGTGATACTGCATCCATTTCAGAAATACCCGAAAACGTAAAAAATGCCTTTGTAGCCATTGAGGACAGAAGATTTTACACACATCATGGGCTAGATCCCCTTAGATTAGGAAGAGCTATAGCTGTCAATATCTCTCAGAGAAGAGCCGCCCAAGGAGCTAGTACCATCACTCAGCAATTGGCAAAAAACGCTTTTTTGACTCATGAAAAAAAACTTGCCAGAAAAGTAAAAGAAGCTCTTATAACTCTAGAAATTGAAAAAAGGTATACAAAAGATGAAATTTTGGAGAAGTATCTAAATGAGATATATTTTGGTGCAGGATCATACGGTATAAAAACTGCAGCCAGATCTTTTTTTGAAAAAGATGTAGAAGATCTTAATTTAGCAGAGGGCGCTATGCTAGCGGGAATGCCAAACAGGCCATCTCTCTATAACCCAAGAAAAAATTTAGAACAGTCTCTCAGAAGAACTAAGCTGGTTTTAAATCAAATGAAAAAATATGGTTATATTACGGAAGATGAGTATAATAGGGCTTTAAAACAAAAATTTCTGCTCGAAAAAGAGCTTCCAGAAAATTTTATTGCGGATGAATATACTTCCGTGGTAAAAGAGAAAAACAGCAGGAAATCTCTGAAATCTCCTGATTTTACTGATATAGTTGAAAAAAGAATATTTGAAATGTTTGATGAAAGTACCATTTATGACGGTGGACTAAAAGTCTATACATCCCTTGACCTGCAGATGCAAAAAGCAGCACTTGAAACATTTAATAATTATCAGTTGTTGAAAGAAAATCCTAAGTTACAGGGAGCACTTATAACTATAGATTCAAACAATGGTTATGTAAAGAGTATAATAGCCGGTAAAAACTTCAAAACTGGAAATTTCAACAGAGCAACTATGGCAAAAAGGCAGGTGGGGTCTTCATTTAAACCCTTTGTATATTTTACTGCTTTAGAGGAAGGGATTCCTATGAATACAGTTATAGAGGACTCTGAGATAGAATATGGAGACTGGAAACCTCAGAATTACGGGGGGTACTTTTCAGGGAACATGACTATTTTACAAGGTATGGAAAAATCTGTAAATATAGTGGCAATAAAACTTCTTGAAAAGGTAGGAGTGAGAAGCGTCATAAATACATTTAAAAAAACAGGGGTAGATGTGAACATACCGTATAATCTTTCTATTGCTCTAGGTACAATGAGCATGAGTCCCCTAGATCTTGCTACGGCTTATATACCATTTTCAAATGGCGGTTACAAGGTTAAACCTATATTTATCTCAAAAGTTCTAGATAGATATGGAAATGTCCTCTATGAATCGCCTGTAGAGAAGGAAAAAATATTTACCAGTGACAACGTATCTTTAATTGTTCATATGATGAAAAATGTAGTGGCTAATGGCTCAGGAAGAAGGTCTCGTGTTACTGATAAGGACGGAAATTTCGTGGAACAGGGTGGTAAAACAGGAACAACTAATGATTACAGGTCTGCCTGGTTTGCAGGAGTAACTCCTGAGTACGTCACAACTCTTTATATAGGTTATGATGATAATTCGCCTATGGAAAAAGCCACAGGTGGAGGAGCAGCTGCACCTCTTTGGGGAGAATATTATCAGAAAATGATAAATACAGATGCCTATACTCCTGGTGAATTTCAGTTTATGGAAGATCATATAGAGAATGGAAATCTCATAACTGCAAATATTGATTCTAAGACTGGACTGCTTGGGGATTCTTCAAGTATATCCATAAGACAAGGACTTTTCAAAAGAGGACAGGTTCCTGTAGAAAATAATAGTAGTTATTCAAAGGGTCTCGGAAGCTTCTTTACAGAAGGGGTTACACTGACAGATGAACTTTCAGCAGAGGAGCTAAAAGAGATAAAAAATCAGTCCAACTTAGAAGACGAGAAAGTAATCTCAAGTGATCTTTTTTAATATTAAAGAAATTGTTTTTAGATATAAATCTACAGAAGGATTTACTTATCTTTGATGGACACGGATAGAAAAAAATGTTATAATTTGTAAATATTGTTTTATAAAAAATTCTGATTCCTCATAGCTAGAATACAGAAACAGTCTTTTAGTGAGATGTTTCAGAGTGTATATAAAAAAGGCTAAGCAATGGAGCTTAGCCTTTTTAAATGTTTTATTTAGATATCGATAAATATAGTTTATTGGAGGTAAAAATGAGTAATAATGACATAATGAGGGCATTTAGATATGCTCTAGATATTAAAGATTCCCAAATGATAGAAGCCTTTGGGATTTCGGGGTATGAACTTACACTAGAGGACTTAAAAAACTTTTTAAAAAAAGATGATGAGGAAGGACAGGTTAAATGTAATGATCGTATTATGACCCTATTCTTAGACGGATTTATTACTTTGAAAAGAGGTAAAAAAGAACCTAAAGAGGGAGAAGTTAAAAAGCCTGAAAAAAAGCTTACTAATAATATGATACTTAAAAAAATGCAGATAGCCCTTAACCTAAGAAGTGATGATATGCTGAAGGTATTCAAGGCGGCAGGACTGGAACTTTCAAATTCTGAACTGTCGGCTCTATTTAGAAATAAAGATCATAAAAACTACATGGAATGCGGAGATAAATTTATGAGAAATTTTTTAAAGGGACTTACGATCAGTTATAGAGGATGATTGATTGCTTCAATTATAATATAAGTTATTATTTTTTTTTCTATCAAAATATAAGATATTGTAAAAAGCAATATATATTAACATTAGAAAAAAACTAAATACAAGTATGAAAAAAAAAGTATCTATTTTTAGACTGTTTAAAATTCCATTTATTAGCTTGTATGGGTTAGTTATAATTTCCCAACTATTTAGTCTTATAAACCTTCCAAGATATATACCATAACTGGATGAGATATTTATAAGAATTACAAATTTCCAACCGTTTAATTTTCCAAAATTAACTTCTATTAACTTCTGCAACAAAAGGAGGGCTAAAAATCCCGTCAGTACACCAGTAAAAATAGATAGCGATATCATTAAAAAATCATACCATTTATTAAAAAATATTCTATAATGAATAAAATCGGTTATCATATAAGGTGCATTTGGATAAAAAATTATCCAAATGAAACCTGCAGTTATTTTAATAATTTTTTTGGTATAAAATTTAATTAAGATTAGAGATAAAGCTAGAGGAATCCATGTTAAAAGCAGATTCCTAATCAAAAATATATACGTATAATTTGATGTCACAATTATACGTATTGTAAGCATAATACAACTTGATAATGATAAGAGTAGAATAATTACCATAAGATTGACTGTTGGTTTATTTGATACAATTTTATTGAATGGTGTCATCCTAACTAATAACCTCCTAAGAATAGCAATATTAAATTATACTAAGTCTTTTAATAAAAGAATTAATTTGTCGGTTATTCTGTCAATATTTTCAAGAGAAACATAAGTCCCCTAAATATTCTTGACATTAGAACTGATATTTCTGGTATTTATTTATTTTTTATCCTAGATTGTCAAATGAAATGCAACACTTTATTTCACCCCAAAATACCTCTTGGGATGGTTTTCAATTTAGATATTTCCTGGGCCTATTATTTATTGTCTAGACTGCTTTATTTATCTCTTCTTTTGTTTCATTATACGATTCAAGGATTAAAAAGCATCAAACACCTTATATTTCTTGTCTAAAATTAAGTTTAGAGATTTAACTTTTTAATTGAACAAAATTATAATTCAAGTTTTTAAACTCATGATTAATATGCCCCTTTTCTATAAATCACACATTTTATAGTCTTTAATAAAATAACAATATCCAACCATAATGACCAGTTTTTTATATAATACAAGTCTGAGGCTATTCTTTCATCATAATCTTCTATATCTGATCTTCCATGAGATTGCCACATTCCAGTTATTCCAGGTTTTATTTGAAATATTTTTTTTGCAATTTCCTTTCCGTAATGAATTTCGAGTTCTCTTTGTATAATGGGTCTTGGGCCTATAAGACTCATTTCACCTTTTAGTACATTTATGAATTGAGGAAATTCATCCAATGAGGTTTTTCTTAAGAACTCTCCTACAGGAGTAATTCTTGGATCATTTTTTAATTTAAAATTTTTATAATATTCTTTTTGAACTTTTTCATCTTTGAACATCTCTTGAAGTCTTTTTTCTGCATCAACATACATAGTCCTAAATTTATATATTTTAAATTCTTTTAAATCTTTTCCTATTCTTGTATGTTTGAAAAAGATAGGACCACCATCTTTTTTAATTTTTCTAGAAAAAATTAATACTAGAATGCCAAGAATAAAAACTCCGACTGAGCCTAGTATAATGTCCATCATTCTTTTTACGATATTTCTGAATTTTGATTTTATATAATTGCTTGTAGTTAAAAGAAGTAATCCATCGTAGTCCTGAATTTTAGAATTAAAATTAAATATCCCTTTGCTATCAGGTATAAATTTTATCTTTTCAACCTTTCCATCTAATTCCTCACTAATTTTTCTCCAGTTCAATTTTTTAGGCACAATTCCAGGTAGAGCTACTACAATTTCATCTATAGGATTTGTTTTTATAAAATCAAAGATGTCTTCATACTTGCATATAACTTGATCTTTTGGAACTTTGATTTCATTTTGAACTTGAATAAAGCCAAGAAGATCATACATAGAGGAATGATGGATTTTTATTAAGTCACTAAAATGTTTTGCAGTATCTCCAGTACCTATTATAATTATTTTTTTACTTAAGTATTTCCAAAAAAAATTTTTTATAGACGTTATTAATAAAATATTTAAAAAGATAAATATAAAACTTATAAAGAAAAACTTTAAAATTTGTTCATTATAAAAAAAGAAAAAGTCTGTTATGGAAATAACAACAAAAAATTCAATATGAAGTTGAAACTGATTTTTAAGATTTTCCCAGATGAGATTATTCTTTAGAGAGTATGTCCCTATTAATATATTGAGTGCTAAATACACTGAAAAACTGTAAAAAATAAACTTAGATTCAATATTTAAAGCAATTGTGATTGAATAATAAATAACAAATTGTAGAATAATTATTAAAAATTGTAAAAAATATTTAAAAAAAATCATCTCTCACCATCCCTTTTTAAACCTGAATTGTCAATTTAAATCAGAAATTTCAGAACAACACAATTTCTAGACAGGAAGCCATGAATTACTTGTTTTTACAGGTATTTTCATTTCCCAACGTTTTGAATATCTTTTTCTCCCCTCTTAATAAATCAAATAAGTATAGTTATATTTACAATAGTTCAGAGGGTAAATTAAATAAATATTTAAATTTAAGTAACCTATCCTTTATCCCTACAATTATCTATCCACATGGCTTTAAAAATGAATTCTGACATAGTATTATAATAAGATTATTGCTTTGTATTAAAAGTATTAAATTAGTAGATTTTTAAATTTATTTGTGAAACTACGTCTTGTATTACTTTTCTTAAGGTCATGTAAAAATAAATCAATA
This sequence comes from uncultured Ilyobacter sp., assembly GCF_963668515.1. Classification (NCBI taxonomy): domain Bacteria; kingdom Fusobacteriati; phylum Fusobacteriota; class Fusobacteriia; order Fusobacteriales; family Fusobacteriaceae; genus Ilyobacter; species uncultured Ilyobacter sp. The sequence goes on along the minus strand of NZ_OY764864.1, from coordinate 831,190 downwards.
ATAAAATTAAATATTAAAATTACCAAAAGAACCTGAAGAAAATTCACAGATACATTTAAAAATCAAATGGGAAATCTTTACCTAAATGGCAAGCCAAAGACCGAAATAATAAAAGAATATAATTTAATAATTTCATTAATAAATCGTTGTAGTGGGCAGCATCAAACTTCGTAAATATAACCAGAAACTTTAAATTGGAAATGATGTTTTAAAGCAATCGGAGCAAAAGTAAAGTCGTCAAGGAAAACGTGGACAAATACTCGATATCAGCAATGTGTGCCGTCCTAAAAATCCTTAAAAGTACGTACTATTATGAATAAAATTCAAAATCAACAGATAACTCACTTGTAAAATATATAAAAATAATATTCAAAACCAGAAAATGTAATTATGGCATCTGAAAAATTAATAAAGAACTTACCAGTGAAACTAGAATTGTTCCACTTCATAGGATCACATAATCATGAAGAAAAACGGCTTGTTTTCTAATTATAACATTTCTCAATATAAAGTAGCCAAGCAATCTACCAAAAACTAAAAGATAGGCAATGAAGTAAATCGTAAGTTTGATAATCGAGATTGTTTGGAAGTATTTTACATAATTTAAATAATATTTCGATTTTCTACACAGGTCGGGTGGATGAATTCAAAAACAGCACAATCGATTGCTTGCTGAAAACTTTTCTATCAGGCGCTTACTAAGTAAAAAAGGCTGCCTTTATGACAATGCTGTCTCAGAAGCAGCCTTTAAAGTTTTAAAGACAGAGTTTATACATCCAAAATGTGTTTATATCTCTGAAGTAGCTTAAAAGAGGGTTATTAGATTATAGTGTATTGATATAATAACATTGGAATTCATTCTGCACTTGGCTATTTAATCCTAGTCTAGTATAAGGAAGACCACCTTAAAAAAGTTGTTTAAAAAAGTGTCGTCATTCCAGTCGTGCTCTTGCTTAGTTTGTTATAAAATTTTATTTAATCTGATCCTCTAATATGGATTTTACTTGTTCTCCATCTTTAACCTTAAAAGGATTTACGATTATGGACGTATTTCCTGGAAGATCTAATATCTCAACTTTGGAATAACCTTTTTTTCCAAGTTTTACTAATTTTTTTTTGGCAATCCCATTTTCTAAAACATATACGTAATTAAGTCCGTCTTCCTCTAAAATAGAAAAATAGTCTACTGCTAACCTTCGCTGAGTTTCATTTCCCTTAATATTCACATCCACATAGTATCTAAGTTTTAATCCATCTGTGTCATTAAGATCAATATACACTTCTGTAACATTTTCAAAATCTCCATTTATTGGAACTTTTGCTCCCTGGGCCACCCTTTCAACGGTTCCTCTATAGACCTTATTGCGTCTTCCATCGTTGAATGTAACAACAGCTTCCTGCCCTCTTTCAATCCATGAAGACATAAAAAGTGGGACCTCAATTTTAATCATATAGTTCCCATCAGGAACTATAGACATAAGTTTTCTTCCCTTAGCAAAAGGAATTCCCTCCTCCACAAATATCTCTGCCACAAGTCCATTTATTGGTGATTTTAATGGTTCTTCTACATTTTTTAATTTCTCTGTTAAATTCTTTTTTTGTATTAAAAGCTTACTTCTTTTACTTACCAAAATATTTTCTTTTATATTTAGCTCCCTTTTAAGTCTTTCATAGCTTAAAACCAAAAGTTCATATTTTTGCCTTCCTATATCAAGCTTAGAAAAATTATCAGTTAGTTCAGCAGCTTTTTTATTTGATATTGTTAAAGCTGCATTGGCTTCAATTGAAGATATTCCATCATTTTCAAGTAATTTCATTTTTGCATCAGCCTGTTCTTTAAATGTTTTTGATTCAAACTTTAATACCTCAAGGGACCTTTCCATAGCCCTTATATCCTCTTTTAAACTTTTTACTTCTAACATTCTATTTTCCAATTCAAGCTTAAGAGAGCCTGAATTTAAATCCAGTAATTCAAGGTTAACGTTATTTAAATCCAAATCTAACCCTTCGAGTTCTCTTTTAAGATCTTCCTTAATTGAATCACTAAACTCTAAGAGAGGATCTCCTACCTCAACAAAACTCCCATTTCTTACTAATATATTTTCAACTACTACAGGAACTTCAACATACAATGGTATTGTTTTTTTAGGTACAACCATACCTTTAAATACAAGATCTTCATCCAGATACTGGTTGCTTAATTTTATAACCTTCACTTCTTTAACTCGACTTACGTCAGATTTACTAAAAAAATGTTCAAAATTATTTACAAAACCAATACTAAAGTATGTTGTAATAAGTACTATTAAAATTAACGTTAATATTCCAAACATCTTCTTCATATAAATCTACTCCTATCTTAATAGGTTTTCGTAAACTCTCATTGCAAGTATTAAGTCCCTTTGTAATGTAAAATATCTACTTTGAGCGGAACTTAATCTGTTTATAGAATCCAAGAAATCATATGTGGTAATTATACCGTTTTCATATCTTAGTTTATCAATTCTTATATTTTCCTCCTCTAATTCCATATTTGTCTTTTGAGAATAAACCTCTTCATGTAAAATTTCAAGTTGTCTATACTGATCACGCACTTCTAGAGCAATTAAATCCATTGCATTTTCATAATTTACCATGGCCTGATTATAATTTATTTTTTTCTGCTTTATGTTGTCTACCGTACTTCCCCAAGAAAAAATTTCCCACGATGCTACAAGTGACACTTGATATTCTGTTTCATCATCATCGACATCATTATCTAATCTATAACTAGCTGATGCATCAAGTTTTGGATATAATTCCGATTTTGATATCTCTACATCAAGTCTAGAATTTTTTAAAATAAGTTCTTCTTGCTTAGATTTACTGCTGTATTTAAGAGCTCTTTCAACATCTGCGCCCATATTATATTTATCAAGAGTAAGATTATCTAACGAATATTCTTTAAATTCTATTTGTGAATCAAAAGGTACATCTAAAATAACAAATAATTTCTCTTCTTCTGATTTTTGTTCTTTCTGTACTCTTTTTAAAGTCGAATTATTTAGAATTAAATCTGCTTGAACTTTTAAAAGTTCAGATTTTGGAATCATTTTATTACTCCTATAGAGAGCTTTTAGTCTTTCTTCCTGTTTACTTAAAGCTTCCTGAACCATTTGTCTTATTTCTGTCTGTTTTCTTTTATTTAATATATTAAAATAAGTAGAAATGGCACTTTGCTCTATATCATATCTTACAAGATTCCTCTTTTGAACAGAAATCTCTTTATTTAATTCTGACTTTTTATACTGGTTGTACAACGCCCCTCCTTGAAATAGAGGCATAGATATTCCTATATTTGCTTCGTCTTCTCCACTTACAGAAAAATCGTTTTGATCTTCAGAAGTGTTTTCAACAAAATTATGATCCCATGTTAAAGATGCATTAGGGAGCATATTTTTAAACTGTTTCTTTTTTTCTAAATTTTGCGACTCTATTTCCATGTCTTGTATTAATATCTCTCTATTATGCTGGTCTAAGTCATTTAAAACATCTTCTAAACCTATTTCTACAGAATATCCTTTTGCAAAAATTACAAGAAAAGTAATAAATATTAGTTTCTTTTTATTCATACACCTCACCCCTTTATTATATTGTGATATTTCATTTTAATTAAAAACATAATTTGAATCATAATGAAATTCACCTTATCATTATGTTAGTTCTATTGTTTTATAATATTTCCTCTTTATTTTAAAGAGTATTGTATATTAGTCTACTATAATTTTAGATATATTTTGTAAAAATTGAAAATCATTTTGTTTGGTAACTATAAATAAATTAAAATTTAATAAACTACATTGTCAAATCAAATGCAATACTCTATCTCACCCCAGAAAATTTCCTGGGGTATTTTCCACTCCAACATAGTTTTAATATGAAAAATTGGTAACAGATGTTTAAATTATAGATGTTTTTGACAGGGTTAATAGATTACCAAATTAGTTTTCTTGCTCTACTGAAGACGCGTGCAGTCTTTGGATATAAATATTTTAGAGTTTTCAAGAAGCCTACTAAGGAGATGCAGGAATTTATTGAGTTCTATTATACCAATGATAATTTTATTTTTATTCATCAGTTTCTATGATTTTATAGATTTCAATTGGAAATTCTGCTCTATATTTTCCCATGTTCATATAGCTTAAATTACTGCCTTTGAGTATTTCTTCAACAGATCTGTTATTTAAATACTCAGCAAAATATACTGCCTTACCTTCTTTTAGAAGTTGAATTATATCCCCAGTTGAATATAAGCTTCCCATATTATCAAATACTTGAGATTCCAATACACTAACTTCCTTTTTCCATATGTAACATTTAGTCTCAGTCATTTCTGCTAATGTCATATTTATATGAGAATTATCAGAAAAATAAACCGCATTTTTTTGAGAATTTAAAAAATTGATTGTATTGTTACTTTTAATACGATAAAGATTTTCTGAATATGAAAAATAAGCGATATTATATAAGCAAAATGATATCATAAGAAATGAAGTGACTACTTTGAGTTTTTCTTTCTTTAATGTATCAATTGCAATAAATAGACCTAACCATAAACTAGCTAAACCTGGTATCATATAGCGTGAAATAAAAACTGGGCGAATTATAACAGAAATGATTATGCCAAATAAAGTAGTGCCAATTGGAATTAAAATTCCAACAAAGGAATATGCAGAAGTCCAATTACTGAATTTTGTCTGTTGTAAATCTTTAATTATACAAGCAATAATAATAACCGCTATAATTGCAAGTAGTGGCATTTCAAACATAAACCTGGCGTATCCTATAATTGTGGTAAAAGCAATATCTGGAATCCAGTAGTCATCACTTACTTTTTGTGCTTGTTGAATAAAAATAATTAGCCAAGGAAAGTAACCAATAACTGTTATAATAACTGCTATCAGCCAATTTTTAATCTGTTTTTTATCATTTACACAAAACCATACAAATAACATCAAATATGAAATGCCTGCAGCAATACAAGCAAAATAGTGAGTATAGGCAGCTAATAAACTAAATAGTACAAATAAAATCCAATCTTTTTTTCGTTTTTTAGTTATAATATCATTAGCATATAGAAAAGCTAATGTTACAAAAAGCATTCCCCAATTATACATTCTGATCTCGACACCATACATAATTAGATTTTGCATGCCTACAAGAGATATAGCAAACATTGCAGCTACATAATTGTTCCACTCCTTGCGTATTTTGGTAGCACAGACTATCAGTAATAAAACATAAGGTATTGTTGATACTATTTTAGCGAAATAAACTGGCGGTAAATTTGTAAAAATAATGCGTGTACTATCAACAAAAAACTTTAAAATAAAATAATAAAGCGGAGGATGAACATCAGCAGCTGTAAGCGAAATTACGTCAGAATAACTATGTTTAATTAGAGCCAACGAAAAACTTTCATCTGCCCAAATATCCTGGCTAAAACAGAATACAAGCTGAACTAAAACTCCTATAGAAGCAATTGTTATAAAACTCCAAAATACCTTTGAGGAATAAAAGGCTGCATTCATTTTTTTAATTATGAGACTTTCTTGTGTTCTAAGAAGCCAGGTTATAAATGGGATACTCACTATTACAACAATTATACTGCATACAGCCAGAAAAACAGTATTACTTGTTCCAAATTTTTCAGCCCAAAATTGTATTATATACGATCTGTCCCAATCATTGGTAAAAAATAGAGGGAATATATTTAAAGCTAAAAATAAAATCCCTGATATAAGGAACATAAATTCATATAACAATTTTCTACTATTTAACTTCATAAATTTTCCTCCTGGATACTTTTTTATTTTTCAGTTTTGAATATATATAATTTACTGAAAAGATAATTGAGAATAACAACGGTAATATTTACTATTATTTTGCTTGATATTTCTCCTTGAGAGAGATATTTTATTAAAAAAATCATGCCTAAAACATCTACAAAATATGTAAAAGCACGAGAAGTTAAAAATTTAATAAACTCTTTTAATAGTTCCTTTAATGAACTTGTTTTTTTCTCAAAGACATATTTCTTATTAGTAATATATGCAAAAATTATCGCTGTTATAAAAGCTAAAGTAGTCGCAAAAATATAATTTTTGTTTATTTTTAGAATTAAAAGATATGTAATAAAATTTACTATTGTAGTCAATACTCCAAAAAAAATATATAAAATTAATTCTCTATTCATCTTTCTCACCGCTATATTCATTTATAAAATAAAGTGGTCTTTGCTTAGTCTCATTAAATACTCTTGCTAAATATTCACCTATTATTCCTAATCCTATGAGTTGTATTCCTCCTAAAAACAATATCACACTCATTAATGATGGATAACCAGGAATCGAAGAATTAAAGAATAGTTTTTCAATTATTACCTTTAACATATAAAGAAATGATAGCAATGATATTTGAAAACCTAATATGCTACTAATTCTTAATGGAATTGTTGTAAATGAAGTTATCCCCTCGATTGCTAGGTTTATTAATTTTAAATAATTCCACTTTGTTTTTCCAGCTGCTCTAGGGGCCCTAACATATTCAATTGCTATTTTCTTATGACCAATTAAACTAAACAACCCTTTGGTATATCTTTGCGTTTCCCTTAACTGTTTCAATGATTCCAATGCTTTACTACTTAAAAGCCTAAAGTCTCCTGTATCAGTCTGAATTGGAACTTTTGAAACTTTTTCTAATACCCTGTAAAAAACATATGAACTTGTTTTCTTTATCCAGCTTTCCCCCTCTCTAGAACTTCTCTTACCATAAACATCATCGTATCCTCTTTCCCACAATTCAACCATTTCAGGGATTAGTTCCGGTGGATCTTGTAAGTCTGCATCCATTATTATAACTGAATCCCCTCGCACATAATCAAATCCAGCAGACATAGCAATTTCTTTACCAAAATTTCTTGATAAATCTACATAAGTAATCCTTTTATCTTTTTCTCTCAAGGCTTTTATTATATCCAAAGTTTTATCTGTACTTCCATCGTTGATAAATAATAATTCAAAATCGTATTTTTTTATTTTATTCATAATATCAAAAACTCTATTATAGAATTGCTCTAATACTTTCTCCTCATTATACGCTGGAACCATCACTGTAATTGTTTTCAATTTGTCCCCACCACCTATACTTAGAATTATTATCATGATCATCTTTCTAATCATCAGGATCTTAGCTTTCATTATTAGGTTCAAAACAATATTTAAAGTTAAAAATTTTAAGCTCCATCAATACTTTTTCTAAACTAAAAATATATCAGTAAAGATAAAGTATTTCTAATTTTACTAACCTTTCTAAACTTTTATTACTAACTGATTTTTTCTCTTCTGAACTCAGGTAAAATCAAATATTTATTAAATAAAATTAAAAGTAACAATTAATTCTTTCTAGGTCATTTATCGGTATCAAAATATCTTATATTCCAGTAATAAATCTAGTTTTATAGAATTATATATAGTCTCAAAGAAAATTTCAAAGAACCATTAGAATTTAGAACTATTGAAATTTGTTCCAGAGTTCAGCCACCTATCACTTTATCGCAAGTGAAAAAGGAATAACAACATTTTTGATATGTTTATAATATTAGTGACTGTAATTTCACGTTGAATCTTATTGTTTTATATAATTTTCATAGTGTTTATAATTGTGGTTATAATAACTATAATTACCATATTTATAGCCGCTTTTTTTTACTTTATTTATTACCATTCCATACATATTTGCTCCGGCATTATTTAATATTTTTTTTGCATGAAAAACATCTTTTTTTGATGCCATATCATAACCATTTACAAAGATCACTCCATCGGAGTATTTGGAAAGTATTGCTGCATCTGTTGCTACAGTGAGAGGAGGTGTGTCTAAAATTATTAAGTCGTATCTGGAGCTTAATTCTTTTAATGTTTTTTCAATCACACCTCCAAAAATCAGTTCTGTCACGTTACTGTTTAAATGCTTTGAAGGGATAAGATCAAGGTTTTTCTCAATATTTACTATAACTTCATTTGCATTCTTTTTACCTAATAAAACTTCTTCCATTCCAGAACGATCGTTTAGCCCGAAGTTTATACCTGTTCTTGGTTTTCTTATATCAAGATCAATAAGAAGAACTTTTTTACCTATGGCTGCTTCACTCATAGCGTAATTTGTAGCAACAAAAGTTTTTCCTTCGTTTGGAACAGAACTAGTAATTATTAATATGTTATTTTTTTTAGAATCTATAAAATAGATGTTTATTCGAAGTATTCTAAAAGCCTCAGTAATAGCATTTTCCTGATTTTTTTTAAAAAACAAGTTATTGTTATCATTTTTTATCTTTAATTTTATCTGACTAAAGCAAGGTATGCTTGAAAGTATTTCACATTCCACTAAGTTTTTAAGCTCTTTAGGATTTATTATGTTTCTAAGAAAAAACTCATTTATAAAAGCTGTAACCATTCCAAACATTAACCCCAACATTCCAAAATTTAACAAGATTGGTATCTTCCCCCACCCTGAAGGTTTTGTGGGTACTTCAGCAGTCTCAACTATCTCGATAGTGTCGAAATACCCTATTTTTCTTACTTTTGATACAAATTCTTCAGTTAATATATTTACTATTGCTGTGGCCCTTTGGGGGTTTTTATCAGTATAACTTATCATTAATAACTCTGTATTTTTTATAAGAGTCATCATTATGGGAGTAATTATCAAATTTTTTTCAATATTTTTATTTGAAGAATCTAGGTCTAATTTATCTACAACTTTTTCCCTTAAAACTTTACTTTTGGACAATTCTATATATGATAAAGCCAATCTTCTATTTATAGCAACATCTTTTTTATTCAATTGATTTTTACTATATGCTTGTTTATTGGAAACCATAAGAAGTGATTTTGCAGTATAGACTTTTGGTTTAAGTGAAGCATAGGCTGCACCTGTTATTATAATAGGTATTGCTATAAGGGCAACAAGTTTCCAGCGCCTTAATAATAGAATAGTGAACAGATCTATAAAATCAATCTCACCATCATCTTTCCATTGGTTTAAATAATTTTCATTATGATTATATCTGCTTTGCTTCATTTTGTTAGGCATATATCCTCCCCTCTTAATATTATTCATGAAGGTTTTAAATATATTACAGACTGCAAAAGAATAACTTGTTTGATGTTTACATATCTATATTTTTCTACTTCTCTGAAATTGTTTTATAGTTATTCTCAAAAATTCATATATCCAAATATTTATTGTTAAATATCTTTTTAAAAATTTTGAATCTATTAGAGCAATACTACCCATTATCCATAAGGATTCTGAATTGTCATACTTTTTTTTAATTTTTAGTTTTTCAAAAATTCTATGAATAACAAAATATTTAATTATTTTAGATTTTAAATTCTTTCTTACAAAGGATTCTGGAACATCGCTAGATAATATCCTCCCATATACTTTAGCTTCATCATAGCTTGGGTAAAGCATAATTTTTTTTATGATTGGGGATAAAAAATTATCAAGATTTTTTACAGATAAATTAATATAATAATTATGCGTACAAAATAATTTTGTATACATAATTAATGTGTTGAACTGTAATTCAGATAAACTATTTTTTTTATGTTTTTTTAGTATAGGATATATTATTTCTTTACTTCTTTTATAGCCGATGGTCGTTCCATGATTGGCATAACAAAAGCATTCAAAAAGTTCAACATTAAAAAACATTATTTTTCTATCAATTAATTTTTTTTTAAAATAAAATGATAAGTACTCTCCATCTTTACTGTTTGTGGGAGCTGTAATCCCAAAATAAAAGCCTATCAAATTTAAAGAATTTTTAGTATGACTTTCTAATAAAATTCTCAAGCATCTTTGGATTGTTCCAATCCATCCAGTATCAACAATTGCATATTTTTTCTCATCAAACATGCCTTGCTCTCTAAAGTACTGTAGGACATCTTCATATTCCTTCCCGGATTTATCAGAAAGCAATTTGTCGGATATTTTACTTTTAATTAAATTATTTTTAAGTATTTTAATTTCTTGTTTATCAAGTGGTTTATTCAGGTTTTTATTTTTAATATTTAACTCTTCTATAATGATCTTTCTCTCATTTGCTTTAAGTGCCATTTTTTTTAAAATAACATTTATTGTCACTTTGTGATCTGCTTTAAAGTAAAAATTTATTGCTTCTTCTTTATCTACAATATATATCGGGTTTATCAGAGATAATCGGCTACAATATAAATATCTACATTCTATATTAAAATTATAATTTTGAATTAATATTTTGCTTATTTCATACATTATCAATCCATCTCTAGCTAAAAAATATAACTTTTTTATATCTCTTTTCTGTGCCTCTTTTAGTACCCATAGCATATAACTTATGAGGGTTGGAGCTACTACACATACCGAGGTCTCATAGATTGTAAGCCTATCACCTTTATATTGAGCCGTCTTATTTAAACATTTTTTCGAAACATTGTAGAAATCAATATTTTTTTTGTATGTATTTAATATTTTCAAATATTCTTTTTTTTTATCCATTGATTAATCCTTTCTATTTAGTGTTTTCTGTTAGATGTATTAACAAATCTAATAATAGACAGCTATTTCAGTATGCCTTATCAAAATAATTTTAAAATCATTGACTTTTATTAAAAAATGAAGGTTTATACGTTATTTTTTTAATAGAAGTATATTGTCTTTAAAAAAAATGTTAAATATAAACTTTGATTCCTTAGTAAAAAATAAGGCAACTATAAAACCAATAAATGTGATCAAACTTTTTATTAAAAATAGAAAATAAATATTTTTTAGATAGAGATGACTACTAATTATACTCAAAAGTGCAAAAATAATTATTGTTATAATAATTGAACTTTTCAATTCATTAAAAAATAACTTAAGTCTGCTCTTAAAAATAATTTTGAAAATTATCCAATAATTAATAAAAAAACTAATAAAAAATGAAAACAACATCCCATATGCAATTATATTTAAACTTTTATGTTGTATTCCGAAAAAAATTCCCAAAGCCATAAAAATATTACTAAGAAATGTTTTTAAAAATAAATAATCTGTTCTTCCTGTGACTTTAAAAATAGAATCACTACATGACAAGGAAATCTGAACCCAAATAGATAGGGCTAGTATTTTAAATATAGGAACACTTTGAATCCATTGCTGTCCAAATACAATTTTTATTAATTCTTCTGCAGTAAAGTAAAGGTATACGGACAGGGGCATACCTATTAAAGTAGAGATCCTAATTATTTTTAAATAAGAATTATATATGGTTTTATATTCATCTTGATATTTGGCCAATACAGGATGCAGTACAGGGCTTATGACATATAATAAATTATATGTAGGATATGACATTAGTGTATATGCTTTGTCATAATAACCTAAATTTACTAATCCAATATATTTACCGATAAGTATGTTACCTAAGTTAATTGAAAAGAAACTTGTAAAATCTGATAAAAACTGCCATACTGAAAATTTTGCTATTTTAAGTATAGGTTTTAAATTTAAGATATATTTAAATTTTAATTCAGAAAATATATACTGAAAGGTAAAAAGAATTATTAATCTTAAATTAGATTTCCAAATTAATGCATAATAACTTATTTTATTATATGCCAAATAAATAGCCACTAGCCCAGAAATTATATCGGCACTAACTTCAATTATACCCATTTTTTTTAATTTAAATTTTTTTCTCATTAGAGATTTTGGGACTATATTAAAAGAAGAAAATAGTACACTAATAGATAAATACTTACAGATTTTTATATATTCTTCATTTAAATAAAATTTTGCTATGACATATGAAAAGTTATAAAAACAAAATGCAAAAAATATTCCAGCGATAATTGTAAAGCTAAAAATTGCAGAATGGTCTTTGTCATTCAAATCATTATTTTGAATAATTGCAGAACCTAGTCCCATATGGCTTAATAATTCAAAAAAACGAATAAATACTGTAACAACAGCAATAACACCAAATTCTTTAGGTGATAGGAGTCTTGCTAGAATTCCCATGGTTATTACCTGAACCACCACTCCACAGTATCTGCTTATGAACCTTATAAATAATCCAGATTTAATTTCATTTTTTATAGCCATTTTAATCATCCTTAATAACCTTATTTTGTTTATCGCTATAGTTTGATTATTTATATATTGTGACTATTGTATTTTTTTTTGCTTATTATTTTTAGAAAAATAAATCATCAAAATAATTATGAACCAAAAAGTAGTTTGCCTAGTGTCTACCTTAGACAATCCATTTAAGAATAATGGTATAAAATATAAATACCAGTCTCTATATTTTAAAAATTTATAAATTATATTTAAAAACAAAAAAGAACCTAGCACTCCATATGATAGTATTATATTTGCCCAGGTGCTATGGGTTTCTAATGTAGAATGAAAAACTGATTTTGAAAACTTCTGACCATCTTCATACCCCCCTTCACCTGATCCAAGGATAACATATTTAGGATAAAAGTAAATTCTGTCCCACCCTCTTGAAAACAGAGTATCATCATCGCCGCTTTCTCCAAATCTACTTATTGTAAATGCCAATTGTTCATTAATTTCTTGGTGATAAATAGTTAAAAAACTGATAGATATAAAAATTGTTATGATAATTTTTTTTAAATTTTTAGTCTGATTTTTTTTTATAAGACTATTTCTACTCTTTATAATCAAAAGAATATAATAACTGCTAACGACTAATAAACCAGACCTTGAACTTGTCATTATTATTAATAGTAACGACAGTATTGAAATTATATTTTTATGTTTTAAATCAAGTAAATTTGAGATCAATATTGTCGATACATAAAAATAACTCATTTGATTGGGGTCTCCAAAGTACAAGTAATTTCGACCCTGCCAATGTCTTCCAAGACCCAAAGTTAGAAGGATTAAATTTATAACTAAATTTATCAGCGCCGCTTTGTCGAGATATTTTTTGTACAAGGTACTATTTTCCAGAAAGAGTCTCAAATTTACTAATACGAAAAATAGATTATAGAAATAAAATAATATTGATTTTAAATAACTAAAATCTTCATCATATATGGACCATATAATATTTACTAAGCATACTAAACCTATAAATAAAATAAAAGGAGTTAGACATCTTATTTCTTCGCTCGAAAATTTTTTTCTTTTCAGTATGTATAAGAAAAAATTTAATATAAAAAAAACATCAAAAATTTGAATGAACCCATTTGGTAAAATGAAAAAACTTCTAAGTGAAAAATATAATAAAATTAAAATATACATGTTTATCACTACCTTCATATTATTCAAATTGTTTAAAAAATTACTTTTTAAATACAGATCAGACGGAAACATACTAATATTTATAGTTTCAATTTTTCTATAAGCCTCTCACATGATTTATTATCAAAATATTTATTAAAGGCTTTGTTTACTCTTGATCTTTTTAGATAATATTTATCTTTTTCGTTAACTAAATCTTGAATAAATTTATAAAAAGATTGTTTGGTTTTTATAAATTCTCCCGGCATATATTCTTTATAGTTTTTAAAAACAAATCCTCTATATTTAGAATACTGCTCTTCATCTGTATTAACAAATGCGATAGGTCTGTTTAATATCAGGAAATCTACATATACTGATGAATAATCCGTTATTAGAGCATCAAATTTTCCTAATAACGGATATAATTGTTCATTTATTTTTTGTAAATAACCGGATTTTAAAACTAATAAGTTAGAATAATTTTTTATTGACAATTTATTTATAATATCCATTGGATGAATTTTTATTAATAAAAAAACTTCCATTTTCTTTAAAAATTCGTTCAATTCCTCTAATTCTGAAATTTTAAAAATAGAGATATAGTTTTTTTGATTTAATCCATCGTTTCTTTTTCCATCAATAGCATTTCTATAAGTTGGCATCCATATAATTAATTTTTTATAAATATCACTATTGATACCAGTTTTTTTAAAAAAATTAGTATCTTCGAATAACAAATCATTTCTAGGTTGTCCAGTAATCAAAACATTAGATTTTTTTAAATTAAACATTTCAGAATTTATATCTTTATATAGGTTGGATGTGGCTATTACAAAATCCTGTTTTGTAAAATTCTTATTTAAACTATCTTTTTTATCTAATTTACCCATTCTTTTTAATTGCATCCCATGCCATAAATTGATTCTTTTTTTATTTTTTCCAGAAACTATTCCTCCGTATAGTCCATGAGTAAAAAAAACATATTTTGAGCTCAAATAACTCAGAATACCACTTACTGAACTTTTTTTGTATACTTTTATATTTACACCAAATTCTTTTTTTATTTTTTCTTTAATTTCATCCAAAGGACATTTATCTACTAACCAAATGATTTCATATTTTAATTTTTTTTTTAAAAAATATTTAAATAAGGCATAAGAATTATCTGAGTAATCTGGATAGCTATGAAATATAATTCTGTTTTTTTTTAAAGTTAGATTATCTAAAATTTGTATTAATTGACATGCAGTTCTTTTCATTGCAATCTCCTTCCTCATTACAAAACTAATTCTATATGTGGAATCAAAAATTGATTTTTTTTAAAAAAATTATTTATTTTTACTAAAATTTTTTATTAATTTAATTTTATAGGTTGATTTCATTCAGCTAATATTAGAAATGGGTCATAGCACCTGATCATTATTAATTCAAATCTAATACATTTTTTAATGTATTCAAGGATTTTGAGGAATGGAATTCATTTAACCACTCTTTATTTTTTTTCTTAAATTCTTCTCTACTTTTCTTGTCAAACAACATTGAATGTATTGCTTGTGCAAGATCTGATGGATCCCCCATCTTAACTAAAACTCCTTGTTTTCCATGATCCAAAACATCGCTAGGGCCTACGGGACAAGAGGTTGATATTACGGGGACTTCTAAAATCATTGCTTCGACTAAAACAATGGCCATACCTTCATACTTTGAACTATGGACCAAAAACAAAGAATTTTTTATCCAAGGATACGGATTTTCTTTAGAACCTAATAAAATTAGTTCATTATTAAGGTTATTTTCTATTAATTTCTCTTCAATATAGTGTTTATCTGGTCCCCCCCCAATAATGTAGTGTTTAACTTTTATACCTTTTTTCTTCAATAATTTATGAGCACCTATTAAGGTGTCAAAATCTTTTTGTTTTGAATCTAATCTCATAACGGATATGATATATTTATCTTTTATAAAATTTAACTCATTAAGTGAAAAATTTTGCAAACTCAACTTTATAACCCTATCAAAGTCAATAAGATTGTAAAGTTTAACTATTTTATTTCCTAAAGTTTTATTGTTTTCTAAGATTGTTTTTTTTGATTCCTCGCAAGTTACCACAATATTATCATAATGTTTAACGTTATTTTTCCAGCTATACCAGGGATAAATATTAATATAGTTATGAATCCAGACTATTTTTTTTAGAGCCTTTATCATTTTTATTTTTCCGCATAGTGACATGTCAAAATCAATTAGAATATCAATATTTTCATTTTTTAATGTGTTTTTTACATTAATCCTGTTAATTATTCTATCTATTGATCGAATTATAAGAATTTTAGTTTTGCTAGATTTTGTAGAAGTTAAAATTTCCTTCATTTTTTTTACTAAAAAAAGATTTTCATAAGCATTTTGGTTTTTCAAGTACATTATTTCAACATCATGAGGGACTTTATCTGTTAAATCCGATTCAAAAAACAGTTCTTTTTCTACAATTAATTTCAATTTTATTCCATCTAACTCATTAAGTCTTTTTAAAATCTCCATAAGAGCAATGCCTACACCACCTAAGGCCAGGCCGTATCTAGTGTATATATATATATACTTCATAATGTTTCTCCCTTTTTTATTTTAGATATCACCTAGATTTTTATCTCAATGATATTCTGAGAGCTATATTAAATTATATAATTTTTTATATTTTTTTAAAGTATCCTTTGCATTGAAATTTAGATTTAAATATTCAAAACTTTTTTTGCCTAGATTCTCTCTTACATTTTTATTTTTTAAAAAATAAAGTGCTTTTAAAAAATCTGTCTTGCTGCTACAAATAAATCCATTTTTTTGGACGGTATCTATATTTCCTATAGCATTATTAACAATAATTGGTTTTTTTAAATATAGTGCTTCTAAAATAGAAATCGGAAGTCCTTCCCAAAGAGAAGTCTGTATATATATATCAAATTTTGACATTTCTATTAGTGTATTTTTCCTGCTTAACCATCCCGTAATTTTAATATTGTCTTCAATCAGCTCAGATTTTAAATCTCCATCACCGACCCAAATAAATTTAAAGTCTGGAAATTCTTTTGCAATTTCATTAAACAATTTTGGATTTTTTTGAAATACTATCCTGCCCACTGTTCCAACTATAATCTGTTTTGTATCTGTTTTCTCGGTATTTATACTTTTTAATTCTTTTTCTAATTTATCTATATTTACACCATTATTTATTAAAATTGAATTAGTACTAATTTTTTTTATTTCATTCAGTTCAGAATTGGATACAGCAATAATAATTCCTCCAAATTTTGCAAGAAAGTATTCTGCTAAAAAAAGTATTTTTCTGATTTTTTTTGATAAATCCAATCTTAAAAAGGAGAGCCCATGAGGATTATAGAATAGTTTTCCTCTGTAATTTGAAATGAATTTTGCTATTCTTCCAATAAAACCAGCTTTTGACGAGTGTAAATGAATTACTGCAGGCTTTTCCTTTTTTATTATCTTTGCAAGTTTTAAAGATGCATTTATCCAGTTTATTAAACTCAAGTCAAGTTTAATAAACCGAATACTTGGATCAAAATCATTTTTGAAATTTTTTGGGGTTTCTTCCCTTTGAGAGTATATTATTATAATCTCATTTCCTATGACTAAATTATTACAGAGATCTGTTAAAAATGAATACACTCCCCCTCCAAAACACTCAACCACTTGTATTATTTTCATTTTTAAACACTCCTTTTTTTAATCCTAATTAATCTAGTTAAATTCAATAGAGGTATAAATAATCTTAACAGTAATTGTTTTATGGAGTTGAATTTACTCTATGTGAGTTTTTTTATAATTTAAAAATTCCTTATATATTTGGTATCTTAAATTACACATAAAAATCAGAAATAAACTCTAGATGAATTCAGGTATATAATTTAATATTTCATTGGTAAAAATTATTATTTAGTTTTTATATAATTTTCATAATGTTTATAATTGTGGTTGTAGTAACCGTAATTACCGTGTTGATAGCCATCTTTTTTTACTTTATTTACTACCATCCCATATATATTTGCTCCGGCATTACTCAGTATTTTTTTTGCATGCAACAGATCTTTATGGGTTGTCATATCATATCCATTTACAAAGATCACTCCATCGGAGTACTTGGAGAGTATGGCTGCATCTGTTGCTACTGTTAAAGGTGGGGTGTCTATAATTATTAAGTCGTATTGAGAACCCAATTCTTTTAATGTTTTTTCAATCACATTTCCAAAAATCAGTTCTGTCACGTTATTATTTAAGTGCTTTGAAGGAATTAGATCAAGGTTCTTCTCTATCTTTACTATAACTTCACTTGCACTCTTTTTACCCAATAAAACTTCCTCCATTCCAGAACGATAATTCAGTCCAAAGTTTACATGAGCTCTGGGTTTTCTTATATCAAGGTCCATAAGAAGAACTTTTTTACCTATGGCTGCTTCACTCATGGCGTAATTTGCAGCAACAAAACTTTTTCCTTCGTTGGGAACAGAACTGGTGGTCAATAAGATATTATTTTTTTTAGACTCTATAAAATGGATGTTTGTTCGGAGCACCCTAAAAGCCTCAGTCACTTGATTTTGTTGACCTTCTTTGAAAAATAAGTTGCTTTTGTCTTTCCCACGTTTCAATTTTAGATGTTTAAAATCTGGAATGTTAGTGAGAACATCACACATCATAATTTTCCGAAGGACTTCTGGATTTATTATATTGCTAAAAAAGAATTCATTTATAAAAGCTGTAAAAATTCCAAAGATAATTCCAAATACTGCAAAAATTTCTATTATCAATACCCTTCCAAATCCTGCAGGTTTTTCAGGTACTTCAGCAGCTTCTATTATCCTCAGGTTGTCAAAATACATTATTTCTCTTATTTTCGTTATGAATTCATCAGATATTTCATTTACGATGAGGGTTGCTTTCTGAGGATCTTTATCTGTATAACTTATTTTTATGAATTCAGTTTCCTTTATAGGGGTTACCTTTATAAATTTTCTCATGTCTTCAGGTTCAATATCCAAATCTAGTTCCCTTATCACATTTTTTGCTAAATTTTTACTTTTAGCTAGTTCGGTATACGAAGATGCTAATTGTTGATTCGTAGCTATCTCTGAATCATCTGGTCTATCTGATGCATATACCCCTCTGCTAGAAACCATAAGAGTAACTTCGGCTTTATATACATCTTGATTTAAAAATTGTACATAAGCTATTCCTAGTGTAATTGAAAGTAGTGTTATTAAAATTATTAGATTTTTTTTTCTTACTAAAATAAAAAATAGCTCCATAAGGCTTTTCTCTTTATTTTCTATATTTGGATTGGAATAAGTGTTATTATAATTATTTTGGTCAGTTTCCATAATCATGTATTTCCCCCTCCCCCCGTAAATTGAATCTATAAATCAAATCAAAATATTTAATTAAAATATGCAAGTTTTAAAAAACCAAACTACTCTAATAAACCAGTAGAAAGGGAACCAAAAAAAGTTTAAATGGTTGTTTTCTTTTAAAAAACTTAATTCTTCCTCTGTAATGTTTAATTTTAAATAATTTTTCACTTTTTTCGCAGTTATTAGCACATAGTATAAAGGATATTTTTTAAAAATAATTTTCTTGAAAAAATGTGGATTTATTAATTCTTGAATCACATAATAATTTATTTTTGCACAAGAAATCATAACTCCTTGTTTAAAACTTTCATTTTTTGATATTCTATAATAACAGAGGGTTTTATTATAGAAATATGTGTCATACTTTAAAAAATATCTTGTGAAAAATACATAATCAAGAGCTGGGTATGCTCTTTCGCTAAATCCTCCAAGAGACATTGCATTTTCTTTCTTCATAATTATTCCAACAGGTCCATTCATAGGATTGTTTATAATGTAATCTACTTCTTTCAGTCTTCTTAATTTTTTCCTTAAATTTTTGATTTTTTCTATGAATTTAAGTTTCAATCTATCTTTTTTTGTCAAATCTCTTTCATCAAGGATCAAATTATTTACTTTTAAAAATGAAATATTTGGATTTTTGTCCAAAACTTTAACGGCTTCTTTTAGAAATGTTTCTGCAAGTAAATCGTCATCATGGAGCATTGAATACCATTTTCCTCTAGCTAATTCAATACAACGATTCCAATTTCCAACTAAACCAAGATTTACTTCATTTTTATAATAAAGAAGTTTAGGATTATTATAACTTTTTATTAATTTTTCTGTTTCAGTATCAGAATCTGAATCATTGTCTACAACAATAACTTCGTAATCTATATAGTCTATCTGGTTTAAAGCACTGTCCAATGCCTCTTTCAATAATAATGGTCTTTTATATGTCGGGATCGCTATCGTTAACGCGGGATTTTTATTGAAGTTTAAATCACCGTAAATTAATTTAGATTCTATAGATTCAATTTTTAAGAAATTGTTTTCATAATCCAATAGATTAGTCATTGTAATTCCTCCTAAAAAAAAACTCCTCAATTATTAGATTTATACTAAGTAACTGATGTTTCGCGCAACTAGAATTACTGAGAATACTACGTTCTTCAAATTAACTAACTCTAAACTAAGAGAGAATTTCTCTGAAATATAAGTTCTAAGCTAATTTCCATCATAAATTTGGTTGAAATATGAATATTTATTTTTATGTTCCTTGTTTTTATTAACCTTTAAGACCGCGAAACATCAGTAAATAATAAATAAGTTTCTTTTCTAAATATTTAATATATTATTATAATATCAAATTATTTAGACATTTCTTTTATAAGCTTATCTGCTCCCATCTGTCCGCTTATAAGGCTCTGATCACTCCATAAATATTTCCATTCTCCAAATCTGCCCACCGATATAATCCCCATTTTTTTTAAAAAATCTAAAACTATTTTTCTGTTTTCATAAATCCTATGATCAAAAACTACATTTGCATAATCTTCTTTTTTTATGGATTTTACCACCAGGTCTTTTTCCTCAAACACTTTCATTTTAATTAGCTTATCTATGGTATGCTGTAAGATTTCTTCTTCCGAAAGGGATATTCTCTTGTATTTTGAAAAATAAATTTCAGCCTGAAGGGAGCTGCATCCTTCAGGAGCATTATCGGAAGATTTTAAACTAGGTGAGTATACCCTAGCACTTAATATATCTTCGTCGTATATATAAAACCATAAATTTTTTGCTATATCGGGCCTGTTGAATCCAAGGGAAACAAGATAACCTGAAGTACATAAAAGTTTTTCGGAAGCTGAAGAAACTTCTTCAGGAGTATTTTCTATGAGCTTACAAATCTCAGGCAGCGGCAGACTAGAGATAAGTTTTTTATATTTACACTGAGTACCGTCTGAAAAATAAATTTTATGTTTTTCCAAATTAATTTTTATTACTTTTTTATTAAGGCGAATATTAAGTCCGCCCACCATACTTGTGAGAAAAGATTTATATCCTCCCTTTTTAGGGTATCTCATCTCTTTTGCATAATAAGTAACTGGAGTTTCTGCTGTTTCACAGCCTTTTTTCACCTCTTCCAAAGTAGGCCTGTACATTCTTTTCCCAATCCATTTTGTTTCCATGTCCCTAGCTTCCAGTGTCCAGTATTTTCTGGTATATGGCATAGGAAAATTTTCTGAAAAATAATCTCCAAATTGAACTCTAAGCCACTCCTCATAATTTTTTATTTCTGAGATCTCTTTTTTTTCTCTGCGTTTGAAGTCATCTATTATTCTTTTCTTTTTCTCTTCCGGAAGTGGATAGAGATTATTTTGAGCAGGGTGTTTTATCCAATATCCACTATAGTAATTAAATGGGTCAGGTACGTGAGTATGATAATCAGAAGATTTCGTAAATATTTCTTTTACATGTTCATCTGTTGCAAAGGACAAATGTACAAACCTGTCGAATCTGAACCCGTTAATTTTAAAATTATCTAGTAAACCACCCCAAGAAGAATTTTTTTCAAAAATCACAGAAGAAATATTTTTTTCTTTTAAATGATAAGATGCAGATATGCCGGAAATGCCAGCTCCTAAAATCACTATATCCTTGCTCATATATATCCCTCCGTTTTAGTATAGGAAATAATCCTGTTAAACAATATCAAAGTATTGTATAAATAATTTTTTATCTAGATACTTTCCCTTTATTTACTTGATTTTTAAGAGATTATTTTATTTGAAGTTAAAAATTATGTATACCCTCTAAGTTACTTCTATATAACTACTTTATGAGGAAGTTAACGAACTATAGAAAATTTATATTCAGCACAGTCATGTGCTCCTTATCCTTTCCAAGATAAGTTTACGTTCAGTAATTTTGATTTATTAATATGGACCAATATTAGAAATGTTTAACAATACTTTGCAGTTACTTAATATTTAACTTAAATATTTCTTTTGTTTTCGATTATATGGGTTTCATGAAATCGTATTTTTTCTTTCAAGTAGTTCAATTGTTTTGATATTATAAAGTTATAATAAAATGCCACTATTTTTATGAATAAAGTAGGAAAATGCTTAAGTAATAAAATTTGAATAAGATCTTTTTTACTTAATTCTTTAAGATATTTCTTATCAAGATAGAAAACTATTTCATTTGATAAAATATTTTTTTTAATAAAAGTATTTATCTCTCTAATTTTTAAATCTAATCTATTTTTTATATAAGTTCTAGTTATAAATAATATTTCTCTTGCCCTTCTTTTGGCAAATAGTCTGCTTAACTCATTATCACTTGTTTTATATTGATTGTATAAAGTGTCAAAGAGCTTTGCTTTACTTAATAACTTTAAATTAAATCCGCTATTCATTATGGAACCTTCTCTGCAGGTGTATTTAACAAGTTCCGAATCAATATATCCTATTCTATTGGCATTTAGTAAAGTTCTAATGATAAAATCTTGATCTTCTATATATTCAATTTCATTAAAATAGAAATTATTGATTACCTCTTTTTTATAGATCACACTACAAGTATATATAAAGATTTCTAAATTTAGATATTTTATTAAAATATCTTTGCTATTTTCAATCCTGTTCACATCTTTAAATTTATCGTTATAGTGTTCAATAAGAGTTCCATTTTCATCTACACGTTTAAATTTGAAAAATATAATATCAGGATTTTCACAGGAAAATATTTCTATAATCTTTTCAAATGTATTTTCAGAAATATAGTCGTCAGAATCTAAAAAGTAGATATATTCTCCTTTTGAATTATCTAATCCAATATTTCTAGCATTGCTCACACCTTTATTTTTTGATAGATGTATAATTTTATATTTAAAGGACACTTTATTTAGATATTCCTCAACAATATTTAAACTATTGTCATAGGAAGCATCATCTACAAATATCACCTCAAAATTTCTATAGGTCTGCGATTCTAAGCTATCGATAGTTTTTATAACATAATTTCCGATATTATAAAATGGAACTACAACGCTTATCAATTTTCTATTTTCCATGTTTATATCACCTCAAAAATAATATTTGGTAAAGAGCAACTGTTCAATTTTAATTATACAATTCAAGACTTAAAAAAATACAAAGTTAAAATTCATTGTGATATTTTTTAAAAAAAGTTTTGATCCTCCAATTTTAAAAGATTTCTGTCTTTTTCCGTGATTATTTTATCTTTAATTCCTTCCTGTTTTAAGATTTTATCTAAATTAATTTCGTTGGAAAAAAAAGAAACTCCATACTGATCACCAGGAAAATAATAGTTAGAGCTTTTATAAAATACAACTGAATCGGTAAGGCTGATAAATCCATGAGCAAAACTTTTTGGAACCATCAAAATGCGGTTATCTCCCTCCTTAAGAATAATTTTAAATACCTTTTTATATGTAGGTGAATCCTTTCTGAGGTCCACAGTTACATCCATTATTTTTCCTTTAA
The DNA here is from genome assembly GCF_963668515.1 of uncultured Ilyobacter sp. Classification (NCBI taxonomy): domain Bacteria; kingdom Fusobacteriati; phylum Fusobacteriota; class Fusobacteriia; order Fusobacteriales; family Fusobacteriaceae; genus Ilyobacter; species uncultured Ilyobacter sp. Next base: position 807,957 of record NZ_OY764864.1, on the reverse strand, counting down.
GACATCTGATAAGTTTTGCTTCAGGGTTTTTTATTTGATAATGAAGCCCACGAATACTACCTTTTTTAGAAACGAGATAATTGTCTTCTAGAAATTTGGTATTTATACCTAATAAAGCAAGTTCTCTGTCACTATAGCTTTTTACATATTCCCCTCTCTCATCTTTAAAGGGATTCATTTTTATCAGCTTTAAACCTTCTGTAAATTCTTTTTCTAGAATAAATTTATCCATATATTCTCCTCTTTTAATTAGAATATGATAAGAATAATAAGTTAATGTGGCATTCTTTTTAGCCCTTCATTTATATCAATAGTGCAATCCCAGTTTGGGAGTTTTTTAAAATTTCTCCACAAATTCATAACCTCTCTTTTTCTGTAAGAACGTCCTCCCCAGTTGACCAATATCTTATTTCCTGTTATCTCTTCATATATAGATATAAGTTCTCTAAGTTTTAATTCCTTGCCGGAACTCACAGCATATTTTTCATATTTTATTTTATTATTTTCTGAGAGGTATTCATAAGCCTTTATAAAAGCGTTTACTACATCATCAACATGAACTAGATCTATAACCTGGTCTCCCGGGGACATGTCCAGCTGGGTTTTTTCCTTTGAAAATTTACTTAATAAATTTATGAGCTTTGGTCTAGTATCTGTTTCTCCGTAAGTATCAAATAATTTTAAAGTGATGGCTCTTATACTCTCCCCCTGGATATAATACTCCATAAGTTTTTCAAAAGATTCCTTTGTGGCGGCATAAAGGCAGACAGGATTATAATCTTCATTATTGTAATGCTGCCAGGAAGTTCCTGTATTTATAATAAGTTTGGTGTCTGATTCCTTCATGGCTTCAAGAATATGTGTTCCAAATTTCAAATTGCTGTCTATGAGAAGATTTATATCGTCAGTTTTATGTTCTGAAATAAAAACAGATGCAAGATGAAAAACAACATCTGCTTTTGAATCTTTAAAAAAATTTATAAGTTTTTGAATATTACCGTCATATTCAAAAATATTCAATTTATTTTTTATATCTTCGATATTTTTATATCCAAATTCTTTTTGTGAAATTATAAAAACTTCCCATCCCTGTTTTAAAAGTTCCCTGGAAAGGTTAGAGCCTACAAAACCTGTTCCCCCTGTTATAATTGCTTTCTTTTTCATCAGAACCCCCCATAATTAAAATGGATTTATACTTTCAAATTCTTTAAAGACGGTTAAATTTCTATCCTTTTGTGACACTATTGGAGAATCAGTTTTCCAGTTAAAACCAAAGCTGTTCCACCTGATACCTGAATCACTTTCAGGATTATGCATAGTCGCAACATTGTATACTGTAGTAGAATTGTCTTCTAAAGATCTGAACCCATGAGCACATCCTTTGGGAATATATACCGAATGACAGTTTTTTTCGGACAATTCTACAGATATATGTTTCCCGTATGTTTTGGAATCTTTTCTGAGGTCTAAAATTACATCGATGATTTTTCCCCTGAGTACATATACCAATTTTTCGTGATCGTGAGGTGGAAGTTGAAAATGCATTCCTCTAATCACATTATTCTGAGAAACAGAATAAAAGCTTTCTTTGAATTCGTCACACAGTTTATTTTCTGTAAAGAAATTTTTGTGATATGTTTTGGTAAAGCTTCCTCTATCATCTTCTGCATGAAAATTTTCTATAATGAAAACTCCCTCAAGGTCTGTCTTGATAAGTTTCATATTTCACCTCCGCATTTTATGAATTCTTTTATCTGATTTAGGCAAAGGTTATACACGTTCTTTTTATTATAATTTTTATACCATTCTACTGTCATCTCTAAAGCTTTATCTATACTCAATCTTGGTTTCCATCCCAATTTAAATCTTGATTTTGAAATATCCAATATCAATAAATTAGCCTCATGAAGAGCATTTGGATCTGAGATATCCTTTACAGTACCTTCGCCATAAAATTTTAATAGCTTTTCAGCTATTAAACCTACATTGATAATGGAATCAAGTTCAGGACCAAAGTTCCAACCTTCAGAATATGTTGAATTTCCCCAGAGTTTTTCTCCAAGAAGCATATATCCACTTAGGGGTTCTAAGACATGTTCCCAGGGTCTCACTGCTTGTGGGTTTCTAAGCTCTATAGGGAGGCCTTTTTCTAGAGCTCTGATGCAGTCTGGGATTATCCTGTCTTGCGTCCAGTCTCCACCGCCGATTACATTTCCAGCCCTTACACTGGCAATAGATTTTCCATGATTCTTATAGTCTTCAGGATTAAAAAAAGATCTTCTCCACGAACTTATGGCTATTTCACACGCACCTTTGGAAGAGGAGTAAGGATCATAGCCTCCCATGGGATCATTCTCTCTGTAACCCCAAATTTGCTCCATATTTTCATAACACTTATCTGTGGTAATCATTATACCAACCTTTGTTTTCTCAGTGTTTCTTATGCATTCAAGGATATTTATTGTGCCCATTACATTGATCTCGTAGGTTTCTACAGGCATATCGTAGGAGAGCCTCACAAGAGGTTGGGCAGCTAGATGAAAAACTATATCTGGTTTATATTTTTCAAAGACTGCCTTAAGTTTTTCTATATCTCTTATATCTCCCCTTATATCGATCATTTTTTCCTGAAGATTTGAAAGAACAAAGTTATCTTTTGTTGTGTAGGGATCAAGTGCATAACCTATAACTTCAGCACCAAGATTTTTAAGCCAGATTGAAAGCCAGGAACCTTTGAATCCAGTGTGCCCCGTAACCAATATTGTTTTGTCACGATAAAAGTCATTGTAGAGTTTCATATTTCCCCCCTAACTTCTAGCTCGAAGCCAAAAAAGTTATAAAAAATAGAGAATTTTAATTTTTTTTGTTTTTAATCCCATAATTTCCATGGTGCATTTCCAGAATTCCACATATCATTCAATTCATTGTTGTCTTTTAGTGTGTCCATAGGTTTCCAAAATCCGTCATGGATATAGGATGTCATCTGATTTTCTTTTGCTAATGTTTCAAGAGGTTTTTTCTCTAACATCATGTTGTCACCATCAAGATAATCAAAAAATTCAGGCTCACAAACAAAGTATCCAGCATTTATCCACATGCCATCACCTTTTGGTTTTTCTGTGAATGAAGTAACATTTCCTTTTTCGTCCATCTCAAGAGAACCAAATTTACCTTGGGGTTTATAAGCCGTAACGGTGAGATACCTCCGGGATTTCCTGTGATGTTCTATGGATTTATGAATATCAATATCTCCTACACCATCTCCGTAAGTCAATAAAAAGGTTTCTTCACCTATATATTTCTGGATTTTTTTTACTCTTCCAGCAGTCATTGTGTGCAAGCCAGTATCAATTAAAGTTACTTTCCAGTGATCTGAATGGTTGTCGTGGATTTCAATACTGTTATCCCACAGGTCAATTGTAACGTCGCTGCTGTGTAAAAAATAGTTAGCAAACCACTCTTTAATAATATAACTCTTGTACCCAAGACATATTACAAATTCATTTATACCATAGTGAGAGTATGTCTTCATTATATGCCATAAAATTGGCTTACCGCCGATCTCTACCATTGGCTTTGGGATTAAATGAGTCGCCTCACTGAGTCTGGTGCCTAAACCTCCTGCTAAAATAACTGCTTTCATAATATTCTCACCTCACTAAATTAATATAAGTGCTGAAAAGTTCCTTAAACTAGGAATAAATTGAAAAAATCTAATACTCTTCTATTAAAATCACTTGGTTTTACTTATTTCAGAAAACCTCATATAGTATTTTAAAAAAATATCATAAAAATCCTTTAATAACCTTTATAAAACTTTTAAATTCCTAGATTGTCAAATTAAAAAGTGCTTCCTTTTTAAAAATATAATAAAGTTTTTTTTGTTTTTAGAGTTGTTGGTTTTTATATACCTTTATTCCTATTTTTCAAATGTGTAGCTATAAATTAACCCAAGTTGCTACTTAAAAAAAATTATTATAAATTACTGAATTTATCTGAATATCAGAGTCAAAAGATTTTGTCACGAATGGACACTAATAAAAGATAGGGAAATTAACACGAATAAGGAAAAAAGCTTTTGGTCACAGAGAAAAGAAGAGAGTATCACGGAGGAGAGGGATATTAAAGTCAAAAGATTTTATCACGAATGAACACCAATAAAAGATAGGGAAATTAACACGAATAAGGACAAAAGCTTTTGGTCACAGAGAAAAGAAGAGAGTATCATGGAGGAGAGCGATATTAAAGTCAAAAGATTTTGTCACGAATGGACACCAATAAAAGATAGGGAAATTAACACGAATAATAAAAAAACCTTTTGGCCACAGAGGACACAGAGAAAAAGAGAGAGTTTCATAGAGTTGAACCCAAAAGTATTTATACTTTCTTTTTTGAGTGGTTTTTTATCTCTTTTCACTTGCCATTGATAAAATCAGCGTTAAGAATGACCGAAGTGGAATCCTTAGATAAATTTGACTGTCTGAGCGTAGCGAGTAGCCAAAAAATAACGAGTGATACGAGTATATTTTCTGGTTCTCAGAAACTTGTTTTCTGAGTTTCCTTATTGCTAGTGGATTTCCGAGGGCATTTAGCTGATTTTTCACGGGCTTGAACTTTTGGTTACTTTTCTTTCAAGAGAAAAGTAACGAATCCTTATAAATTCAATACTTTAATTTAATAAAGGTAGCAACTTTAGGAGTGCATAATATGAAAAATAAGATTTATAATATATTAGAATTTGTTCAATTTATTCTTAAACTTACTGGACATCAAGAGAGTTCTCAAACCAAAATGAAATATGCTGAAGTTATTACAATGGCTATAATCGCAGGGATATATTTTAACGGTAACTTCCAAAAAACTTTAACTTTTTTTGAAGATTATCCTCATTTTGATTATGTTCTTTCTACAAAGTAGATTCTCTAGAAGACTGGCCAAGTTAGGTTCTACCTTAAGTAAAATAATGGATATCATTATAGAACATAATAAAAACAGATCTTCATTACTATGATTCCGGTTAAACTTTTTTATAATGGCATATAAAAGACATAGAAATGACACAAAAGGAAGGTACTATTGCTGTGTGTTAGAGGAATTTCTTACAAATCTATTATTTTGAAAGGAGTATGATAAAAATGAATATGAAGAAAATGGTAGTTATTATGGTCTTGTCTATGTCAGCAGTTTCCTTTGCCAAGGCTGGGGCACAGGTAAACTCAAATATGAGAAATACTGGTCAGCAAATCATGAAGCACCAGCAGATTGTGGTTTTGACTCCTGAGCAGCAGAAAGAATTTTACAAAATGAATCAAGAGGCTATGAAAAAATTTAAAAGTTATATGATCCAGATTCGTGAAACAGATCTGGATATGCAAAAAGAACTCCTTAAGGACAAACCAAACATGAAAAAATTAGATAAATTAATCAATAAAAAAGCGGCCTTTAAAATCAAAAGAGAAAAAGAGATGCTCAATTACAGAATCCACTTGAGAGAAAAATTTGAAATTGATGATTTTCATGGTGCTATGAGACAAAACATGATGAACAACACCGGCAGAAAAAGAATCCAGTCCAATATGAGACTTACTCCGGAACAGGAGCAGGAACTTAGAAGAGATAACACTATCAACAGAAAGGAAAATGAAGAGTATCGACTCCAGATGAGAGAGATCAAAATAAAGATGCAAAAAGAGATACTCTCAAAAAATCCAGACATGAAAAAAATAGAGATGCTCACAGAAAAAAGAATAAAAATCCAAAGTGAGATGGAAAAAACCATGCTCAGAAACAGACTGGAATTAAAAGAAAAGTTTCATGACTATATAATAGACACTGATATGGAAGATGAGATCAAGTAAGTTAGAATGGGCTGGATTTAGCCCATTTTAATTTGTCTTATTTTAAAATTTTAAACCTCAGTAATAGAAAATATAAAAAGGATGTCAGAATTTAATAAGAATATCTTCCTTAAAGGGAGGGATGTTGTTATGAAATGTGAAATAACAGATATCATATTAAAAAAAGATCACTTTCCATGCCTACTAAAAAAAATAGAAGGTCAGACTTTAAAAAAATTCTTTAAAATAGACGAGCTTTTTATAAAAAACCGTGGCAGCAGAAATCATATCGATGATTTAGAGTTCAGATATGTTTACAAAGATGATCAAAATATATTTATCCTCATTGAGGAATATTTATTTAAGGAAAATGAAGCTATCTTAAATATAGAAAATTCTATAGGGGTAAATTACTATCTAAATAAAACTACTAAAAATTGACACATTTTTCAGAAGATGATAAAATTTATCTGTGACCCTTAGTACAGCTAACCGGAGGAAAATGTTTTGAGAAGAGCACTTATATTTTTCATATTTTCTGCAATTATCTCCTTTCAAGTCTTCTCTGAGGACTTAAAGGGAATAGAATACAAAAATATGCAGATGGGAGTATCCTCACACACTCTGCAGCTGATGAATGAATCAAAAGCCACTCCGGTATATGCAGAAATGAAATACAAACTTTATGATGGCACAAAGGCCGCCCCTTATGTAAAGGGGAATATGGGATACAGCTATATCTCAGATGAGAACTCTACTGAGACTGCTATTTCAGACATTGCAGACAACAAATACTATAGTGTTGGGGCCGGTGTGGACATAAATGGCCTTAGCTTAGAGGTGGCCTATGAAAATTATCTGATAAACCCTATAGAGGATGAATCTGACGGCAGAATGGTATTAAAATTTGATTATAAATATTGATAAAGCCTTTTAAAAGAGGCTTTATTTTTTTAAAGGAATATCGTAAAAAAATTGTAGATTATTTATAGATACAAAAATGCTTTATATTAAGGAGGGGATTACATGAGTATGCAAAATTCCTATTCCACAATCGAAAAAAGGTATGAGTCAAAATATCGTACTGAAATAAGCCATTCGAGAAATACTGTGGAAGTTGAGGGTGTTTTTACCATGACAGTAGCAGATCTTTTAAGCGAGGTATTAGGAGAAAAAATATATTCAGATGCCATAGTTTTCAAACCCCAAAGTCCATGTATCTATGAATTTAAAGATGCCTTATTAGAGAAAGAAAAATTTAAAGAGATATTTGACTCATCAGACTTAGGAGCTATTATAGATAGATTGTCATTGGTAGCAGAACATAGACATATACATCTTAGCAAGCTCCCTGAAAAAACAAATCTAAAAATAAAAAGACACTAAGCTGTCAGTCCCTGAGTTATCAGGGACTTTTTTTTATTATAAAATCAGATCTCTTTTACTTTCAGAAATAAAAAAAGTTTTTGGTTAAAGATAATTTCTTTTATAAGTTTAGAATTTTTTTAAGGGGGTGAATAAATTGAACAGAGGACTGCTACTTTTATTTATATTTTTGTTTTTTTTCGCCCTGGAGCGATTCCAGCCTCAGATGGACAGCAGTAAACGGTCTAAGAAACACGATGGGACAAATATAAAACTCGGAATCATAAACACAATTTTGGGACGTCTTATTGCCATATTTACAGTCTATTCTGTGGCATTATTTTTAGAAAAAAACAATCTGGGTCTTTTCAACATGATTTCTCTAAATAAAAATTTGATTTTATTACTGGAAATACTCCTACTAGATCTCATTAATTATACCTGGCACAGGCTTCTCCACAATATAAATTTTTTGAGACGATTTCACAATGTCCACCACACAGATAAATTTTTAAATTCAACTTCGGCCCTTAGATTTCACGTTATTGAGATTTTTTTTGGGAATATTTTTAGACTGGTGCCCATAGCAATACTGGGAATTGGGGTAGAGGCGGTACTTATGTACGAGGTGATATTAAACAGCAACGTTTATTTCCACCACAGCAACATCAAAATTCCTATAAACCTTGACATTATGCTATCTAAAGTTATCGTAACTCCATATCTCCACAGAATACACCATTCTATAAAATACAGAGAAAGCAACTCAAATTACTCCTCTTTTCTTATAATATGGGACAAAATTTTCAGAAGTTTCACCCCTCAGGGGGAAGTTTCAACTCCAAAATACGGAATACCTGGATATAATGAAGAAGAGGCCCAGAAGTTTTATTTCCTTCTGAGACAGCCTTTTCTAAATTTTGACACAAAATCGTCACACAAATAAAGGATAATAGTGTATAAAGGGGGAGTTGTATGAATACAAAAGATAAATATGATAAAGTAGCTAAAATTTATGATAGAATGGAAAAAATGATGTTTTTCACTAAATACAGAAAAGGTCTTATATCTCTCGCATCGGGAAAGGTACTAGAACTAGGTGTGGGAACAGGAGTAAATCTTCCCTATTACTCTGAAAAAATCTCAGTGACAGGTATAGACTTCAGCAAAAAAATGTTGGAAAAATCAGAAGAAGTCATAAAAAAAAACAATATTAAAAATATAAAACTCGAAGAAATGGATATACAGGCTATGAGTTTCGAGGATAATAGTTTTGACTGTGCTGTGTCCACTTGTGTATTCTGTACTGTCCCTGATCCCATAGCAGGACTAAAAGAGGTATACAGGGTAATAAAGCCCGGAGGAAAGGTGCTTTTTTTAGAGCATATGAGAAGTGAAAACCCGCTGATAAACATCTTTCTTTTTGTGATGAGCATTATGTCAAAATTCTTTTTGGGAACTTCTATGGTAAGAAAGACTCAAGAAAATATAGAAAAAGTTGGATTTAAAATAACCGAGAGAAGAGATCTTTTTTTTGATGTGGTGAGGATAATAATAGCAGAGAAAGCTCTTTGAAATAAAATATTTAAAAGATTTTGATTGGAGGAAAATATGGACAAAAAAATACTTCTTGCAGAGGACGACTGGAAATTAAGAAGAATTGCTTCAGATTTTTTAAAGAAAGAGGGATACATCGTTATAGAGGCTGAAGATGGCGAGCAAGCCATAGAGTTTTTTTTTAACAACAAAATAGACCTTGTGATACTAGATATAATGATGCCAAAATTAAACGGCTGGGACGTCTGTAGAGAGATAAGAAGCGAACAGGAAAATGTCCCTATAATAATGCTCACTGCAAAGGGTGATGAAGATGATATATTAAAAGGGTATAGACTCAAAACCGACGAGTATGTTACAAAACCTGTTTCCCTTAAAATCTTGATGGCAAAGATTAAGGCTCTTTTGAGGAGAAATAATAATGATTCCATCATCGATATGGGAAAACTGGTCATAAATGACAGCAGCCATGTTGTTACTTTAGATGGAGAGGTTTTAGAGCTGTCACCTAGAGAATATGAGATGCTTTTGTATTTCGTTGTAAATAAAGGAATAGCACTGAGTAGAGAAAAAATAATAACTTCACTGTGGGGATATGACTACGAGGGAGACCGTAGGGCTGTGGATTCCCAGATAAAAAGAATAAGAAAAAAACTTGGCGGAGAATATATCGAAACTGTACGAGGCGTGGGCTATAAATTTGAGGTGTCATAAGTGAGTATAAAAAATAAATTGTTTTTCCTCCTATCACTGATAATGCTGATAATAACTTTATCAATGTATCTTTTCAGTGAATTACATTTTGAAAAGTATTATTTTAATGTTAAAAAAGATAAACTCCTAGAGCTGGCAGAATATATAAAAACTGCAGGCTATGACATAGATGTAGGAAAGCTTGAGGAAGAAACCGGTGTCCGGATTGATTTGCTTCCCTTTGATTTTTTAGAACCTGAACTTCTCAGGGACAGCGGAACAAGGGAAGAGGAAGTTTTGGAACTTTCGGAAAATCCAGGAACTTATTTTTACAAAAGAAGCATCGATAGATTTTTTAGAGTCGAAACCCTTCTTTTATATACCGCCTATGATAGTAAAAGACTTCTGGTAGTTGGTGTGCCTACAACTTTTATGAGAGAACAGATGGACATAATAACAGCTTATCACATGAAAATAATTTTTATCGCTTTTATACTGGGTATTATTTTAGTTAAAGTTTTTTCTGGCAGAATAACAAAACCTCTGATAGAGATACAAAATCTGGCTCATAGAGTTGCAAGATTTGATTTTTCAAAAAGGTTCATAAAAAAATCAAATGATGAAATAGGCGACTTGGGAGAAAGTATAAACATGATGTCAGACAGCCTTGAAAGCAATATTTTGGAGATTAACTCTGCTAAGGAAAAACTCTTAGAGGCGAATAAGATACTTCTAAAAGATATAGAGAGAGAAAAAGCTATAGATCAAATGAGAAAAGAGTTTATCTCCAATGTAAGTCATGAGCTGAAAACTCCAATAGCTGTGATAAGTAATTATACTGAGGGACTGAGAGACGGCATAGCCCCTGATGAAAAAACAAGGAATTTTTATCTTGAGATCATACAGGATGAGGTTTTAGAAATGGATAAGCTTGTTAAATCACTGTTGTTTCTATCAAAAATGGAACAAGGTTATGAGAACTTTGCAATGGAAGACCTAGACCTCAAGGAGATAATAGAAAAAGAGATAAGTATAAACAAGCTGCTTATGGATAAAAAATCTGTAATTTTAAAATCAGAATTAGAGCAAGGACATATCCTCGGGGATTACGACAAGATCTCTATGGTAATAAGAAATCTACTCAGCAATGCTGTAAAATATGTCAAGGATCATGGCTCTATCCATATCAAACTCAAGAAAATCAATAAAAATTTGAGATTTGAGATTTTCAACGACTGTGAGATAGGGGAAGAGGAATTAGAAAAATTATGGATTCCCTTTTTCAGGCTTGATAAATCCCGTACAAGAGACAGCGGGACTGGTCTCGGGCTGACCATAGTAAAAAAGATTTTGAGCAACCATGGGTATAAATTTGGAGTGGAAAAAGTAGAAAAAGGTTTGGTTTTCTGGTTTGAAGGAGGGGAGGAACAGATATGATAAAAAAATTAAGTTTAATTTTTATTTTTATAGTCTCAGTGATCTCAGTGGATTCAGCTCCCCTTAAAGGAAATCAAAGAAAGTATAAAACAATAAAAAATGGCACTCTATATGATGATATGAGTCCAGATCAAAAAGAACGTGTGATGGAACTCAGAGCAGAGCTTGTCCATAAAGAGTCCAAAATAAACAATCGTATGAGGGATTTGAGGTCTGAAATGAATAGATGTATGCTTTCCAAAGATCCAGACATGAAAAAATTTGAACAGTTGCAGAAAGAATCACTCAAATTAAGAAAAGAGAGAAAAGTACTAAAAGAGGACTATATGAACCGTATAAGAAAAATAGTAGATCAACAGTCGGAATAATTTTCGACTGTTTTTTTGTTATTAACTGCTTAATGTTCTTTGATTTTCAATTAAAAATCCCATAAAACCTAGTTTTACTTTTTTAATATAATATTTCAAGAGAAAAACGAATAATTTTCAACCAAAAAAAGTTCGTTTTTTTTGGAAATATCTATTTGATTTAAATATACCATTGGTGATATAATTGTTAACAACATTTGGAAAAAAATCTAAATTTTTCTTTGAATTTCCTCGGTGAAGAGAAAAATTTTAAAACCAACTGTCATTGGCATATTAAAGAAGAGGAGATAAATCCTTCTCTTCTTTAATATAAAAAACAGTAAGAGTTTAGTGATTTTGGTATATATAGATGAACCTTGTAAAAAAAAACTGAAAAAATATAAAAAGAAAATTAATAATTTGAAGTATTATTATAGAGGGCATATTTATAACCGAGAGGAGGTACAATGAGCAAGAAAACCGAAATAGACAGATACCTCTTTCATAGAGGAGAGCACAAAAGAACCTATGAATACATGGGGGCACACCTGACAAAAAAAGGAACTTTTTTCAGGGTATGGGCACCTAGAGCAAAATCTGTAAGTGTCGTAGGAAATTTCAACAACTGGAATTCCTCTACCAATCCCATGTCAAAAGTAAATAATGAGGGGATATGGGAACTCGAAATAGATGGAATCACTAAGGGGGAAATTTATAAATTTGACATAGAAACTCAGTTTGGAGAGAGAATACAAAAGAGTGATCCCTATGCTTTCTATTCTGAACTAAGGCCTAATACCGCGTCTGTGGTGCACGGTCTAGAAAAATACAATTGGGAAGACAGTAAATGGCTGACAAAACGTAAAAACACCAACCATTATGAGAGTCCTATGAATATTTATGAATTGCACCTCGGTTCGTGGAAACAGAAAAAACTCCCAGATGATAAAACAAAGAATATTGACCATTCGTCAAATATAATCGAGGTAGATCATGAATGTTTTTATAACTACAGGGAGATTGCTGATGAACTATCCAAATATGTAAAATATATGGGGTATACCCATATTGAAATAATGCCTGTGTCAGAATATCCCCTAGATGCTTCCTGGGGTTATCAAGGGACAGGTTATTATTCTGTAACAAGCAGATACGGGACACCTGAGGATTTCAAGTATTTTGTAGATAAGATGCATGAAAAAAATATAGGGGTTATACTAGACTGGGTTCCCGGTCATTTTTGTAAGGACAGCCACGCCTTATATAGATTTGACGGAACTCCAACCTATGAATATCAGTGGGAACTTTTAGGAGAAAATTATGACTGGGGAACTGCAAACTTTGACCTTTCTAGAAACGAGGTAAAGAGTTTTCTTATATCTAACGCCCTTTATTGGATGAGAGAGTTTCACATAGATGGTCTGCGTATAGATGCTGTTGCAAATATGATCTATCTAGACTACGGTAAAAAAGGCGACCATCCAGAACTGAAAAACGAGTATGGTGGAAATGAAAATCTGTGGGCCGTAGAGTTCTTGAGAGAACTGAATAAATCAATACTTGAGGAATATCCCGGGGTTTATATCGCCGCTGAAGAATCCACTGCATGGCCCCTCGTGACAAAACCGGGTTATGTGGGGGGACTTGGTTTTACATATAAATGGAATATGGGATGGATGAACGACATGCTCGCTTATATGGAACTTAACTCCCTATATAGAAAGTGGAATCACAATTATATTACCTTCTCTTTTATGTACGCATTCTCAGAGAATTACGTCCTTCCTTTGTCCCACGATGAAGTGGTACACGGCAAAAAGTCACTATTGGACAAAATGCCAGGTACATATGAAGAAAAGTTCTCCAATTTAAGGGCTTTTTATGGATATACCATGCTTCATCCCGGTAAAAAATTACTATTTATGGGAGGGGAATTCGGTCAGTTCGTAGAATGGAGATATTATGAAGACCTTGACTGGAATCTCTTAGAGTATCCAAAGCATAAAGAGATGAAAAAATACACCAGGGCTCTCAACTTATTTTATAAAAAAGAAAAAGCCCTCTGGGAAAAGGACTGCTCCCATGACGGTTTTCAGTGGATAGATTGTTTAAATTATGAAGAAAGTATCATCTCCTTTATCCGTAAGGGAAAGGACAAGGATGATTATATAATAGGTGTCTTCAACTTTACCCCTGTCCCTAAAACAGGATATAGATTAGGAGTGCCTCGGTTTGCAGTATACGAAGAGGTATTTAACAGCGACCTCCACGAATATGGAGGTACTGGTATGACAAATAGAGGGGAACTTCACCCTACGCTTGAACCATGGCATGAAATGAAGTACAGCATCGTGATTGATATTCCGCCTCTATCAGCGGTATTCTATAAGGCTCAACTAAAAAAAAGGGGGAAAAGCAATGGCTAGAAAAGAAATTATGGCAATGATTCTTGCAGGGGGTCAGGGTACACGTCTAAAGTCTCTTACAGAAAAAATAGCAAAACCTGCTGTGCCATTTGGAGGAAAGTACAGAATAATAGACTTTGCTCTAAGTAACTGTTCTAACTCGGCGATAGATACTGTTGGGGTACTTACACAATACGAACCCTTTACCCTAAATAACCATATCGGTATAGGGGCTCCTTGGGATCTCGACAGACAAGATGGCGGTGTATCTGTACTTCAGCCTTACACAAGCATGGGCGGTGGAGACTGGTACATGGGAACAGCCCACGCTATCCATCAAAATATAAACTATATTGACAAATTCAATCCAGAATATGTTTTGATACTTTCAGGTGATCATATTTATAAAATGGATTACAGTAAAATGCTTGACTTCCATAAAGAGAAAAATGCAGATGCTTCCATCGCCGTAATAAACGTATCAATGGAAGAGGCGTCTAGGTTTGGTATTATGAATACCAAAGAGGATTACACAATCTATGAATTTGAAGAGAAGCCTGCAAATCCAAAAAGTACCCTGGCATCTATGGGAGTATATATTTTCAGTTGGGATCTCCTTAGAAAATTCTTGATAGAAGATGAAGAAAATAAAGACTCCAGTCATGACTTTGGAAAAGATATAATCCCAAAAATGCTAAATGATGGGCATAAAATGATGGCTTATCCATACGAAGGATACTGGAAAGATGTAGGAACCATAGACAGCTTATGGGAAGCAAATATGGACCTCCTGAATCCAGACAATGAGCTGAATATTTTTGACAGAAAGTGGAAAATTTATTCGCCTCAAAAGGCATACCCACCAAAATATATAGGCGAAAATTCCAAAATAAAAAACTCTCTTATTGTAGAAGGGTGTGACATTTACGGAGAGGTTGAAAACTCCATCATATTCGGAGGAGTATGTATAGGTGAAAATACTAAAATAAAAAATTCAGTCATTATGTCAGATTCGCATATCGGAGACAACGTAGTAATAGAAAAATCAATTGTCGGATCAAATGTAATCATAAATGACCACTCGGCTATAGGGGACGGAAATGAGATAAAGGTAGTACCTGACAACAGAATCATCCAAAAAAATCAAATCTTAAAATAAAGAGGGAGGTTTAAAATGACAAACAACTATATGGCGATGATACTCCTAACGGAAAAGGACGACGATATAAGAGGGCTTACTAAAAATAGAAATATAGCCTCCACTCCTGTGGGCGGAAGATATAGAGTTATTGACTTTGCACTTTCTAACATGGTAAATGCAGGCTTGAGAAATGTTGGGCTTTTTGTGGGTAAGCAAAACAGTAGATCCTTAGTAGACCACCTAGGTAGTGGTGGATCTTGGGATCTAGACAGAAAAATAGATGGTATGTTTCTTTTTAACTTTGCAGGTGGAGAAGGCTCCCGCACAGATATTTGTATTTTAGAAAACAATCTAGAATATTTTTACAGAAGCAGACAGGACCACGTTTTTGTGACCACTTCTTACATGGTGTGCAGTATGGACGCCAAGAAATTCATAAAAGAGCACGAGGAAAGCGGAGCAGATATATCTGTTGTCTATAAAAACGTAAAAAATGCTGATGTAAGTTTTTACGGATGTGATACCTTAAACCTCAATGAAGATGGATATGTGGAAGGTATCGGGAAAAATCTCCATTTTAAAAAAGAGGAAAAAATTTCATTAGAGGGGTTCATCATGAAAAAAGATACCCTTATAAAAATGATCTGTGAAGCAACTCAAAATGGATCTTATACTTCATTCAAAGCGCTGATCTCTAGCAATGTAAATAAATATAAGGTGAAAGGTATTGAATTTGAAGGTTATTTGAGATGTATTAATTCCACAAAGGAATACTTCAAATTTAACATGGATCTTCTTAATATAGATGTCAGAAGAGATCTTTTCTTTAGAAACGGAAGAATCCTTACAAAGATAAAAGACACTCCGCCTTCTTTATTTAAAAAAGAATCAGATGTGACAAATTCACTTATTGCCAATGGATGTACTATAGAGGGGAGCGTTAAAAACAGCATCATCTCAAGACACGTAAAAATAGAAGAAGGAACTGAGATAGAAGATTGTGTAATTCTACAGGACTGCACCATCAAAAAAGGTTCAAAGTTAAAAAATGTTGTAATTGATAAAAATACTGTAATCGCAGAAGGAGAGGAGTTAAAAGCTTCAGTGGAATTCCCTCTTGTCATAGAAAAAAAAATAGGAATTAATTCAGAGCGATTCAAGGAACTTTATTGGCCTCTAGAAGATTTTTAAATAGGGGGAGGAGGAAAAATTAAGATGAAAATATTATTCGTAACTGGTGAGGCATGGCCTTTTATTAAAACCGGGGGACTGGGAGATGTATCTCATTCTCTCCCAAAATCACTTGTTAAAACCGGGGTAGATATAAGAGTGATACTGCCTAAATACAAGGCAATAGACTATAAATACAAGAGTAAAATGAAGCATCTAGGACACACTTATGTGAGACTTTCCTGGAGAAATCAATACTGCGGGATAGATATGCTCGAATATGATGGGGTAAAGTATTATTTTGTTGATAACGAGCATTATTTCAAGAGGGATAACGCCTATGGTGAATTTGACGACTGTGAAAGATTTGGATTCTTTTCAAAATCTGTATTGGCAGCCCTTGAAGTCATGGAATTTGAACCTGATCTCATCCACTGCAACGACTGGCATTCTGGACTTACTCCTGTTTATTTAAAAGAACTTCAGAGAAATGATAAGTATAAGGATGTAAAAACCCTTTATACCATCCACAACCTGAAATACCAGGGTATTTTTTCAATGGAAACCCTGGACGATGTCCTCGGACTTTCTCACGATATCTATTTCAGAGAGGATTCTCTTAAATTTTTTGATGCTATCTCCTTTTTAAAAGGAGGAGTAAATTATTCAGATTTTGTATCAACAGTGAGCAGCACCTATGCAGAAGAGATAAAGATGGAATTCTACGGAGAAAATCTCCACGGCTTATTCCGAATGATAGATAATAGACTTTCTGGAATAGTAAATGGAATAGACTATGACATTTTCAATCCTAGGACGGATAAAGATATCAGTACTAAATTCAGCCAGAGTAAAATAGATAAAAAAATAAAAAATAAACTGGAACTTCAAAAGGAATTGGGGCTGACTGTATCAGAGGATATTCCTATGATAGGTATCATAACAAGATTAGTAAGACAAAAAGGGATCGATCTTATAACCCATGTACTTCAAGAACTTCTTCAGATGGACCTCCAAATAGTCATTTTAGGTACAGGGGATCAAGATTACGAGGATATCTTTGAGTATTATTCACAAGTTTATCCGTCTAAACTGTCTTCTAACATTACATTCAATGATGCAATGGCAAAAAAAATATACGCTTCATCTGACATGTTTTTAATGCCTTCACTTTTTGAGCCTTGTGGACTTTCTCAGATGATCGCAATGAGATATGGTTCTGTCCCTGTGGTAAGAGAGACTGGGGGATTAAAAGATACAGTAAAAGCTTATAATGCAAAGAAAAAGCAGGGAACCGGGTTTACCTTTGCAAATTACAATGCTCACGAAATGCTAAACACAATAAGACGTGCTATAGAAGTTTATGATAATAAAAAAGCATGGAAAGAACTTGTTCTTAGGGGTATGAACGAGAAGAATAGCTGGAGCCATGCTGCAAGAAATTATAAATCTTTTTACAAGGAAATATTGGGTTGACACGTGGGGAGTTGATTAAATTGGAATTTACAAAAGAGATGATAAAAGAGGGCTTTGCTTTAAAATTAAAAAGTCTCTACTCAAAAGATTTTAAGAATGCTTCTGATATTCAAAAATATATAGCTTTTTCCAACCTCATAAGAGATTATATGTCTGAAGGTTGGTTTGAAACCAATCAGCAGTATAAAGATAAGAAAGTAAAGCAAGTTTATTATCTTTCAATGGAATTCTTAATTGGTAAGCTTCTTGAAAAAAATCTAATAAATCTTGGAATATCGGCCATGGCAAAAGAGGCTTTAGAGGATATGGGAATGGATCTAGACCTACTGATCAAGGTAGAACCTGATGCAGGACTTGGAAACGGAGGTCTAGGAAGGCTGGCTGCTTGTTTTATGGATTCCCTTGCAGCCCTTGGTCTTCCCGGCCATGGGTGCGGGATAAGATATAAATACGGTATGTTCAGACAGGAGATAAAAGATGGCTACCAGGTAGAAATGCCAGATCCTTGGTTAAAAGAACCCTACCCATGGGAAGTAAGAAAAGAAAACAGAAGTATAAAGATACGATTTGGCGGAAATGCCTATATGAAGGAAGTGGACCACGAGCTAGAAGCTGTACATGAAAACTTTTATACAGTAAAAGCCGTCCCATACGATATACCACTTTCTGGATATCTCAACAATACAGTCAACACACTCAGATTGTGGAGTTCAGAGGCTGATACAGATGAATTTGATTTTCAGAACTTTAACAGTGGAAACTATCTGCAATCTGTAGAGGGTAAATACACAGCAGAACTCATATCACAAGTTCTTTATCCTGATGATTCTACAGAAAATGGAAGACAGCTCAGACTAAAACAAGAGTATTTCTTTGTAAGTGCCAGTCTTCAGTCTATCCTAAATTATCACAGAGAAGTAAAAGTTGAGTTTAAACATTTAGACGATTATGTGGCCATACATATAAATGACACTCATCCTGCCTTGGCAGTGGCTGAACTCATGAGGATACTTATGGATGAGAATGGACTTAACTGGAAAGAAGCCTGGGATGTAACGACAAAGGTCTGTGCCTATACAAATCACACTATAATGGCTGAAGCTTTAGAGAAATGGCCGGCTCCTATATTTAAAAAATTACTTCCTAGATTATTTATGATAATCGAAGAGATAAATAGAAGATTCTGTCAGGAGATCATCGCCAGGTACGGAGACTGGGACAGAGTTGGGAGAATGTCTATAATCGAAAACGGAATGGTGAAAATGGCCAACCTTGCAATCGTTGGAAGTCATTCTGTAAACGGAGTGGCAGCACTTCATACTGAGATCCTTAAAACAAAGGAACTCAAAGACTTTGATGATTTTTACCCAGGAAAGTTTAATAATAAAACTAACGGTATAACCCACAGAAGGTGGCTTATAAAGAGTAACAGCGCTCTTACGAACCTTATAATTGACTGTATAGGGGACAGCTGGGTAACAAATCCTGCAGACCTTGAAAAAATGATGATCTTCAAAAATGATAAAGAGGTTTTATCCAAAATAGAGGAGATAAAACATGAAAACAAGGTGAAACTTTCGAAATATATTTTTGAAAAAAAAGGAATTGTTATAAACCCAGATTCCATTTTTGACATTCATGTAAAGAGAATCCACGGTTATAAAAGGCAGCTTCTGAACTGCCTTCATATTCTTTACTTATACAAGAAACTGAAAAAAGATAAGAACTTTGATATTTATCCTAGGACTTTTATTTTCAGTGCCAAGGCAGCACCGGCATATGTATTTGCCAAAAAAATAATAAAACTTATCAATACACTAGGAGACATAATAAATAATGACCCTGAAGTAAATGATAAGATTAAAGTTGTATTTATAGCTAACTATAATGTCAGCAAGGCTGAAAAAATAATTCCTGCTGCTGATGTAAGTGAACAAATATCAACTGCATCAAAAGAAGCCTCAGGAACAGGAAATATGAAATTTATGATGAACGGGGCTATAACCCTAGCTACTCTAGATGGTGCAAATGTAGAAATAAAGGAACTGGTTGGCGATGAAAATATAGTTGTTTTCGGTCTCACATCAGAAGAAGTTTTAAAATTCTATAGTTCACAAAAATACAACTCCATAAATTTCCTAAAGGAAAACCCTGAGATAGCAGAGCTGTTAGAAACTTTAGTTGATGGAACTCTAGGCGTTTCTATAACTGAGTTTGGAGAAATATACAAAGAGTTAACAGAAAAAAATGATTATTATTTTGTATTAAAAGACTTCAAAGAATATGTAAAGGCCCAGGAAAAAATAGAAAAACTTTATAAAGATAAGGAAAAATGGGCTGAAAAATGTCTTGTAAATATAGCCATGTCAGGACACTTTTCATCTGACAATACCATTGCTAAATATGCAAAAGAGATATGGAATATCAAAGGTGAAAAAATAGGAGGGTAATACCTCCTATTTTTTATTCTCTATCCAGTTTTTTATATCTTCTAGAACCTCTATACTGTTTATCTCATTGAGAATTTCATGCCTTGCACCAGGATACAACTTCATTTTCACAAAATTAAAATGATTTTTCTTATAAAATTTTAGCAATTTCCTGACTCCCCTGCCATATAATCCCACAGGATCCGACTTTCCAGATAATATAAAAATCGGTATGGATCTTTGGACAGATTCAAAAGTTTTTTTGGTAAATAGATTTTTTAGATATTTCAGAAATGAAAAATAAAATCCCGAGGTGTAGACAAATCCGCAGAATGGATCCTCTATATAATCTTTTACAACCTCTTCTCTCCTTGTGAGCCAGTCAAAAGCAGTCTTTTTCTTCCCAACCTTTCTGTTGTATCCCAGAAAGATCAGCTTTTTCATAAAGGGACTCTTGCTCTTATCAAAAAACACTGTTATCATCCCACTCAAAATCCACCCTGAAAAAGTCTCTGCCATCCTCTTACCGCAAGACCCTGTAAGAATATATCCCTTTACAAAATGTGATAAGTCTGACATATGACCCTGAGCAATAAAAGAACCCATACTGTGACCTAACACATAGATGGGAAGCCGAAGATGATTTCTTGATATAAAATCGGTTATATATTTTTCATCATCCACAAGAGTTTCAAATCCCCCCCCTATACGCCCTAATTCTTCTATAGTATCCACTGAATACCCGTGTCCTCTGTGATCGTCTGCATAGACTATATATCCCTCTTTATTAAACCATTTGGCTACAGTGTCATACCTCAGGCTGTGCTCTCCCATGCCATGGATGATCTGTATCACCCCCTTGGGGTTTTCTACATCATCCCAAACTCTTATAAAAATATCATTATCCAAATAAAATTTACCTGGCACTTTGATCTCCTTTTATACATGTTATTTTACTGAATTATCTTAATTAACCTAAGTTGCTACCTTTATTAAATTAAAGTATTGAATTTATAAGGATTCGTTACTTTTCTCTTGAAAGAAAAGTAACCAAAAGTTCAAGAATTTTCAAATGTCTAGGAAGTAGATATTTCTTTTGACGCCTTTGTAAGCTACAGTCCTCGGTTCCCTGCGGAACTTATTCTGTAGGACGGCTGAGTGCAGGTTTTTTTCTGTATAAGCCCTGCGACTTGAAAATTCAAAAAACGAAAAATGATATAAGCCTAAATAAAAAACATGTGTACAGTTATTCCTTAATTTTTGACCATTCTTAATTTTGATTTTATTGATAGTACGGGAAAAGGGATAAAAAACCTCTCGCAAAAAAAAGCATTTATAGTTTTGGCTTCCACTCTGTGAAACTTTATTTTTTTCTCTGTGTCTTCTGTGACCAAAAGATTTTGTTATTATTCGTGTTAATTTCCCTATCTTTTATTGGTGTTCATTCGTGATAAAATCTTTTGACTTTAATATCGCTCTCCTCCGTGATACTCTCTTCTTTTCTCTGTGACCAAAAGCTTTTGTCCTTATTCGTGTTAATTTCCCTATCTTTTATTAGTGTCCATTCGTGACAAAATCTTTTGATTCTGATATTCAGATAAATTCAGTAATTTATAATAATTTTTTTTTAAGTAGCAACTTGGGTTAATTATAATAATACATAAATTCTAAAGATAATTTTACTGGGTAAAACTTTTATCTTAAGACACATTGTTTTTAAACTTTATTTTAAAAAATCTGAAAAATCCTTTATTTAAAGTGAAATTTTACAATGCAAACAACTTGTTTTTTCAGGCATAGAAAAAGGGCAGTAAGTAACTGCCCTCTAAAAGTCTATTGAGTATCCAAATGCCATATCATTTATCTGAAGTTCGCTGCATATTTTATTCATATCCTTACTCTCTAAAAAGTATATATCCGGGTAAACATTATCCATTTTATTTTTTAATTCCCACGGCTTTTCCCCCACTGATATATATGGATAAATTACCACTTTCTCCTTTAAGAAGCTCAGGACATAACTATTTGTAATTCCCTGATGAGTAAGCCTTTTTACAATTAGGTTGTTTTTCTTATAAGCATCATACAAAAATGAAAAGTTTTCTTTAAAAAAGTCGTACTTCATTATAACTCCCGAAGATTTCCTTGGATTTATCATGTAAAAGTAAGGAACTACTTTTTCTTCTCCAGTCTCTTCTTTTGTTTTACCCACATAATAATCAGTTTCACTAAAAACTTTTTCCAAATTAGAGTAATTTAGATTTGTCATTTTTTGAGACATATACATATAAAAGCATACTGACACAAGAACACAAATTAGAATAAACAACATAAATCATCAACTCCTTTTATATATATACTATAAATGAATTATACCACATGTTCTTTGAAAAATAAAATTTTTTATTGTTAATTTTATTTTCCCATGTTTTATTTGAAAAATTTAACAATTAAATTGAAAATTAAACATAAATTAAGAACAACTTCATTTATTGTTAAGTTAATTTATTATCAATATTAAAATAATACAAGTTTACATCTCAATGTCTATAACAATAAAGAGATAAAAACAAAATTTTAAATGAGAAAAATATATTTTAATAGGAAAGAAATCATTTATTCTTAATAGGTATATTAATGCTGTAGATATATCTTTATGAAAAAGGAGGATTATATGAATTGTGAAAATAATTACAAAAAAAATATGTTCAATGAACTGGACATATTTATAAGTGAACTTGAAACAAAAGATGGTGAACTCATAAGCGTACTGCATAAGGCTCAAGATATCTTTGGCTATCTCCCGGTGGAGGTTCAGGAATTCATAGGTGAAAAAATGGGGATACCTATTTCTCAAATTTACGGTGTTATTACTTTCTACTCCTTTTTTACAACTACACCCAAGGGTGAGCACCCCATCTCTGTATGCATGGGAACAGCCTGTTATGTAAACGGGTCTGAAACAATTTTGAACGAGCTGACAAGAGAACTAGGAGTCAAGGTTGGTGAAACTACAAATGACGGAAAATTCTCTATAGACGTACTCAGATGCATCGGTGCCTGCGGTATGGCTCCTATTATAAAAGTTGGCAATAAAACCTATGGTCGGGTAGAGGCCGAACAGATAAAGCATATATTGAAAGAATATGAGTAAATGGAGGGATGAGTGTGCTTAATACTATAGAAGATTTGAAAAATATAAAAGAAAGCTACCAGAAAGGTGAAAAGGAAAAAACCCTTATAAAAATCTCTATGGCAACCTGCGGAATCACAGCAGGGGCAGATACCCTCTATGATTTTTTTAAAGAGGAACTGGAAAGAGAGGGAGATGACAGTATAAAGCTTGTTCCTACTGGATGTATGGGGCTCTGCCATTCTGAGCCGACTATAGAGGTAACTATCCCTGGACAGCAACCGGAAATTTTTGGGAACGTGGATCTACCCAGGGCAGAAAAGATTCTAAAAGATATAAAATATAAAAAAATACATGGTACAGACGTATTTATAAGCAACAAATTAGAAAAAATAGTTCTTCGGAACTGTGGCTTTATGGATCCTGAGAATATAGAGGAAGCTGTATCAAGAGATGCATATTTTGCCCTGCATAAGTCTCTGAAGGAGATGTCTAGGCAGGATGTAATCGATGAGATCAAAATTTCCGGTCTAAGAGGAAGAGGAGGCGGAGGTTTTCCAACAGGTCTCAAGTGGCAGTTTGCCTTTAATAAAGATGTGGATAAAAAATATGTAGTCTGCAATGCCGATGAGGGAGACCCTGGAGCATTTATGGACAGGTCTGTCCTCGAGGGTGACCCTCACTCTGTGCTGGAAGCCATGGCAATATGCGGATATGCAATCGGATCAGATGAGGGATTGATTTATATCAGGGCTGAATATCCTCTGGCAATAAACAGACTGAAAAAGGCAATAAAACAGGCCAATGAATATGGTGTCCTGGGAAAAAATATTTTTGGGACAGATTTTAATTTTAAGATAACTCTGAAGTACGGAGCCGGAGCTTTTGTCTGCGGTGAGGAGACAGCTCTTATACATTCTATGGAGGGAAAAAGGGGGGAGCCTACCCTAAAGCCTCCATTTCCAGCTGAAGCTGGTTACTGGAAAAAACCTACAAATGTAAATAATGTAGAAACCTTGGCAAATATCCCTGTGATAATAAACAAGGGAGCCCAGTGGTTCAAGAGTATAGGAACTGAAAAATCTCCAGGTACCAAGGTATTTGCCTTGGCTGGTAAGGTGAAAAATGTAGGACTTATCGAAGTCCCTATGGGTACCACCCTCCAGGAAGTAATCTTTGACATCGGGGGAGGTATCACAAAAAACAGAAAATTTAAAGCCGTACAGACAGGAGGTCCATCTGGTGGCTGTCTCACAGAGAAAGATCTGGATACCCCTATAGACTTTGATTCACTAAAAGAAAAAGGATCTATGATGGGGTCTGGTGGAATGATCGTAATGGATGAAGACGACTGCATGGTTGCAGTGGCAAAATTTTATCTGGGATTCACTGTGGAGGAATCCTGTGGAAAATGTACCCCTTGCAGAATAGGAAACAAAAGGTTGTATGAGATCCTTGACAAAATAACGAAAGGTAAGGGCTCGGTAAATGACCTTCACCTGCTGAAAGACCTTTCTAAAACCATAAAGAGGGCGTCTCTCTGCGGACTAGGAAAAACATCTCCAAATCCTGTGCTTTCCACTTTAAATAATTTTTACGATGAGTATCTGGCACACGTCAAAGATAAAAAATGTCCTTCTACTGTCTGCACAAGTCTTATCCAGTTTACCATCACAGACAAATGTATAGGATGTACTGCCTGTGCAAAAGTATGTCCTACTGAGGCTGTTCTGGGAAGAGTAAAAGAGAAGCACTATATTTATCAGGATAGATGTATCAAGTGCGGTGCTTGTTATAATGCGTGCAGATTCAATGCAATAAAGAAAGCATAGGGAGGTTATCCATGGAAACAGTGAAAATAAAAATAAATGGTATCGAGGTAGAGGCTCCAAAACATTCTACTATTTTGGCAGCTGCTAAGAGTATAGGGGTGAGAATTCCTACTCTATGCCAGCTTAAAATGGGTGATATAGGATATGTTCACGATCCAGCTTCATGCAGAATGTGCGTCGTAGAGGTAAATGAACAGGAAAATCTTTATCCCGCCTGCGAGACAAAGGTTTACGAAGGGATGGAGATTATTACCAATTCGGCAGAACTCATACAGATAAGAAAAAATATTCTAGAGCTTATTCTTTCTAATCATCCGAAAGAATGTCTTACATGTTCAAAGTCGGGAGAATGCGAACTTCAAGACCTCGCAGATGAATTTAAGATAAAAAACATAAGATTTGAGGGAGAAAAATCAGTGTACAGATCAGATTCTTCTCCTGCAATAATAAGAGATATGGATAAATGTATAATGTGCAGAAGGTGTGAGACAATGTGCAATAAAATTCAGACATGCAATATTTTATCTGCGGTAAATAGGGGATTTGAAACTGTGGTGGCCCCCTCCCATG
Organism: uncultured Ilyobacter sp.; assembly: GCF_963668515.1. Taxonomy (NCBI): domain Bacteria; kingdom Fusobacteriati; phylum Fusobacteriota; class Fusobacteriia; order Fusobacteriales; family Fusobacteriaceae; genus Ilyobacter; species uncultured Ilyobacter sp. Next base: position 782,565 of record NZ_OY764864.1, on the reverse strand, counting down.
AAAAAGACCTAGAAGACACAGCATGTACCTTCTGTGGTCAGTGTGTGGCTGTATGTCCAGTAGGTGCCCTGCATGAAAAAGACTACACCTGGGAAGTGGTGGATATGCTTGCGGATCCCTCTAAAACCGTAATTGTACAAGTGGCCCCTGCTGTAAGAGTCGCTCTCGGGGAAGAATTTGGACATGAGCCTGGTACAGATGTCACCGGAAAGATGGTTACAGCTCTTCGGAGAATAGGGTTTGACTATGTCTTTGATACAAATTTTGCAGCTGACCTTACAATTATGGAAGAAGCATCTGAATTGAAGTCAAGAATAGAAAGACATCTGGCAGGAGATAAAGATGTAAAACTTCCCATCCTGACCTCTTGCTGTCCTGCCTGGGTAAAATTTATCGAACATAATTTTCCCGACATGCTGGATATACCCTCCACTGCAAAATCCCCTCAGCAAATGTTTAGTGCCATAGCCAAAGAGTTTTGGACAAAGGAGATGGGAATAAAAAGGGAGGATCTGATTGTGGTTTCTGTAATGCCATGCCTTGCAAAAAAATATGAGGCTTCTAGGAAGGAATTTTCAAAAGATGGAAATCCTGACACAGATATCTCAATCTCAACAAGAGAGCTGGCAAGTCTAATAAATCAAAGTGGAATAAGTTTTAATATGCTCGAAGAGGAAGAATTTGACAAGCCCTTTGGAATGTCCAGTGGAGCTGCGGATATTTTCGGAAGAACCGGTGGAGTTATAGAGGCTGCTGTAAGAACAGCCTATGAGTGGATTACAGGGGATGAACTAGAGACAGTGGATTTCAAGCAACTCAGGGGTTTTGAGGGATCAAGAGTAGCAGAAGTACCAGAACTTCAGATAGAGGGGGGCCCTTTGAGAATAGGAATTGCCCATGGACTCGGAGCTGCTAGAGAACTTCTAGAAAAAGTAAAAAATAAAGAGGAAGTTTTACATGCCATAGAGATTATGGCCTGTAAAGGGGGATGTATAGGGGGTGGAGGACAACCTTATCATCACGGTAAATTTAACGTTATTAAGAAAAGATTCAATGGGATACAGGCAATAGACAGTGGCAAAAAAATACGAAAATCTCATGAAAATCCTTATATTAAAGAATTATATGAAAAATTTCTAGGAGAACCCATGGGGGAAAAATCTCACGAATTGTTACACACAAAATATTTTTCAAGAAAAAAATAATTTTAAGAGGGAGCCGCAATTTTCGGCTCCCTCTGTACTTTAAATATTCTATTATGACTAAAAAAACTTTCTATACTTCCTCTATCTTTTGAGCCTTTATCCAGTCACTCTCGCCTCTTAGGGAGTAATTATTCAAAAACTCATCTTTGTATTCTTTAAATCTTCCATCTTTTATTGCTTGTCTAGCATCCTTCATCATTTTTATCAAAAAATAAAGATTATGGTAAGTTGCCAACCTAGCCCCAAGAATCTCCTGAGATTTAAAAAGATGTCTTATATATCCTCTAGTGTAATTTCTGCATACATAACAGTCACATCCCTCGTCTAGAGGTCTAGGGTCCTCAGAATAGCATGCATTCTTTATTACAAGCCTTCCGTATTTGGTAAACACTGTCCCGTGCCTTCCTATTCTTGTAGGCTGCACACAGTCCATCATATCTACACCAGCTTCTACAGCCTCTAGCATATCTACAGGCTCTCCTACTCCCATGAGATATCTCGGCTTATCCTCAGGAAGTTTGTCCACTATATAGTCTAATATTCTGTACATATCCTCTCTAGGTTCTCCTACAGCTAGTCCTCCTATAGCATAACCTGAAAAATACTCATCCATCTCCATAAGCTCTTTTCTGCTCTTGTCCCTCAGGACTTCATAAATTCCACCTTGGACTATTGCAAACAATCCCTGTTCATCAGGCCTTTTGTGAGCCTCTATACACCTCTTAGCCCATCTTGTAGTCCTCTCTACAGATGGAATGAGATACTCCTCAGTAGACATACCAGGAGGGCACTCATCAAATAACATGACTATATCCGATCCTAAGTTGTTTTGAATATGTATAGATTTTTCAGGAGAGATAAATTGCTTTGATCCGTCTATATGAGATCGGAACTCTACTCCCTCCTCTTCTATTTTTCTTATTGCCCCTAGACTGAATACCTGAAACCCACCACTGTCTGTAAGTATTGGTTTTTTCCAGTTCATAAATTTATGCAGTCCACCGAATTTTGCAACCAACTCATCTCCAGGTCTCAAAAAAAGATGATAGGTATTTCCTAATATTATTTCAGAACCTATAGCTTCTAGCTCCTCAGGTGTCATTGTTTTTACAGTTGCTTGAGTCCCCACAGGCATAAATACAGGTGTTTCCACTTCTCCGTGAGGTGTAGTTATTTTTCCAGTTCTAGCCTTTCCGTCTTTAGAGTAGAGTTTATAGGTTACAGGCAGTTTATTTGACATTTTTCCTCCTTATCTCTGTATCTCTATTATATCTTTTATTCCAGAAAGATGTTTCAAGAGTTTTTCATATTCATCTTTTTCAGAGATTTCTATTGTAAATTTTAAATTCATATATCTGTCTAGACCCTTAACTATAAGATTAGAGTTTACACCGATAACATTTATCTTGTGGTTAGCTATAATAGTGGCTATATCCATTAGCATATTAGGTCTTTCCACTACGAAAACATTAAAATTAAATTGATATTTATTGAGTTTTTTTGCAAAAACATCTTCATCCCATTTTACGTCTATCTCTCTAGGAGGATCACTTTTTATCATCCCCTGATAATTTTTACAGTCTTTTCTGTGGACAGCTATACCGGCTCCTTTGGTTATATAACCCCCTATCTCATCTCCTGGGAGAGGGGTACAGCATTTTGCAAATCTTATAAGAGTGTTATCAAGGCCATCTATAACAACCCCATAGTCATTTTTCTTTCTGCTTTTCGGCTTTTTTCTCTCTCCTATATCGTCAAAATTCAATTCTTTAACAACTTCAGGCTTAAACCTTCCTGCCAGAGCCTCAGCCTTTATCCTATTCTGTGAGAGTCTAAAATAAAGATCTTCTTTAGATTGCATATTCTGCTTTTCTATGTATTTCAATGTTATCTCACTGGCTTCAAACTCTTTTATCGAGACTCCAAACTTAGAAAGCTCCTTCTCCATTATATCTTTTCCAAGTTTTACGTTTTCATCAAACTTTTTATCTTTAATCCATTTTCTTATCTTACTCTTGGCACTTTGGGTAACAACAATATCCAACCAGTCGTTACCAGGACCCTTTGCATTTCTTGAAGTTATAATCTCTATTTTATCACCATTTTGAAGCTTGTAGTCTATAGGTACTATTCTGTCATTTATTTTTGCACCTACACATTTTAGACCTATCTCTGTATGAATATGAAATGCAAAATCTAGCGGGGTGGCTCCATAGGCTAGTTCCACCACATCTCCTTTAGGAGAGAATACAAATACCGTCTCGTGAAGGATATCTCCGGTGACTGTTTTTACAAACTCTTCTGAGTTGTCAGCTTCCTGCTGCCATTCTAGTATCTGTCTCAGCCATGAATATACATGATCTTTTTTAGTTACTTTACCTCTTTCCTTATAACTCCAGTGGGCGGCTACTCCCTCTTCGGCTATACCGTGCATCTCTTCGGTTCTTATCTGTACCTCTATAAATTTCCCCTGAGGTCCTACTATGGTTGTATGTATTGACTGGTATCCATTTGACTTTGGTACTGCTATATAGTCCTTAAACCTTCCAGGAACAGGCTTATAGTTCCCGTGAAGTACACCTAGCACATTATAACATTCCCCTTCAGTTTCAACTATTACTCTAAGGGCTATAAGGTCGTATATCTCGTCAAACTCCTTACCCTTTTCATACATTTTTTTATATATACTGTAAAAGTGTTTCGGCCTTCCTGAAACTTCACCTTTTATATCATTTTCCCGTAAGAATTTTTCTATCTCTTTTTTCGTAGCCTCTGTATATTTTTCTCTTTCGGCTTTTTTGGAGTTAATTAGCTTGACTAGTTCTCTATATATTTCAGGTTCTAGATAATAGAGTGAAAGATCCTCTAGCTCACATTTGATCATAGACATTCCCAGTCTGTGGGCAAGAGGGGCGAATATTTCAAGAGTCTCCTTTGAAATTCTCTCCTGCTTATGAGAGGGCATAAACTTTAGAGTCCTCATATTATGAAGTCTGTCAGCAAGTTTTATTATTACAACCCTTATATCCTGAGCCATTGCCACGATCATTTTTCTTATATTTTCATGTTGTTTTTTAGTCCCCTTAGGCAATACACTAAGTTTTGTCACTCCGTCTACAAGCTTAGCCACCGAATTCCCAAAATTATATTCAATATCGGAAACTGTTATAAGAGTGTCTTCTACTATATCATGAAGAATACCTGCTACAATGGTATCAGTATCCATTTTCATGTTGATTAGTATCTTAGACACTTCTATCGGATGGATAATATACTCATCTCCGGATTTTCTAAACTGTCCCACATGACATTCCCTTGCAAATTCATAGGCCAAGAGTATCTTATCAGTGTCAACTTTGAGATTATTCTTTTTTATGGCATCTAATATCTCATGTTTATATCCCACATAAATCCCTCTTCTCTCTTAATTGAATAATATTAACTTTAAAAACTCAAAACCAATTAAACTTTTAAAGTTAATAATATCATACTTCTGAAAATTTTTAAATAGAGAGCGGCAAATCGCCGCTCCCTCTTTTTAGTAGTTCATAAGTGTAAACACATCATAGCCTTTTAATTTTTTTCTTCCTTCAAGCTCTTTAAGCTCTATAAGGAAAGCAAGTCCTGCTACCTCTCCACCAAGTTCCTCTATTAATTTTACAGTAGCCTCTACAGTTCCACCAGTAGCTAAAAGATCATCTACAATGAGAACTCTCTGCCCTGGCTTTATAGAATCCTTGTGTATACAAAGTACGTTTCTCCCGTATTCAAGGTCATAGTCATATTCTACAACTTCTCTAGGAAGCTTTCCTGGCTTTCTTACAGGAATAAATCCAACTCCTAGTGCATAAGACACTGGACATCCAAAAATAAAACCTCTGGCCTCTGGTCCAACAACAAGGTCGATTTTTTTTTCTTCTGCATATTTTACTATTTCATCTGTTGCTGCACGATAAGCCTCACCGTTATTCATTAATGGGGTTATATCCCTAAATTTAATCCCCTCTTTTGGAAAGTCCTCAACTAGGGCTACGTAATCCTTCAAATCCATTTGAATCCTCCTAAAAACATTATATATCATCCTGTGCTACTCTTAAAACTTCTTCTATACTGGTGATTCCTTCTAAGGCTTTTTCAAACCCCTCTTGCTTTATTGTTTTCAATCCTTTTCTAATAGCTGCATCCTTTATCTGAAAAATATCCGCGCCCTTATTTATCAAAGTCCTTATCTCACTCTCTACTTCTAGAAGCTCTATTACCGCAGTTCTTCCACTGTACCCGGTATTTCTGCAGAAACTGCATCCCTTTGCCTTATAAAGTTTATAATCTTCAATAGGGTCTGCGTTAAACTCTTTTAGTTCGGTTCCAGAAACTAATATTTCCTCTTTACAGTGTGTACAAAGTTTTCTTACAAGTCTCTGCCCCACTACTCCGACTAGAGAGGCCGAAAGCAAAAACGGTTCCACTCCCATATCTATGAGCCTTGATATTGCCCCTGTGGCAGAGTTTGTATGTAGGGTAGAAAAAACCAGATGACCTGTCATGGCAGATTCTATGGCTATTTCAGCTGTCTGCACATCTCTTATCTCACCTATCATTATCACATCAGGATCCTGTCTCAATATTGACCTAAGTCCTGATGAAAAGTCTAGTCCTACCTGGGAATTTACCTGGACTTGATTTATTATTTCCATCTGGTATTCCACTGGATCTTCCAATGTTATTATATTTTTATCTAAGGTATTTATCTCATTTAGAGATGCATACAAAGTAGAAGTTTTCCCACTTCCGGTGGGACCGGTTACAAATATTATCCCGTTGGGTCTCTTTATGAGCTTTTTTAATTTTTCTACATTACTTTTTTCAAAGCCGAGGCTCTCTAAACTCACCTTTACATTTGATTTATCAAGCAGTCTTATTACGACTTTTTCTCCAAAAATCGTAGGAAGTATAGATACTCTCATATCAATTAATTTTTCTTCAAAATTTATTTCTACCCTGCCATCTTGAGGTATTCTTTTTTCAGCTATATCAAGCTTAGAAATTATCTTTATTCTAGATACTATAGCTGAGTGAAGTGATTTAGGAGGCGTAAGTATTTCATGAAGTAAACCATCTATTCTAAATCTTACCCTTAAAATATTAGCTTCAGGTTCTATATGAATATCACTTGCATTTTCGATTATAGCCTTTTTCATAACAAGGTTTACAACATCTACTGCAGAAGTATCAGTTCTCTCAAAGCTTCTTCTTTCTTTTAAATAACTTGAATCTTCCTTCAAAAATACAGGTGAATAATATTTTTCTATTGTTCTCACCACATCATCTCTTCTGGCTATAGACTGAAAGACTTCCATGCCACTCTCTTCCTCTATACGATCTATTGCAAAGACATCTAGAGGATCTTCCATGGCCACATGCAGCACATTGTCATTTTTAAAAAGTGGCATAACACAAAACTTTTCAGCAGTTTCTTTGCTCAGAAGTAGGATGGCCTCCTTTGTAATTACGAGTCTTTCTAGAGAAACATAGGGAATCCCCATCTGTTCTCCCAATATTCTCACTATCTCTTCACTACTTACATATCCCATACCCACTAGGGTTTCCCCAAGTTTTTTATGAGTTGTACTCTGCTTTTCAAGGGCCTTCATCAGCTCATCTTCTGTTATTATTTTTTCATCTACCAGAGTGTCTCCAAGCCTTTTTTTTATGATCCTGGCCATTTTTATTCCCACCTGTGACCTAGATACTTTATCTCCTTGTATCCCTCAAAGTAGTCTAAAAGTTCTTTTTTCACATTGGGATAAAGCGTCATATTTTTCACATCATCTATATTATGGTAAGCGGCCTCTTTGAGCCTTTTCTCCTCACCTATTTTAAGCTCCCCTGAGAGATATTTTACTTTAAAAAACATATTAATTATATGCTTTTTTTTATCTGGTGAAATCCCTTGAGAAACAAACATTAGGTTCTCAACTTCTATCTCAATATTGCATTCTTCTAGAAATTCTCTTGCTAAAGACTCCTCCATTGTTTCACCATAATCTACTCCCCCTCCAGGAAGTAGCCAGTACTCTTCTCCATTTTTTTGATGTTTTACAAAAAGTATCTCATTTCCTCTTGTTAAAACACCAGCTACCCTAACCCTTATTTCCATAAGGCAATCCCCCCTCATATAAAAAAAGAAAGTAGATAAAATTATAACATAATTTTAAGCGTTCCTCAATATTTTTTAGTAAAAGAGCGGTGCTTTTACACCGCTCTTTTTAGCTTTTTTCCTTAGTCAGCCTTTCAATAAGGATATTTATTTTTTGGGCTTCTTCCTTTTTATTAGTCTTATCCAGTATATCTTTTTTCAGGTTAAGATATTCTAAATCATACTTATAGTCATCTGAAATCATTTTTATTGAATTTTCTGCCGTAGCTACGTCTCCATTTGAAAAAGATATCTTACTCAATTGCAGCAACAGTTCATCATCAATACCATTTTTTACTATATATCTTTTCAGAGTTTTTTCAGCTTTTTCATACTCACTATAGTTGTTTGAAATTACTCTCGTATAAAAAATTATATACTCTTTATCTAGGCTATACTTTTGATACCCTCTTTCAAGAACCTTATACAGCTCCATAAATTTGGATTCTTCCAGTAAGACATGAGAATACACATTATAAAACTCCATATCCAGGTCATTTTCCAAATAAAGGGCTCTTCTCAAAATTTCATATGCTTTGGCATTTTCACCTTTTTTAAACAAAATAAATCCCTTTAACTTTAAAACCATATTGTCTACAGAATCCTTAGATACACTTTCTAAATATTCCTCAGCTTTTTCATAATCCCCTTTTATATATGAGAGCAAAGCCAGATTTTTTATGGCCGTTTGATCTCTTTCATCTAAGGCAAGAGCCTTTTTATAAAATTCCTCGGATTTTTTATAGTCTGAGAGTTGTGCATAAACTAGACCCATCTCTCTTAGAGTTATTATGTTTTTTTCATTCTTTCCATAGGCTTTTTCAAATTCTCTCAGTGCCTCCAAATATTTCCCTTCTTGAGAAAAATTAATCCCTTTTATGACATTATATTCCTCTTTGTCAGCTGTTCTTTCAACTGTTTTCGGAGTATTTGTACAGCCCATCAGACTTATCAAGAGAATAATGTAGAATAATTTTTTCATAGTCCCCCCTGTTTTTACGAAATCCTGTTTGACACAGAATAAGGAATTATCGCCCCACCTGAAATAATTAATTTTATAGCCTCTTCAACTTTAATATTAAGGACTTTTACATCTTTTTCTTCCATCATTATAAACATTCCAGAAGTTGGATTTGGAGATGTAGGGACAAAGATATTTAATATCTTTTCCTTCCCCATTACCTCTTCAAAATATCTGTTTCCATTACTTGTCAAAAAACCCAGACTGTAAATTCCTTTTTTAGGATATTCTATCATAACTACTTTTTGATATGATTTTGCCTTATCTGAAGATACTAGTCCGGTTATCTGGCTAAGTGTAGTATATACCTGCTTTATTACGGGTACCTTTATAAAGAGCCGTTCAAAAAAACCAGCTATTCTTTTCCCTATTACGTGCTTCAAAGTCAATCCTACAAGGGTTATTATAAGAAATATGCCTACAATTGAAATCACATACACAGATAACTTTATATATATTTCAATCTGTTCCACTTTACTAAATCTGTCTAGACCCAATAAAAATTTTGTTAAATTTCTTACAAGAAAAGAATCTTTCAATAAATTAATTACCATCTGAAAAATCCAAGAAAGAAAATAAAAGGTAAGTATAACTGGTAATAAAGCTATTAATCCTGTATAAAACCAGTTTTTCAATTTTTTTCTCATTCCTGCACCTCTGTCTCCTTTTCGAGCAATACTTTTGAAACCCTCATCTTGTCTACTTCTAGAACTTTAATAGATACCTCGTTAATCATAATCTGATCCCCTATATCCGCTACCTTACCTAGTTCTGTAACCACAAGACCGCCTAAACTTTCATAGTCTTCCGATTCTGGAAGTTCAATATCTAGATTTTTGTTTAGAGTTTCTATATCTATCATTGCATCTATTTCATATTTACCATCACCTAAAGGACGAATAGTTTCCTCTTCCTCTCTGTCATATTCATCCCTTATCTCTCCTACGATCTCTTCTAGGAGGTCTTCTATTGTCACTATACCTACTGTTCCACCATATTCATCTATTGCTATAGCTATATGTACCTTTGTCCTTTTAAAGTCCCCTAATATTTCTACAATGGACTTTGTTTCAGGTACAAAGTATGCTTTTTTCAAATAATTTTTTATCTGAGTCTCAGCTTTTCCTTCTTTGATGACATTTAAAAGGTCTTTTATATACAAAACACCAATAATATTGTCTATTCCGTTTTCATATACAGGTATTCTAGAATATCCTTTTTCAAAGACATCATCCCATACCTCATTTATTGTACTCTCTCCATCAAGAGCAAACATTGATGTTCTAGGAGTCATTACTTCCTTGGCTGTAGTGTCGCTAAACTCAAATATGGAGTGTATCATCTCCTTTTCTTCCTCTTCTATAATCCCCTCTGCTTTTCCCACATTTACATAAGAAATTATGTCTTGTGCAGTTATCATCAGAGCTTCATCATGGATTTGTATGCCCAAAATTTTCCCTATAAATTTTGAAATAATCATAAGTATCTTTATCAAAGGTAATGTCAGCAAAGTAAAATAATATACAGGTACTACAACAATTTTCGCTATTTTGGCAGAATAATTCTTTGCCACTATTTTCGGAGTTATTTCTCCGAAAATCAAAATTACAGCAGTCATAGAAGCGGTAGCCGTTAATATAGCTTTACTATTTGTTCCCAAGACATTAAATGTTATCGCTGTCGCTATAGAAGAACCCAAAATATTTACAATATTATTTCCTAGAAGTATCCCTGTGAGCATCTCATTAGGCCTCTTTAGCCACTTTTTCAAAAGCTCCCCTGCTTTAGGATGTTTTATCTCTTCGAGATTCCTAGTTTTAAACGCAGTCAAGGCTGTCTCTGAAGCCGAGAAAAAACCCGATAGTAGAACCAAAAGAACCAATAGTAAAATTTGTCCATACGTGCCCAAGTTTGAATTACACCTTCCTTCTTAATAGTGTGTTTCTACACATAAATAATTTTTTTATTAAAAACAATTTTTTATAAGATCACTTTTTGTTACTATTCCGATTAATTTTTCATCTTCCAATACTAAAGTATAGGAATATTCTTCCTCTATCATCTTTGTGACTACTTCTTCTAGGTCATCCTCAAGATTGCTGCTCAAAAACTCCTCTGTCATTATATCTTCCGCCTTAAAGGAAGCTATTTTTTTCAGCTTACTCTTAAATTCTTTATTTCCTGGAAGTGTTATCAAAAGATCCCAAAATGCAATTACAGGTGGTAGAGGTGCTTTTTCTTCCCTAATCAGTATGTCATCTCTAGTAACTACACCTATCACTTTTCCTTCTGACACTACTGGGAGTCTGCCTACTCCTTTTTCTTTCATAATTAATATTATATCATCAAAAGATGTTTCTTTACTAATGGAAATAACTTCTTTATTTACAACATCTGCTATCCTTTTCATAAGTTACCCCTCCGATTTTTATTGAATTCTAACACAAAAGGAATCAAAAAACAACTCACCTCTAACCGCCATAAGTCCACTCTTCAGTGCATAAAATATGCGTTTGTATCTCCTCTTTTGAAAAAAAGTTTTCAATCTCTCTTTTAGAACTTTCAGGGCCGTCTGATGTATGAACTATATTCTGAGATACTACCACTGCAAAATCTCCTCTTATTGTTCCAATATCTGCTTCGAGAGGATTTGTTTTCCCAGCCATTTTCCTCAGCCCCTCTATAACATTTTTACCTTCTATAACTGCCAAAACACAAGGACTAGAACTGATGAACTCTAGAAGCTCAGAGTAAAAATCCTTTCCCACATGTTCTGCATAATGAACTGCCGCTTTTTCTTTGGAAATTTTTTCAAGTTTCATTGCAGAAATTTTAAATCCTTTCTTTTCAACTCTCGCAAGAATTTTCCCCACAAGGCCTCTTTGAACTCCGTCAGGTTTAATTATAAGTAGCGTTTTTTCCATAAATATACCTCCCGAATTATGTATTATATATACCTCTATAAAATTAATTTCTTTTTTAAAAAGGTTTATTTCTAATCTATGATTTATAATACTTTGTTAATTGTCTCATTAAAAAAAATTCTACATCAATGAATTCAACAGCTCATTTTAATTTTTCATTGTTCGTGTAGATATAGATATAAAAAAAGCGGTATATAACCGCTTTTTTTAGTCAATCAGAAACAGTTTATCTCCTTTGACTACAGGGGCTCCATCTTCTAAAAGAATTTTCACTATCCTTCCATCTTTTGAAGCCTTTATTTCATTCATAAGTTTCATAGCCTCAACTATGCAAAGGGTATCACCCTGCTTTACCTCTTGCCCCTCCTTTACGAAGTCAGACGAATCAGGTGCAGGTGCTTTATAAAAAGTTCCCATCATAGGAGAAATAATTGCTTCATATTTTTCTTCTACTTTTTCTGCAACAGGTGCTGCTGCTTTTGGTGTGGCTGCAGGCATAGGCGCTGTTGGAGCTGCATTTACATACACTGTTTCAGGCACCGCTATCTCTCTTTTTAAAGTTACCTTGGCCCCTTCACTTTCTACGGTTACTTCTTGCAAGTTATATTTTTCTATGTTTTCTGCCAATTCTCTTATTGCTTTTACATCAATCTTCATATTTCCCCCTATATCTAGTTACTACCAATAACTCTTAGATCTTTTACTCCTTCTAGCCCTGTTATATTCTCTAGCATTCCTTCGATTTTTCTGAGCATATCCTCGTTGGTCTGAAGAGATATAGTTACCTTAGAAGTTCCGTCAATTGGTATATTTTGAGTTATGGTCAGTATATTCATACCAGTGTCTGCGACGACATCTAGTATTCTGGCCAAAACCCCAGGTTTGTCCTCCAGAGACATATAAACACTAAAAACTGTTTCCTTTCCGCTTTCGAAGAAAGGTTTTATAAAATCTTTATATTTATAATAAGTACTTCTACTTATACCTACTCTCTTTATGGCTTCATATTTAGATATTTTTTCAATCTGAACGATATCATTTACTTTAATTACGTTTTGTATTGAGTTGGGCAGAATACGTTTGTCTACTATGTAGTACTCTCTTTTCTCTTTTTTGCTCATCCCTCAATCACCTTCTATAATATGTTTTAAAATCCACTAAAATATATTCTAGCATTTTCAGTATAGATTTTCAAGCTAAAATATCCCAATGAATTTATAGTGACTTCTTAAAAGATTTCATTGTATTCTTCATTAACATGGCTATTGTCATTGGTCCTACTCCCCCGGGAACAGGTGTTATTGCAGATGTCATTGGAGCCACTTCATCAAATGCCACGTCTCCACAGAGCTTTCCGGCTTCATTTCTGTTTATGCCTACGTCTATCACTACGGCTCCTTCTTTTACCATATCTTTTGTAATAAATCCAGCTTTACCTACTGCTGCTATTAGTATGTCAGCCTGTTTCGTTTTCTCTGCCAAATTTTTAGTTCTGCTATGACATATAGTCACTGTGGCACTCTCACTGATCAGAAGCCCTACTAGAGGTTTACCGACTATATTGCTTCTTCCTACTATTACTGCATCTTTTCCTGCAATCTCTATGCCGCTTCTTTTAAGCACTTCTATTACACCATAAGGCGTACATGACTTAAATCCATCATCCTCACCTATCATGACTTTTCCAAGATTTTCAGGTTTAAAACCATCTACATCTTTTTCTGAAGCTATTCTATTTGTAACTTTTTTTTCGTCTATATGTTTTGGAAGGGGCAACTGAACTAATATTCCGTGAATTTTCTCATTTTCATTGAGTTTATCTATTAATTCTAGCACTTCCTTTTCACTTGAATTTTCGTCTAAAACATGTTTTTCGGAATAAAAACCCAAGTCTCCACAGCTTTTAACCTTAGAATTTACGTATACTTTGGAAGCAGGATTCTCTCCTACCAAAACTACTGCCAGACCAGGAGTCTGACCGACATTCCCTTTGTATTCTGATACTTCCTTTTTTATCTCTTCCTTTATCTCTGTAGATATTTTTTTACCATCTATAACTACCATTGATTTACTTTCTCCTTCCAGTAATTTAGTTCTTGAAGCTTCCCATACAAGTCTATGTTAGATACCACTACATCTTCGGGGACTTCTAGTTTCAAAGGTGCAAAGTTTAAGAAAGACTTAACCCCTGCTTTTATTAAAGTTGTAGCCACATCCTGGGCAACACTTTTAGGAACAGTAAGAATTGCTATATCTACCCTATCTTTTGTGTTCAAGAAATACTCTATCTCAGAAGTATGCCTTATTTTTATTCCGTTTACCTCTTTTCCAACCTTGTACTCTGCTACATCAAATACCCCTATTACATTAAAACTTTCCTTTGTAAACTCAGGTTCTGCAAGAAGAGCCCCTCCTAATCTTCCGGCACCTATGATTATGATATTATTTGTTTTATGAACACCCAAAATTTTCTCTATTCCGCTGTACAAAATCCTTACTTGGTACCCTTTTCCTCTCACTCCAAAACCTTCCCCAAAATCCGAAATGAAATTCGACAGATCTTTTCTGATTTGAGCAGCTGTAAGCCCCATTCTTTCAGCCATCTCCTCAGAAGATATGTAATCATCAGGCGAGAGATTTTCCAAACATCTTAAATATCTAGTCAGCCTCTCTATTACCCTCGGGGATATTTTTTCTTTGTCAGTCACCAAACTAATCACGATTACTCCTCCTAAGCTATTTTATTTTGCTGTTTTCAAATTTCTCGCCAATACTAAAATAGTTTCCGTTAACAAGGTCTGGACCCGTAAGCTTTTTTTTGTTTTCAGGCTTAGCTTCAGTAATTATTACACTTCCGTTTCCGGTTTTTACAACAGGGCCCCTTCCCTTCAGCAGTTCAACTATCTCCCCTGGCTCTCCCTCGTATTCACGTGAGATTTTTTCAACTTTGTAGATTTTGTATATTTTACTCTGGTTATAGGTGTGGGCACTTGGAAAAGGATTCATCCCTCTCACAAAATTATATATTTTAAAATTTTCTTGATTCCAATTTATTTCACAGTCCTCTTTTTTAAAGGGTTTTACAAAGGTGGCTTCTTCATGATCCTGAGGTATTCTAGGAGCCTTTTCTTTCCCTATAAGATCTACAGCCTCTAAAAGGGTTTCTGCCCCTATACTCATCAGCCTATCATGAAGGGTTTCTAGGGTATCATCCTCATTTATAGGAGTTTTCCCCTGAAGTATCACGTCTCCAGCATCTAGCTCTTCGGCAATGTACATTATAGACACCCCTGACTCTGTATCCCCGTTTATTATTGCTGCATGGATAGGTGCTGCTCCTCTGTATTTAGGCAAAAGAGAGGAGTGAACATTTATCACCCCGTGTTTCGGAATATCGATCAGTTCTTTCGGAAGAATTTTACCATATGCTACCACCACTATTAGGTCAGGATTTATCTCCCTTACAAGGTCCAATGTTTCTTGCGTTTTTACTGATTTTGGCTGGTATACAGGAATTTCATGCTCTAATGCATACTCCTTTACCGGTGTAAATTTTATTTTTTTACCCCTCATATTGGGTTTATCTATTTTTGTGAAAACCCCTGCAATCTCATGGTGTTTATTTAGTAAATCAAGTGACGGTACCGCAAAATCAGGGGTACCCATAAAAAGTATTTTCAATCAAACCATCCTCTCTATTTAAAGTCCTTTTTTTTCAGTCTCTTTTTTCAGTGCTTGGAGTTTTTTTGAAACCATTCTTTTTGCCACAGGGGACAATTTATCCACAAAAAGAGTGGCGTCCAAATGGTCTGCTTCATGTTGAAATGCCCGAGAAAGAAGCCCTTCTGCCTCTTCTATTATCTCTTCTCCATTTTCGTTGGTATATCTTATTTTGACCCTTTCCGGTCTTTTTACTTTTTTATAAATTCCCGGTACACTCAGGCACCCCTCTTCATGCTCTACCATCTCTTTTGAAAACTCGAGAAACTCAGGGTTTATTACTTTCCTTATATTCCCGTCTTCTACATCAATCACAAATATCCTCTTACTTATTCCAACTTGTGGTGCCGCTAGGCCTACACCCCCGGCTTCATGCATGCTTTCTACCATGCTGTCTATTATCTCTCTTATCTCATCATTTATATCTTCCACTGGCAACGCCTCTTTCCTCAGAACAGGGTCACCGTAAGTTCTTATATCATAAACCATCTTTTATCACCTCATCACATTAAATTTATCGGGTCAACATCTATGACCACTCGGTATTTTTCATCTCGCAGCTCTGAGCTGCATCTCTCAAGAAAAGGTTTTACTGCATTCATCTTCTGTCTTGACCCCTTTAGAAAAATCTGATATCTGTACCTGCCCTTTATCCTATATATGGGCGCCTTCATAGGCCCGTAGACCTCTATACCCGTGTCTTTTATCATATCATAAAATCTTCTGGCATAGTTTTCCAGGCCCTCCTCAATTGTAGAGGTTATTATTATATTTATAATTCTTGAAAAGGGAGGATAGGAGAGTATTTTTCTTGTCTCAATCTCATCAGAGTAAAACCCCTCATAGTCACCTTCCATTATTCTTTTCATCACATGATTTTCCGGCTGAAAAGTCTGTATCAGGACTTCTCCTTTTTTACTTTCCCTCCCGGCTCTTCCAGCTACCTGACTCACCAGCTGGAAAGTTTTTTCCCCAGAACGGAAATCCGGAAAATTCATTATGGAATCAGCATTTATAACTCCTACCAAAGTTACATTTGGAAAGTGAAAACCCTTAGATATTATCTGAGTTCCCAGCATTATATGATATTTTTTCTCCAGAAACTCCCTATACATATTATCATAAAAGTCCCTTTCCCTGCTACTTTCAGAATCCACCCTTATTATTCCCACATCAAAGTGCTTTCTTATCTCCTCTTCAAGCCTCTCTGTTCCCTTTCCCATATGACTCAGATTCTTACTTTTGCAACTGCTGCAGGTCCCTGTGTATCTTTTGGTTTCTCCGCAGTAGTTGCATTTATAGATCCCCTGGCTCATATAATAGTTCATGGTTATAGAACAATGAGGGCATTCCTCTACATGCCCGCACTCTAGGCACTGAATATATGTCGAATAACCCTTCCTGTTTAACAGTAACATTATCTGCTCGTCTTTTCTAAGCGTTTCAGACATATCATTCAGAAGGTCTCTGCTAAAATAATGGCTTTTCTCATCCTTCATATCCACTAACTTTAGTTTTGGGAGATTTGCCCCGTTGTAACGTTCGTTCAGTTCTAAGAGTTTAAAAACTCCCTCTTTTGCAAAATAGTAACTTTCTATCGAAGGGGTTGCCGATCCTAGTACAACCTTTGCGTCTTCTAGCTCCCCTCTTTTTATCCCAACATACTTTGCATTGTATCTGGGGTTGCTGTCCTGTTTATAGGTCGCTTCATGTTCTTCATCTATTATAACATATTTAAGATTTTTCACGGGAGCAAAGACAGCAGACCTGACTCCAAGGACCACTTTCTTTTCTCCGGTATAGATACTGAGCCACTCCTTTGCCCGCTGGACAGGAGTTAGTTTACTGTGTAAAATAGCTATATTTTCCCTGAATTCACCTTTGAATCTCTTTACCATCTGCGGGGTTAGGGATATCTCAGGAACGAGAAATATAGATCCCTGACCATTTTCTAAGGCCCTTCTTATGAGTCTCAGATATACCTCGGTTTTTCCAGAACCAGTAACTCCCTTTAAAAGGAAATATCTCTTTTCTGAATTTTCTATCTCTGACACTGCTGTTTCCTGTTCTTTATTCAAAACTGTACTTTCTTTAGAGTATACTCCGTCAGCCTCATCTATATCATAAGTTTTTATGTTGTCTTTTAGGGTCTTTTCTAGGGAAAGTGCCCCCCGTCTAACCATTTTATCTATTATCTCTTTAGAAAATTTCTTTTCTAAGGTTGCTTTGCTTACACACATCCTATGAGAAAAGTATTCTGATAATTCTCTGTACTCTACTTTGGAATCATCTTCTAGTGACAGTTTGCTTTTACCCTTTAGAACACCCTTTTCCAAGGCATCTCTGACAAGCTCTTTGGAAAAATTTTTATATAAAGTTGTTTTTGTAACTTCTGACTTTTCTCTGAAGTAATCTCCCAGATTTTTTTCTTCCTCTGTTTTTAGAGGGATTTCTTCTATGAATCTGTAATTATAAGAATACTCTACCTTTAGATTGCCTGGAACAGCAGCTCCAAAACTTTGTCCAAAGGAGCAAAGATAATAATTTTTTATCCATAACAATAGCTTTATCACAGCTTTAGAAAGGTGAATCTGATTCTCTAGCTTTCTACTTATAGAAAGTACCTTAAATTCAAAGTTCTCACAGGTTTCCCTGTAAACTATCAGACCACTTTTTATTCTCCCTCTAAAAGGAACCGCAACTCTCTCTCCTATATTAAATTCATCTTTTATATCACAATAGGTAAAAAAGTCGTTTGTTCCGTCTACATAAACTCCATAATATCTCATATTTTAAACACCTATTTCAGGTGAATTTTCACCTTATTTATTTTTTCAAGAGCGGTATCCTTTGCCGGCCACTGTGAATCCACCAGCCCAGTTCCAGATATTTCCACCTCTATACCCAATTTCCCTAAAATCTTCAGTACCTCTCTGGCACTTTTCCCCACAAGATCAGGCATCTCCACCAGAGGTTCATTAGAACTGTGTTCAGGAAACTTCATTTCAGAATCTCCAAGATACTCTACATCTCCCGGGAGAATATTGTTGTACTTTATTATCCTCTTAGCAACCGCTTTAAATACAGGAGCAGCCACAGCCCCACCAAATTTATTGTAGTAAATATCAGCCTGAGGCTTCAAAAACATAAAGAGCATCAGGTACTGTGGATTGTTTGCCGGAAAAAAACCTATAAAGGATGCCAGGTATTCTCCCTTAAGATAACCCCCTTTAGAACTTATCTGGGCGGTCCCTGTCTTTCCTCCAATTCTGTAACCCTCTATGGCTGCATTCTTCCCTGTTCCATCAGCGACCACATGTTCGAGCATAGTTCTCATCTCTTGTGAAACTTTAGGAGATATAACGTTTCTAACCTTTTGAGGCGTATTTCTCCTTACTACTATTCCGTCCTCTCCGGCTATTCTGTCCACCACATAAGGCTGGTAAAGTATTCCTCCGTTTATTACAGATGAAAAAGCCGTTGCCAGTTGTATAGGGGTAACTGCTATCCCCTGTCCAAAAGCCATGGTATTTTTTTTCAGGCCATCCCACTTGCTGTAATGTTGCATATATGGTTTTAGCTCTCCTGGAAGATCTACTTTGGTCTTATCTCCCAGACCAAAATCTTCCAGATATTTTTCAAATGTTGCATTGTTGAATCTGTCGCTTATAAGCACCATTCCGACATTACTAGATTTTTTCAGAACCTCTTCTGTAGATAGCACTCCCTTTGTATGTCTGCTGCTCTCCCTTATGGTATGCCTGTGTCTTATTATTTTACCCTCTCCCACATCAAAGGTATCTTTTAGAGAAATTAAACCTTCTTCCATCCCTGCTGCTACAATCAGGGGTTTGAATGTAGACCCCGGTTCATACTGGCTCTGTATTATCTGATTTTTCAGGTTTTTCTGAGGTCTTTTGTTATATATTGATGTAGCTAATATTCTGCCTGTATTCGGATCCATTACCAATCCGAGGCCCATTTCCGCTCTAGTGTTATCAAACTGTTTTTTCACTTCTTCATTCAGTATATATTGCAAAAAATAATCTATAGTCAAATAGATATTTTTACCATTTGCCGATATTTCTAACTCATCCGAAGCTGTTGGCAGCCTCATAAAACGGCTTCTGGTAAAAATATCTTTTTTGGTTATCTTTCTGGCTCGGAGATATTCATTATACTTTCTTTCCACTCCGAAAATTCCTGTTTTAGAGTCTTCTGATTTTTTAGTAAAACCCGTAAGTCCCACCAGGTATGAAAATATTTCTTTTCTGTAGTACTCTCTGTTACTTTTCTTCTGAAAAAATATTTCATTATGTTTGAGTTTATATTTTTCCTTTATTAATTCCTCTACCTCTTCTTTTTTATCCTCTTCTACATTTTTAGCTATTATTTTATATTTAGATTCAGATAGGGAAGGTAAAGTTTTTTTTAGCTCTCTATACCCTATTTTAATATGATTTTTATCTATATCCTCTAGGGCGTTCATTGCAGTCTCAAAATTATAAACTCTTGTGGGATCTATAGCTATAGTATATAAGTTAGAATTGTAAGCTAGAGGTTTGCCTCTAAAATCCAAAATTTTACCCCTATTTCCCACAATTGAATAAGTTGCCTCGACTTGACTGTCGAGCATCTTTTTATACTCTTTATGATCTATTACCTGTACTTGAAACAGACGTATTATCAAAATCAGCATAAAAAAAAGACAAGTCCTAGAAAGGTTTTTACTTCTGTTTGTGAAATTAGAATACTTGCATTTTTCACTATCTCTACTTATTATATAAAGTATAAAGAAATAAAAAAGTGAAGTTCCAAATAGTAAAGTGTACATTTCTTTATAAATAAAAAGTAAAATCAGAGACAAAAAAATACCTGTCACTACATTTATTCTAACTTTTTTTGATAACATGAAAAGTTGCCTCCCAGACAAAAATAACTTTTAGTTTTTAATATCAATTAATTATAATTGATATTAAATAATATTACAACTTATTTCACGAACTTCACAAGCTATCTGCAAAAAAAACATCTTGTTACCAAGATGTTTTTCTACGATGGTATATTATAAAATTATCATCAAAACTGTTTCATCTTATCATTTCTTTAAAATATTCTATTACATATGTATTATAACATTATTTTCTTATCAAGAAAATGTTTTTTTTGTTTGAAAAGATAAAAAAATAATCACTTTCCTGTCAATATTTTATCATAACAGTTCTTTCAAGGCTTTTGCCAACTGATCAGGACACGATGTTTCTTTTGATCCGCAGCTCATACCAGATAGTCTTTCCACCACATCATCTACTTTCATTCCTGCCAGTAAAGCACTGAGACCCTGAGTATTGCCACTGCATCCCCCTTTAAAAATTACACTTTCAATAACATCTCCCTCTACTTTAAACGAGATCTCTCTTGCACAGACCCCTGAAGTTTTAAATGTCTTCATAATTTTCCCCTCCTAAAATTTTCATATGAAAATTATATCAGTTTTCCCTAATATGTCAAATTTATTTCCTTTAAAACAATAAAGAGGCATCTAATAATCTAGATACCTCTTTTAAATATTGAAACCCTAATAAATCTTATTTTTTTATCAGTTTTTCTAAAAATTCTCTCATTCCATTTTTTTCTATGCAGTTTTTATGGAGCACAGGAAGTTGATCTATCCCCTTAACCGCACTGTGAAGCTCTAGACCTGTTATCTCATTTAACATCTCTATCTCTTGAAACTCAGTTTCTCCCTCTTTCCCGAATGATTTTAGGACACTTGAAGGAAATTTATATATACTAGCCGTAGACAATACTACTACTTTTCTTTCAGTTTTTTTTCTAAGTGCTACATTCATAGCTACCGCCGTATGAGTGTCCATTATGTAGTTATCATTTTCAAAAACATTTTTTATTGTATCTATACACATATCTTCGTCAGTATATCCAGATTCCATAATATTCTGGATACTTTCCAACTCCTGCTTATCTACACTGAAAACCCCGTCCCTATTAAATTTTTCATAGATTTTTGAAACTTTGTCAGCATCTCCTAACGTATGATAAAGAAATCTCTCGAGATTTGAAGAAACTAAAATATCCATAGATGGACTCATTGTCTTATGAAAATCTCTTTTTTTATCATAGGTTCCACTCTGGAGAAAGTCCGTCAAGACGTTGTTTTTATTAGAAGCACAGATAAGCTTCCCAACTGGAAGACCCATTTCTATTGCATAATACCCTGCTAATATATTTCCAAAGTTTCCTGTCGGAACACAGAAGTCCACTTTTTCCCCTAGGGTAATTTCGTTGTCTCTTAGCATCTGAGCATAGGCCTTAAAATAGTATATTATCTGAGGAAGAAGTCTACCTAGGTTTATAGAGTTTGCCGAAGACAGCTCTAAACCTTTCAGAGAACTATTAAATTCTTCATCTGCAAAAATGTCCTTTACGCCTGTTTGGCAGTCATCAAAGTTTCCCTTTAATGCAGAAACAGTGAGGTTATCTCCCTCTGTTGTTATCATTTGAAGTTTTTGAACCTGACTTACACCCTCTTCTGGATAAAAAACAACTACTTTTATTCCCTTTAGATTTTTAAAGCCTTCAAGAGCTGCCTTTCCAGTATCACCGGAAGTAGCAACCAGTATAAGGGTATCGTCTACAGCATTTGTTTTCTCTCTTGCCTTCACAAAGAGTCTTGGCATAAGCTGAAGTGCCATATCTTTAAATGCAGCTGTTGGACCGTGCCATAGCTCCATTACATATACTCCGTCCTCTACTTTTACCACAGGAGTTCTTTCCTTGTGTGAAAAATTGCTGTCACTGTAAGCACCCTCTACACACTCTCTTATCTCTTCCTCCGTATAGTCAGAAAGATATTTTTTCAGTACTTCCATAGAAACTTCTTGGTAGTTAAGTTCTTTCAAGCTATTTATCTCGTCGAGAGTAAATTTAGGAAAATTCTCAGGTACAAAAAGTCCTCCCCCTGGAACCATCCCCTCTCTTATGGCTTCTGCTGCCGAATAACTTTTTTCAAGGTTTCCCCTAGTACTAACGTATCTCATTTTTTCCTCCTTAGAAATATCTCAGCAATGGAAGGAGATCTCTGTAATTTTTAAACTCCATATTTACACTGCTGTTGTCTTCTACATGAAATTTATTAACTCTCAAAAATATAAAAGTAAGAGCTATTCTTATGAGAGCTTCATCCATAAGCTCCATCTCTTCTTTGGTTATTTTTCTCTCAGTCTCATAGGCGTTTAAAAATACTTTAGTCAATTGATTTTCAACTTCATCTGAAAAGCCTCTGTTTCTTATCCAAAAACTTATAACTATTGCCAAATCCAGAATGAGTGGTCCCCTAAGACAATCGTTGAAATCTATTATCCCCGAGATTTCCTCACCTTGCATAAAAACATTGTCAGGAAAAATATCATTGTGAATTATACCAAAGGGGAGATTTGAGTAATCTACTTTAGATGCCCTTTCATAGTATTTCATAATAAAATCGTAATCATCTTTAAGTATCTCTCTGAGATCAGCTTTTGATATTATATTATAAAAATACTGCATATCTATTTTCCTATTTCTTGTTATATCCCTGTCTTTTAGGAGATTGTGCATTTTTCCTAGCTTTTGGCCTATCTCTTTCATATTATTTTCATTTATAGACTTTACTTTTTCTCCCTCTATAAAGGTAAATACAGAAGCCATTTTCCCATCTATAAATGTATAATTTTCTCCTAAAACATTTTTTATAGCTGTGGGACATGGAAATCCATTTGAATTAAGATATTCTAGGAATTCAAGTTCTTTTGCCTCTTCTGTATAATTTCTCTCACCCTCTAATATTCTAAAAATAAATTTGCCTTTGTCACCCTCTATAAAATAGTTAGTATTTAATATTCCCTCAGATATCTCCTCTATCCTGTCTATCTCTTTAAAGGAGTAATTTTTCAATATATTCTTTATATAGTCATCGCTCAATTTAGTATAAACAGCCACTGTTTACCGACCTCCATCTTAGGCAGAAAGGCTTTTTTCTATAAGTTTGTCATGCATCAGCCTTTTTAATTTATCTACATTTTCTTCTGCTACAACATAAGAAAGACTTGTTTCAGAAGAAGACATCATTTTTGGTTTTATTCCGTTGTTATTAAGTATTCTCATTATACTTCCCTGAAGCTTGTTGGAACGAACCCCTATACCTATGGCAGAGACCATTCCTAAGTTCAGTTTTACATTTATATTCTCCTTGTTTCCCAGCTTTTCTTCGATAAGTTTAGAAACTCTTACTGCCTCTTTTTCTTCTAAAAGGAAGGAGATTTCAAAATGTCCAGAAGGATTAAGTCCTTGATTTACTAGTCTTATGTCAACTTCCCTATCTTCTAATATATCCATTACATCGCTTAGATAATTATTACTTTCAAGCTGAGTTATAGTCAATTTAGCAAGTCCTTTGACATGTGTTATCCCTCTTACCGTTGCTTTTTCCATTTCTTCATCCCCCTTTACCCAAGTTCCTTCTTCCCATGTAAACGCCGATCTCAAATGAATATCGATCCCATATTTAGCAGCTAGTTCCACACTTCTGCAGTGGAGGACTTTAGCTCCTTTCCCTGCCATCTCTATCATCTCTGTGAAAGATACCTGAGGTATCTTTCCAGCATTTTTTACCACTCTCGGATCAGCTGTGTATATACCATCTACATCAGTATATATTTCTACCTGGTCTGCAGATATAGCTGCCCCCACAGCTACAGCAGTTGTATCCGATCCCCCTCTTCCAAGGGTAGTTATATTCCCCTTTTCATCTACACCTTGAAATCCTGTTATTATAACCACATGGTCACTGTTTAGTTTTTCCATTATTTTTTCAGATGATATATCTAGTATCTTTGCATTATTAAAATCATTAGTCGTTTTTATTCCTACTTGTGGTCCTGTAAAAGAGATGGCTTTGTGTCCAAGCTGTTCTATTGCCATTGAAAGAAGTGCAGCTGATATTTGTTCTCCCACAGAGAGTAACATATCTAGCTCTCTTCCTTTAGGACTGCTGTTAACCTCTTGCGCTCTTTTTATAAGAGAATCAGTCATGCCTCCAGGTGCAGATACAACTACCACCATTTTGTTGCCCTCTTCTTTATTTTTAACTACCCACTTAGCTACTTCCTGCAGCCTCTC
This sequence comes from uncultured Ilyobacter sp., assembly GCF_963668515.1. Classification (NCBI taxonomy): domain Bacteria; kingdom Fusobacteriati; phylum Fusobacteriota; class Fusobacteriia; order Fusobacteriales; family Fusobacteriaceae; genus Ilyobacter; species uncultured Ilyobacter sp. Next base: position 758,322 of record NZ_OY764864.1, on the reverse strand, counting down.
AGTGTCTTTTACGCTTGTTCCACCAAATTTCTGTACTATTAACGCCATTCTCCTTACCCCCTCGTATTAATTCCAAGAACGACTGGCTAAAACTTTATATATGTCAGATACTACAGCTGAAGCAGTTGCGTCCATTCCTGCTCCCTCTCCGAAGAATATTGTTTTACCTGTATAAGAGCCGTCTATCTCCACGGCGTTGTAAACTCCCCCTACATCGTAGAGAAGTTCAGTGCTTTCAATTAGCTGTGGTGACACTTTTACTGTCAGCTTCCCATCTTCTTTAAATGCTTCTCCTAAAAGTTTGTACCTTTTTCCTTCTGCCTTGGCTTTTTCTATATCTTCCTTAGTGAGTTTATCAATTCCTGTTATAGGGATTGATGAAAACTCCTTTAGTTCTCCCCATGCCAGATATGCTAGAACACTGATTTTATGTCCTGTATCTATACCTGCTACGTCAAATGTAGGATCCGCTTCTGCATAACCTTTTTCCTGGGCATCTTCAAGTGCTTCCTCATAACTCATCCCCTCTTCCATTTTAGAGAGCATGTAGTTGCAAGTACCGTTTAATATTCCTCTTATTCTTTCAAACCTATTTGGAAAAAGCCCCTCTTTAAGCGGCGTTACAACTGGAATTCCTCCTGCAACTGCTGCCTCAAAGAAAAACTTAACATCATTTTTTTCCGCAAGGGCAAATAACTCTTTTCCGTGAGTAGCTATAAGGTGCTTATTTGCACATACTAAGTTTCTTCCTGACCCCAGTATCTCCTTTGCTATCTCAAAAGCTATTCCCACACCACCAATTAATTCTACAACTGTATGAATCTCTTCGTCTTCTATTATCTCTTTATAGTTATTCGTAAAATTAAATTTACCAAATGGAAAATTTTTCTCCTCAATGTCGCATACTTTTACTACTTCGATTTTTTCTCCAAACATAGCCTCTAATCTATCTTTTTCAACTGTAAGAATTTTTAAGACTCCTTCACCTACAGTACCTAGTCCTATTACACCTAATTTCATATTTTTCCCCCTTTTGCAAGTACCTCTGCTATTTGTACGGTGTTTGTTGCTGCACCTTTTCTAAGGTTGTCTGATACGACCCACATATTAAGACCATTTTTTATACTTGGATCTTTTCTAAGTCTTCCTACAAATACTTCATTTTTTCCGTCTGATTCTGAAGCCAATGGGTATACATTATTCTTAGGGTCGTCATATAGCACAACTCCTGGAAAATCTTGTATTGCTTCTCTTAATTTCTGAATATCAACTTCTGATTCTGTTTCTACGTTTATTGAAACTCCGTGACAGTTGAGTACAGGTACTCTTACACAAGTTGCAGTTATCGGCAACTCTGGAACTTCAAGAATCTTTCTAGTTTCATTAATCATCTTCTCTTCTTCTTTTGTGTAGCCATTATCTAAAAATACATCTATATGTGGAAGACAGTTATTTTTTATCTGATAAGGGTAAAATCTTTTCCCCTCTTTTAACTCCTCTATACCATCTCTTCCAGACCCTGAGACAGCCTGATAAGTGCTGTAGACCACTCTTTTTAGTCCAAATAGATCTTGGACCACTTTTAGAGGAAGTACACACTGTGTTGTTGAGCAGTTTGGATTTGCTATTATCTTACTCTCTTTTATAGCCTCTGGATTTACTTCAGGTACCACTAGCGGAACCCCTTCTGTCATTCTCCATGCACTTGAGTTATCTACTACGATAGCTCCCCTTTCTGCCGCTTCAGGAGCAAACTTTTTACTTGTTTCTCCACCGGCGGAAAATAATGCAACATCCACACCTACGAAACTTTCGGGTTTGAGCTCCTCTACAGCTACTTCTTTACCTCTGAAAGTCATCTTTTTACCAGCTGACCTGGCTGAAGCTAAAAGCTTTATCTCTTTAACAGGAAACTCTTTTTCTTCAAGTACCTGTAACATTTTTCTTCCTACCATACCAGTTGCCCCAACTACCGCTACAACATAACTCATTGATAATCCCCCCTAAAAAAATTTAAATATATAAAAAGAGGTTACAAAAATGTAACCTCAAGAAAACAATCCATACGCCAAAATAATGCGTGGGTTTTCCTCTGTCCTTCTACCTGAGAGTGTTACTCCTTCGGTGACTGATCAAACAGTTCTCTCCTGAGGTTCGTCCAGCATAGGTCCATTTACCTGAAAGATTTACTTCTTCGGTGGCTGCTTTAGCAGCTCTCTCCCTATACCTTCATCCGATTATATTAAGCTGTCAATGACTCGACAATTATTTACCGTATTGAACATTATAATAATAGATTTTCAAAGAAATGTCAAAAGTTTTTTTTATTTCTTTAACACTATTTTGTTCACTCTGATAAAATTTATCTTTAATCACTGCAGCTTTAGCCCTTTATTAACATGAAGTTTATGGGGCTGAAATTTCTCACTGTCTGATGAGGTTATTAATATTTAATTTATAAAAAAGCCCGTTTAGAACCTAGGTTCTAAACGGGCTTTTGACAACTTATAGACTCTATCCCACTTAGAAAAATCCCACATTTTTATTATTCCAAAATGGGTCTGAATCAGCGGAAATTCTGATTACAAACCCTACATAATAATTATGGTGGTGGTTATAGTTAGTCTAAACATAGTATTTCTCTCCTCTATACTTTTGTGACAGTCTTACATCACAACTTTTATTTTTATTTCCGAAACTTTTTACTGTTTTTTATAACTTTGTCCTTCCTAGAAGAACTTGTATGTATAATAGCAGTTATAGACCATTAACGTCAAGTTAAAAAATTTTAATAAATAACTCCTCGCATTATAGCAATTTTTCTGGATTTTTCGAAAAAATTCATTAAAAATTTAGGTTTATAAATTGTTAGACTCCAAGATTAACAGGCGTTAAACGCTGTTTCACTTCAAAAAATCAGTCTAATTTTTATAAATTTAATAAAAATTCCATTACCTTTTAATTGATAATATCTAAAGATCAATACCAATTATTTGATACAGATAAAAAAAAATTTTTTTAAAAATAATTTGATTTTTTTCACCGAAAAAATAAAAAAAGGCGTCCTAAGACACCTTTATTATTTTTCTTCGATCAAATTTAATTTAGCCACTCTGTTGAATATCTCATTTAAAGATTTCAAAAGAGAAAGTCTATTATTTTTTAATGATTGATCTTTGTCCATTACCATTACCCTGTCAAAAAATCTGTTTATTACATCTTTACCAGCCAGGATATTTCTAAAGAATTCCTCATAAGATTTAGTTTGAAGATTTAATTCTGTTTTTGAGTCAAGATCCACATAAAATTTATGCAGTTCTTTTTCAGCATCTTCCACAAGTAGATCAGTTGAAATTGTTTTTTCAAGGTGATCCTTAGAGATATTTCCTACTCTTTTTAAAAGAAGTACCAGGTCATTAAATCCCTCTTCCTTAGAAACTTTTTCCAGTGTTTCTATTTTTTCAGAGGCCTCTAGAAGAACATCGCAATCTATGCTAAGGACGGCACTGATTACATCTTTCCTGTGCCCCTTATCAACAAAGACATTTATAGCTCTCTGCCTGAAAAATTCCATCAGCTCATTTAATACATCTTTTTTAGGTTTCTTGAGAACATTGTCCTCTTCTAAAATATCGAGCATTTTAGAAATGAGCTCTTCTAAGGATATCACAAGTTTTGAATTCAAAATAATATTTACAATGGCGAGTGAGGCCCTTCTTAAGGCAAACGGATCTTTAGAACCGCTAGGGGTCATACCTATGCCAAAACATCCTACCAGGGTATCCATTCTGTCACAAATACCTGCTATCACTCCCTCTATACCCTGAGGAAGCTTGTCCCCCTGGTATCTTGGATAGTAATGCTCCTCTATACCCTTAGAAACCGTCTCCTTCTCTCCTGCCTTGAGGGCATAATCTGCTCCCATAAACCCTTGGAGTTTTGTAAACTCTTTTTCTCCTATCATGTTAGAGACAAGGTCAGCCTTTGCAAGGTGAATAGTCCTCATGATATCTTCTTTTGAATCATTCAAGGCTAGCTTTCCAGTCATATATTCAGCCAGTTTTTTACTTCTTGAGATCTTTTGAGCTATTGTTCCTAGATCTTTTTGGAATACCACAGTAGACAGTTTCTCTACAAACTCCTCAAGAGATTTTTTCTGATCTTCCTGATAAAAGAATCTGGCATCAGAAAGTCTTGCAGATAAAACTTTCTCATTACCTTTTCTCACATGCTCAGAAGAAGTTATACCATTTCTGATAACTACAAATTTAGGTAAAAGTTTACCCTTATCATCTAAAATAGGGAAATATCTCTGATGAACCTGCATGGATATAATTAGAACTTCCTGAGGAACCTCTAAAAATTCTGAGTTAAAAGTTCCAACTATAGGGTAAGGATACTCTATGAGGTTTGTCACCTCATCTAGTAGATCAGGTTCGATAAGTACCTGTTCCCCTGTCTTGGTACATTTTTCCTGTATCATATCGAGAATCATCTGTTTTCTTTCTTCTATATCTACTATTACATTGTTTTCTTTAAGTTTTGTAAAATACTCTTCAATTGAAGAGACTTCAAAATCCTCACCAAAAAATCTATGTCCCTTTGACTTTAGGGCACTTTTTATTCCTTCTATTTCAAATTCTATCAATTCATCATCTGCCATTGCCAAAAACCACTGTACAGGTCTTGCAAACCTCATATTTAAATCAGACCATTTCATAGACTTTTGGAATGTAAGTCCTGTAATTAGGTTTTTCAAAAATTCAGGAAGAAGCTCTTTTGTATCTTTTCCCTCTACAAATTTTCTTACAGCAATATATTCACCCTTAGGGGTTTCTAAAATCTCTAGGTCAGTTGGATCTATCCCCTGGGATTTTGCAAATCCAACACCAGCTCTTGTGAGTTCACCATTCACATCATAGGCGACTTCCTTTGCAGGACCCGTATTTACAATATCAAGGTCTTCTTGTCTTTCTGAAACTCCGTCAACCAAAAGAACTAGCCTTCTAGGAGTTCCAAAAGTTTTAAGGGTTTCAAAGTTTACTCTTTGACTCTCAAATTCCTTTTTAATATATTTTTCTATATCATTTAGCGCAGGCTTCAAAAACCTAGCAGGTATCTCTTCCATACCTATTTCCAATAGGATCTTCACGTCATTCTCTCCTTTCTTACAGCGAGATTATATTAGTTTGACTCTTTTTTCAATAATGGATAACCAAGATCTTTTCTGTTTTGTACAAATACCTCTGCACATCTTTTAGCCAGGTTTCTCACTCTTAAGATGTAAGACATTCTCTCTGTTGTGGAGATAGCTCCCCTCGAATCCAATACGTTAAATACATGAGAACACTTTAGCACGTAGTCATAGGCAGGGAAAACAAGCTCATCTTCAAGGGCATTAAGGGCCTCCTTCTCGTAGTCGTCAAACCACTGAAAATGAAGACCCAGATCCGCTTTTTCAAAGGAATACTTTGAATTTTCATACTCATATTGGAATCTCATATCTCCATATTTTACACCCTTTGTCCATTCGAGGTCATAAACACTTTCTTTTCCTTGAAGGTAGAGTGCAATTCTCTCTAGACCATAGGTAAGCTCAGCTGGTACGACTTCTAATTCAAGTCCCCCTACCTGTTGGAAATAAGTAAATTGTGTTATTTCCATTCCGTCAAGCCAGACTTCCCATCCTAGTCCCCAGGCTCCTAGAGTAGGAGACTCCCAGTCATCTTCTACAAATCTGATATCATGCTTTTGAGGGTCGATTCCAAGAACTCTAAGACTCTCTAGATAGAGCTCCTGTATATCTTTAGGTGATGGCTTCATTATTACCTGAAATTGATGATGCTGGTAAACTCTATTTGGGTTTTCTCCGTATCTTCCATCTTTAGGTCTTCTGGACGGCTCTACATATGCTACATTCCAAGGCTCTGGTCCCAGAGACATAAGAAATGTATTGGGATTGAATGTCCCTGCCCCTGTTTCGATGTCGTAAGGATTTCCCAAGATGCATCCTTTAGAACTCCAGTACTGTTGGAGTGCAAATATCATTTCTTGAAAGGTCATTTACTTTCCTCCTCTATACTTTTCTCCTTTTTTTTCGTTGCCAAAACTGATTCCAAAACAATAAGGACCACCCCTATATTTATCCAGACATCAGCCAGATTAAAGACAAAACTCCAGATTCCTCTAAAATCAACCATGTCCACAACGAATCCTCTGAAAATTCTGTCGAGCATATTTCCGATAGCACCGGAAAGTATGAAGGAATATGCAAAATTTTCTAGTGTGTTTCCTTTTTTTAAATTCTTTGCAAGATATATTATTATTCCAATTATTGCTGCCACTGTCACAAAGGAGATAACGTTGATTTTCCCCTGGAGCATCCCGAAGGCAACTCCTCTATTTTTTACATAGGTTATATGTAAAAAATCATACAGCAGAGCTATACTTTCTCCCTCTGCCATCCTGCCAACTATCACAAATTTTGAAATTTGGTCTAGGGCTATCAGCAGAAGGATTAGCAGAAGATACAACATAAATTCACCTTCTCAGAAAAAATTTTTTTTTCAAAATTATGACGGGGAATTCCCGTCATATTTTTTTATTTACTCAGAACTCCTGAACATCTAGGACAGATTGTAGGGTGCTCTTCTACAGTGCCTATTTCGGTAGAATACTTCCAGCATCTTTCACACTTTTCTCCTTCAGCATGAAGTACCTTTACAAACATACCCTCTACCTCTTCTCCTTCAGTAAATGTTTCATCAATTTCTAAAACTATTTCAAGAGATGATACAATCAGAACTTCCTCTATCAGCTTTCTATGTTCTTCTAGAAGCTTTGCCATACCTTCATCATTTAACTTCATGAGAACCTTGGCATCAAGGGAGTTTCCTATTATTCTGTTTTCCCCCTGTCTTGCTCTTTCAAGAGACTTGTTGGCTTCTTTTCTGATTTTTATGATCTGATCCCACTTTGCTGCAAGCTCTTCATCTATATACTGATCATTATTTTCATACCAGCTAGAAAGGAGTATAGATTCTGCATCTTTTGAAGTTTCAGGGATTTTACTCCAGATCTCTTCAGCTGTAAAGGAAAGTATAGGGGCTATCATTTTATTCAAAGATACAAGTACCTCATACATAACAGTCTGAGCTGCCCTTCTATCAAGTGAATCACCTTTTTCAGCATAAAGTCTATCTTTGATTATATCGAGATAGAAAGCTGACATATCTATTCCTGCAAAATAATGGATATCGTGGAACAGATTGTAAAATTCATATTTATTGTAATTTTCCGTTACTTTTCTTTTAAGGGTTTCAAGCTTGTGCATAGCCCATCTGTCTATCTCAGGAAGCTCATCATAAGAAACTCTGTCTTTAATAGGATCAAAGTCATTTGTATTTCCTAATATGTATCTGGCAGTATTTCTGACTCTTCTATAAGCCTCTGCCATCTGCTTCAGAATATTTTCTGATATTTTTACATCTTCTCTATAATCTACAGAGGCACACCAAAGTCTAAGTATGTCTGCACCATAAGTTTTGATTACATCATCAGGAGACATTACATTTCCTGTAGATTTAGACATTTTCTTTCCTTCTCCGTCATTTACGAATCCGTGTGTAAGCACCTGCTTATAAGGTGCATCTCCTGTCGACCCTATAGAAGTTAAAAGGGAAGTCTGGAACCATCCTCTGTGCTGATCCGAACCTTCTAAATATAGGTCTGCAGGTCTTTTCAGGTTTTCTCTTGTCTCTAAGACTGCTCTGTGAGAGACTCCAGAGTCAAACCATACGTCCATTATATTTGTTTCTTTTCTCAGCTCTAAACCTGCTAGGTTGTATTTTTCAAGAAGCTCTTCACCTATAAGTTCTTCTGGAGAATATTTAACCCATGCTACTGTCCCCTCTTTTTTTACTATACCTATAACTCTGTCAATGATTTCACCGTAGAAGATCTCCTCTCCAGTGGCCTCATTATAGAATATTGGAATAGGGACTCCCCAGATTCTTTGTCTCGATATACACCAGTCAGGCCTTGATTCAAGCATGGTGCTTATTCTGTTTCTACCCCATGCAGGGATGAAGTCTACATCTTCTATTGCCCTTAGAGCCTTTTCTCTCAAGTCAGAACCCTCGGTTCTTACAAACCACTGTTCTGTGGCCCTGAATATTACAGGAGTTTTTGATCTCCAGTCATGAGGATAAGAGTGCTCTATCTCTTTTAACATAAGAAGGTGTCCTGTCTCCTCCATATGAGCAGCGATCTCTTTGTTTGCCTTTTTATAAAACATCCCAGCGAACTTACCAGCTTCCTCTGTAAGATGTCCCTTGTTGTTTATAGGTGATATAACAGGCAGTCCGTATCTTGTCCCTACTACATAGTCATCCTGACCGTGACCAGGTGCTGTATGTACACATCCTGTACCGGCTTCCATAGTTACATGTTCTCCTAAGATCACAACTCCTGTTCTGTCTAGGAAAGGGTGCCTATAAGTTGTTCTTTCTAATTTATCCCCTGTAAACTCTTTTAACAGCTCAACATTTTCTATTCCCATATCTGAAAAAGCCTTTTCTGATAGACCTTTCGCCAAGATAAGATTTCCTTTTTCAGTTTTGTATACTCCGTATTCAAACTCAGCATTTAAACATATGGCCACATTTGCCGGAATAGTCCAAGGAGTTGTCGTCCAGATAACAAGAGAGGCCTCATCTAACCCTAGTTTTTCAAGAAGATCAGAATTAGCTTCCATCTTTACATAAATAGATGGTGATACGTGGTTTTTGTACTCTATCTCTGCTTCTGCAAGAGCTGTCTCTGTTGCTGGAGACCAGTAAATAGGCTTGAGACCCTTGAATATATATCCATTTTCATATAGCTCTTTAAATACTTCTAGTTGCTTTGCCTCATATTCAGGGTTTAGAGTAAGATAAGGGTTATCCCACTCTCCCATTACCCCTAATCTGATAAAGTCAGATTTTTGTTTTTGTACCCATTTTTTAGCATATTTGGTACATTTTTCTCTTATTTTAAGAGGAGACATATCCTTTGCTGCCTCGCCAAGCTCCTCTGTAACCTTTAATTCTATAGGAAGTCCATGTGTATCCCATCCTGGAATATAAGGTGCTTCATACCCCTGAAGCCTCTTGTATTTTAGTATTATATCTTTTAAAATTTTATTAAGAGCGTGGCCTATATGGATATTTCCATTGGCATATGGAGGTCCATCATGAAGAATAAATTGTTTTTCTTTCCCCTCTAAACTCTTTTTATAAATTTTGTCCTTATCCCACTGTTTTAATATTTGTGGTTCTTTGTTAGGTAGATTTGCTCTCATTTGAAAGCTTGTCTTTGGAAGGTTTAAGGTCTTCCCATAGTCTCTTTCATCAGACATTATCTATTTCTCCTCCTTATATGCATTTAAAGTTATTTTTGCTTGCGTACTGACATTTTCCTGGGATTCAAATTTTATGATTCCCCTATGGTGTTTTATTATTCTATAGGCGATAGAAAGTCCTAAGCCTGAAGCATTCTTTTTATAGCTTACAAAAGGTTCATATATATTCTGCAACTGACTTTCACTCATTCCTATACCATTATCAAAAATTCTGATTCTTACTTTTTCTGTATTTTTAGCTCTCGAAAGAACAATATTGATTTTTTTATTTGTTTTGTCACTTTTTATAACTGCATCAAAGGCATTGTCCATTATTTCAGTAAATGCTTTTTTCAGCTCTGCTCTGTCACCGTAGACTCTCTCTCGGGATTTTACGAAAAGAGAAACTGTAATATTATTTGAAATCATATTATCCTTGTGTTCGTTGTATATCTCTTCAAAAAGAGCTTCTAGATCAAAAACTTCAAATCTATATTCTTTCATATCAGAGTAATCAGTTAATATACTATTTTCACGTTTTACATTTAAGAGTTCTCTTTCTAATTCTAAAAATTCTTCTCTAAAGTTCTCGTTTCCTAGCTTTGCCTTTTCTACTATGGCATCTATCTTTTCTAAAAGAGGTTTTCTTCCGTCTAAAAACTTCTCAGAAAGTTTCCCTATTGTTATAGCTCTTTCATTATCTATTTTTTCTTCCTCTAGTATTCTATTTTTAAAGTGTATCCCTAGATTCAGTATAAGAAGGTTTAGAAGTTCCACTTCTTCAGTGGTGACAACCCTGTCTTTCATAAAATTATCCACTAATATACAGCCATAATCTCTCTCATTACTGTATATGGGAATGATTATGAAGTTGTTTAGTCCCAGACTCATGAGAAACTCATTTCCTAGGTTGTACTTGTAGCCTCTGTCATTGTGATATATTATTTTCTTATCATTAACCGAATCTGCCATTAGACTAGTTTTTCTCACAGGAATCTTTATGTATGATACCAATTCATTCAGTGACTCACTCTGGAACCTAAAACCTCCTACTGCACCAGCCACTCCATCATCTTTTGTTTCGATTACATTGCTGTTTATGATGGCATACTCTCCGACGAGAGACTCTATCTCTCTGCTATACCGGAGGAATATGGCCCTGCTGTATCCAAGTCCCATTTCAGAAGTGAGAGCATTTGCTATTGACCTTATCACATCGAATATATCATCTTCTACATGTATTCCCAGCAGAAGTTTTTCTATTACATTTATTCTGAATATATTTTCCTGAAGTTTTAAGTTTTGTGACTTAAGTTCATTTTGTGTACATCTTATGGTCTTAATCATTTTTTTAAAGGACATTATAAGGGTTCCTATTTCACCTGTGCTCTTTATTTTGAGATCTACATCATAATCTCCCTGTGATATCCTGTCGGAAGCCTCTGCCACTTCTGCCAGTGGAGTGAGAGTTTTATAAAAAATCTTACCAAAAAATATAGAGTTAAAGAGTATCAGAGTTATGGCCACACTAGCTATAAAAAGAAATACGAGAGTCTTTATACGGATAACTTCTCCTTGGGAAAGTGCTATACCTATGCTCCCTAAAAATATCCCATTGGTATTCCTTATGGGATAAAGGGCCATGTAATAAGGTTCTTTATTTAGTGTCTTCTCTATAAAGAAGTATTTGTGGTCTCTCAGCTGAAGTTCCGAACGGACTTTATCGCTGAGAAATTTTTCTCCAGTGGAAATACCAAGGGTTCCTTTACTATAGTTCCCTCCGCTCAGAAGGAACATCTTATCTTCTGCTTCTAGACCCATAAAATCATGACAGACTTCTAAAAATTTATCATCAATCACAAAAGTAAGGACATAGGCTTTAATCTCAGGGTCTCCATAATAAGGTACCGAGATTCTAACTATTATATCATCAGGTATTTTTTCCCAAAAAGAGGTCTTCATCTGATATTTAGACCTTTTATTTATAAAATTAAGGTAATTTCTGCTTTTAGAAATGGAAAATTTTCTTAAAACCTCTTCATCCCCAGACTCACCCAGAATTTCATTATTTTTCCCTATTATGGAAAATATTGTGTCGCTGTAAATCTTATAATTTTGCTTTTCCAGCTGCGACTTCAGTTTATCAGAGAAAAGCTGATAATTTAACGTGTCATTCTGGGATATATCCGAATTAAAGAAAGTATTTGGGTTCTGGGATATCATAGAGATATCGTCACGCATCTTAGACATATAAAAGGTATAATACCTGTCTAAGGTCTTTATCTTCTCTGCTGCCAATTTGGGAACCTGAGCTCCAATATCTTTTAAAGTAATAAAGGTAAGTATAAAAGCTATCATTGAAGCAGTAAGAAGAACCGCCATATTATTATAAAAGATTATCTTTAGAAGCAAAGAATCTTTTTTTAGCCTCATAAATTACTTCTCCTTTTTGGTGAGAGTTACCCTTTCCCGCTGAAAATCAACATCTTTAATTTTTACCTTTATTATTTGACCTACAGAAAGAACCTTAGATGGGTCTGAAATAAATGTATTTGATATTTCAGATATGTGAAGAAGTGCATCATTTTTTAGTCCTATATCGATAAAGGCCCCAAATTTCACAACATTTCTCACTGTTCCTTCTAGTTCCATCCCAGGCTTAAGGTCTGCCATCTTCAGTATATCTGATTTTAATACCGGCTTTTCAAGTTCCTCCCTCGGGTCACGCCTGTCCCCTATAAGAGCTCCGTAGATATCTCTTACAGTTTCTTTACCATAGTCCTTTTCCTCTGAAAAAGCTTCAACATCAAAATCCTTCAATGCCAACCTTGCATCCCCTATACTTTTTCTGTATTTCTCCAGGGTGAATCCTGCTTTTTCTAGTATCTCTTCTGCTATTCCGTAGGACTCCGGGTGAATAATAGTATTGTCTAAAATGTTTTCCCCGTCCTGTATCACCAAGAAACCAGCCATCTGCTCATAGGCTTTTGCACCGATCCCCTTTACTTTCAGAAGTTTCTTTCTGTTTGTGAAGTTACCGTTTTCTTTTCTAAAATCCACTATATTCTTGGCAGCATTCTTCTTTATCCCAGATATATATGACAAAAGAACCCAAGAAGCACTGTTTACATTTACTCCAACAGAGTTAACTACACTTTCAATTACTTCCCCTAGAGAACTGTCTAATTTGTTTTGGTTTACATCATGCTGGTACATTCCAACCCCTATAGATTTAGGGTCTATTTTTACCAACTCTGCCAGAGGGTCCTGTATTCTCTTGGCTATTGATATAGCCCCTCTTGCAGTTACATCTAAGTCTGGAAACTCTTCCTTAGCAAGTTTAGAAGCAGAATAAACAGAAGCTCCTGCCTCATTTACTATGAGATAATAAACCTCTTTTTTTACCTCTTTTAGCATTCCTGCAACAAAGCTTTCTGTCTCTCTAGATGCAGTACCATTTCCTATGGCAATTATATCTATATCGTACTGGTCTATGTATTTAATTATTTTATTTTTAGCCTGTTCTAGCTGTCTTGGGTTATGCATTCCTTCAACAAGATAAAGAACGTCATCACATTTAAAAAACCCATCTTTGTCTATAACTACAGTTTTACACCCGGTTCTATATGCTGGGTCTAGCCCTAAAATATTTTTATCCTGAAGTGGAGGCTGCATAAGAAGATTTTTTAAGTTTTCCTTAAATGATTCTATGGCTTCTCCCTCTGCTTTTTCTGTAAGAATATTTCTGACTTCCCTCTCTATAGACGGTAGAATAAGCCTGTCTAAAGAGTCTTTTATAACTTCAAGATAAAAGTCCTTCAGACTCTGATTCTTGTATTCTCTCAAAATCATATTTTCTATAAATGATCTTGTCTTTTCATCAAACTTTATTGAAACCTTGAGTATCTTTTCATTCTCCCCACGATTCACAGCCAATATTCTGTGAGATGGTATCTTTGAAACAGCCTCATTATATTCATAATAATCCCTGTAAACCTGCTTTAGATCCAGTTCAGGGGCTTTTTTGGTAGCCTTTGAGTAAAGTGATGCATATTTTTGCATCCTATTTCTGATTTCCTCTCTAAAAACAGGATTCTCAGAATTTTCCTGGGCCAAGATTAGTTTTACCCCCTCTATAGCCTCTTCGTTAGTCTTTACATCTTCTGATAAAAACTTTTCTGCCTTTATTAAAAGTTCATCATAGTTTATCCTACCTAAAGCCAGCTTTGCAAGGGGTTCTAGACCGTGATCCTTTGCTATATCGGCCTTAGTTTTCTTTTTTTTCTTGTACGGAAGATAGAGATCTTCCACTTCCTGGAGTTTTTCAGCCTTTAGAATCTTGTTTTTCAGATCCTCTGTCAGCTTGTTTTGCTCCTCTATACTTTTCAGCACCTCATCCTTTCTTTTTTGAAGGTTTCTGAGGTAGTTCATTCTTTCAAGAATATCTCTGATAACTGTTTCATCGAGATCCCCTGTAAGCTCTTTTCTATACCTTGCCACAAAGGGAACCGTAGCACCTTCGTCTAAAAGTTTTATAGTGTTTTCTACCTGGCTAGCCTTTATCTTCAGCTCCCTGGCAACTGTATCATAAAAAACAGACATCTATACCTCCCCGACTATCTTTGAAAAATAAAGCTGACCTCATTTTTTAAGAGCTCAACCTGGATTTTCCTTATGTTTCTCATTGAACAATGAATTTTTAACAAAGATTCCTCATTATATCACAAACAAATTTGTTTGTCTAACTTCATTCCCCTGTATTTTAGGGGTTTTTTTACAGGAGATCTTACGTTGACAAGTGCTTTTATTTTATATATGCTTTTTTGATAAAAATATATTATAATTACTGATAGGATTATATTTTTTTGAACTTTGAATTTTTAGTTTTAGTTAAATAAATGTTCAATTAGAATTGTGAGTTTAAAGTTACAAAGTTTCATATTTTTATAAAATTGGAGGAGTCATAATGAGAAAAGAATTTCTGCTCAGCAGACAGAGTGCCATCATAAACTTCACTGCCAAGTACTGTGATACAAGAGAAAAACTCCTTGACAGCCAAGCATTTAAAACGGTTTTGACCTCATACATGGAGATCATAAAAAACAAGGACAATGCAGTATACAACTATTTTATAAAAAGATCGGACAATGATTTTGACAATATGGTGGACAACCTCATTGTTGTCTTTAAGCTGCTTCTGGTTTTACAGGTGGAGGATATCTCAAAAATAGATTCAAAGTACGCCCTTTACTTTGATAAAAAAGAATACTTTGTAGAACTTATAGAGGGGATCTACTCCTTCTGGAGAAAACTTGAAAGATATTCTGTGGTATCAAACAGAAGGCAGGGGGAAGGCCTTCAGAATGTAGGGTTCATAGAGGCCAATAACAACTTCAGCAACATGATTCTAGGAGTTTACAGGCGTATAGAGGAGACCGTCATAGGATACCAACACAGGGTTTACCGTCAGCTTCCTGCTGGTGCCAATGCTGGGCTTATTGTAAATGAGGTAAAATGGCCCTGTCCTCACGAGTATTCATTTCTTGAAAGGGTACCCTTTATCGAGACTATAATCCTAGAGCCTCCTTTTATCATCTATCCCAAAAAGAACAAAAGAGAGGGAATAGCCGAAGAGGTCTTTACATCTCCTTTATCAGAAGCTTCTGTAAATGAGCACCACTGGTTTTGCTATCCTGCAAAGGTAGGAACCCTCCTAGCCTATATATATTTCCACAAGGATTTCATGTGCCACGGGGTCACCTTATGCAACCTTTTTGAGCTGGCTAAAGAGAATGAATACAGAAATAAAAAGCCCGACATTATATATGTCTATGGAATGAAGGATTTTAACAACGAAAAAACAACTTGTTTTTACAAGGACAAAGAGAACAGCATAATTCTAGGATACGCCAATTATCATGAGGATATTGATTATTTCGGATACATGAAAACTATGATCCTGACCCTTCACAACATACATATGATGGAGCAGGGAAACCTTCCTGTGCATGGAGCCATGGTAAATGTAGTAACAAAAACCGGAAAGGAAAGTAACATTGTCATCGTGGGAGACAGTGGGGCTGGAAAATCAGAGAGTATAGAGGCTTTAAGAGCCCTCAGTGAAGATTATGTAAAAGATATGAAAATAATATTTGACGATATGGGAGTTTTAAAGCTAAACTCACAAAATCAGGTTGTAGCCTCTGGTACAGAGATCGGAGCCTTTATAAGGATGGATGACTTAGAGCAGGGTTATGCCTATCAGTCCATGGACAGAAGTATATTCATGAATCCCGACAGAGAAAACTCAAGAGTGGTTCTTCCTATCACCTCCTATAACGATATAGTAAAAGAGTATCCTGTGGACTATATTTTCTATGCAAATAACTATGAAGACGAGGATGAGATAAAGTTCTTTGAAAATTCAAAAGAAGCCCTCAAAGTATTTAAAGAAGCAAAGAGACTGGCCAAAGGAACTACCAGTGAAAAGGGGCTTGTAACCTCTTACTTTGCAAATCCCTTTGGTCCCATACAGAGAAAGGGACGTTGTGACATGCTTTTAAACAAGTATTTCAGCATACTCTTTGAAAGGGGAGTCAAGGTGGGAGAGGTAAAGACCCGTCTAGGTATATCAGGTATGGAAAAAGACGGCCCGAAAAAATTAGCAGTCAAACTTTTTGAAATCATTAAATAATTTTAACGACAGGCGAAAGAAAGGAGAAGGTAGATGAAATTAATAATAAACGCAGATGATTTTGGTTATTCAAAGGGTGTAAACTACGGAATTATAGAGGCCTATAAAAATGGTCTGGTTACTTCTACAACCATAATGATGAATATGCCCTATGTAGACCACGCCTTAGATCTTTATAAGGATAATCAGGGACTTGGACTAGGAATACATTTCGTTTTGACAAGCTATCTTCCCCTCACAGACTCACCTGAATTATTAGGTGCAAAAGGCGTAATGGACATGGATTTTGACAGAATCGCCCTATGCTCAGAAGAGGCTATAGAGGCTGAATTAAGAGCACAGCTTGACCTTCTCATTAAAAAAGGTCACAAAATAACCCATGCAGACAGCCACCACCATGTACACCGTATTCCAAAAGTCTTAAAAATAATGAGTAAGATCTGCAAGGAGTATGACTTGGCCATGAGGACTGTTCCCGAACAGAGAGACATGGATGAATTTGATAACAATATAAAAACTACTGAAAAATTTGAATGGGAGTTTTATGACAAGGAAGCTACATTTGAAAAGTTCAAAGATATTGTCTCTCAAGCCAATATTTCAAGCCTCGAGATTTGCACTCACCCAGCTTTTGTAGACCTTCACTTAAAAAACTTCAGCAACTATGTAGAGCCAAGGATGGTAGAGCTAGATATTCTTACATCTCAAAATGCAAAAGAACTGATAGCTTACAAAAACATCCAAATGATGAATTTCGGTGATCTTTAATTTCTATTAAACAAACAGAAAAGTCTGATCCTAATGTAAATTCATTAGTGGTCAGACTTTATTTTGTTAAACTATTTTCAATTCATTTTTTAAGTATTCCATAAGTCCTTCTTTTGTCTCCTCGTGTTTTAATCCATATTCAATGTTGGCTTTCAAGAGACCCAGTTTATCCCCTATATCATAACGCTTTCCTTCAAAGTTGTAGGCCGCCACCTTTTCACCGGATTTCCGAAGCTTAAGAATTGCGTCTGTCAGTTGTATCTCTCCGCCTTTTCCAGGCTTGGCATCTTCTAAGTGATCAAATATTTTACCGTCGAGAAGGTATCTTCCTAGACATGCAAACCTTGAGGGTGCGTCTTCTACAAAGGGTTTCTCAACAAAATCCTCTACCTCTACCGTCTTGTCGTCCAATCTTTTTCCAGGGTCCACAATACCATATTTGGATACGTCCTTCTTTGCCACTTCCTGCACCCCTATAATGCTGCTTCCATACTCTTCATACTTTTCTATCATCTGTCTGCTTACAGGTTTCTCGGGATTATACATTATATCGTCTCCCAAGGCCACTACAAAAGGATCATCCCCTATAAATGGCTTGGCCTTTAGAACTGCATGCCCGAGTCCTAGAGGGTGAGTCTGCCTTACGTAGAAAATATTTACCATACTGGAAAGTTCTGCAACTTTAGCCAGCAGAGTATGTTTCTCCTGCTTTAAAAGAGTATCCTCTAGTTCATAGGAATAGTCAAAATGATCCTCTATACAGTCTTTGTTACGACCTGTAACTATTATTATATCCTCTATTCCAGACTCTACCAGTTCCTCTACTATATACTGAAGAGATGGTTTGTCTACTATTGTAAGCATCTCCTTTGGCTGTGCTTTTGTAGCCGGAAGTAGTCTTGTTCCTAGACCTGCTGCAGGAATTACTGCCTTTGTTACCTTTACCATAAAAATAACCTCCTAAAGTAAATCTGAAAAATATCAGGTTTTTATATCTCATTGGTTTCTTTTATCTTATTTTACCTTTGACCCTGTCTTTACGCAACTGTCTATCTCTACAAGTTTTACTCTTTTTTTCTCTTCAGTAGTTAGAAGCATCCCTTGAGAAAGTTCTCCCCTTAATTTCACAGGATTTAAGTTTAAGACAGCCAAAACCTTTTTCCCAGCAAGTTCCTCTTGATTTTTATAGTATTTTGCAATACCCGAGACTATTTGCCTGATTCCGCTTCCTGTGTCAATCTTAAATTTTAAGAGTTTATCTGCTCCCTCTATTTTCGAAACTTCTAATATTTCAACAACTTTTATCTCTACACTGTTGAAATCATCTATGGAGATAGGCTTTTCAATCTTAAGATTTTCCTCAATTTTTAATTTAGGCTCTTCTTTCTGAACCTCTATTCTCGGGAAAATAGGCTTTGCATCTCCAAGTTTATGTCCCTCTTTTATCACTTCCCAAGGAGACACCTCAGACACCTTTGCATCTTTTATATTCTCAGAAAAACCTAACTGCTCCCATATTTTCTGTGCAGACTCAGGCATATAAGGATATACCAGTACTGCTACTTTATAGAGTGCCTCTACAAGATTATTCATAACTACTGCAAGTCTTGCCTTTTTCTCTTCATCTTTGGCAAGAGCCCAAGGCATAGTTTCATCTATATATTTATTCATTCTAGATATAAATTTCCAGATGGCTTCCAGTGCCTTTGAAAACTCCAGTTTATCCATGGATTTTTCCACTGATTTTAGAGTTTCATTCCATAGTCCCTTTATCTGATCGTCGTATATCTGATGTCCAGTTCCTTTTACAACTGTGGAATTAAAGTATTTTTTATACATTCCTAGAGTTCTGTTTAGAAGATTTCCCAGGTCATTGGCAAGGTCGGCATTTATTCTATTTACCATTGATGTAGTAGAATAATCTCCGTCATTTCCAAAATGAACCTCTCTCATAAGGAAATACCTAAATGGATCTCTACCGTATCTCTCAGTTTCTGCTTGAGGGTCTATTACATTACCCTTTGATTTTGACATTTTTTCTCCCTCTACAGTCCACCATCCGTGGGCCACAATTTTATCTGGGAGTTTTTCCTCTGCCGCTAGAAGCATACAAGGCCATATTATTGCATGGAACCTCAGGATATCCTTACCTAATAAATGTACAACTTCTCCCTCATTCCAGAATTTTTGGAACATATCGAGGTTGTTTTCATACCCAACTGCTGTGAGGTAATTTGTAAGGGCATCAAACCACACATAGGTAATATGCCCTGGGGCAAATTCAATTGGTATTCCCCACTCAAAGGTGTTCCTAGAAATAGATAAATCCTGAAGTCCCTGTTTTACAAAAGAGATAACCTCATTTTTTCTAGAGTGAGGTAGTATGAAGTCAGGATGTTTTTCTATATGCTCTAAAAGGGCATCCTGATATTTTGACATTTTAAAGAAATAAGATTCCTCTTTTACAACTCTCAGATCTTTTCCGCAGTCTGGACATCCATTTTCCCCGACTATCTGATTTTCAGGTACATAGGTTTCACAAGAGACACAGTACTTCCCCTCGTATTCCCCCTTGTAAATGTCACCTTTTTCATATACTTTTTTCAAAATTTTTGTAACTGCTTTTTTATGCCTCATCTGGGTGGTTCTTATGAAATCATCATGTGAAACATTTAAAAGGTTCCACATATCCTCAAATCTAGGAGCCATTTTATCGGTCCATTCCTGTGGTGTAAATCCTTTTTCCCTTGCAGTCTCCTCAACTTTTTGACCGTGTTCATCTGTTCCTGTTAGGAAAAACACATCATATCCCATTGTCTTTTTGTATCTTGCAATGACATCAGCGGCAATTGTTGTATAGGCACTTCCCACATGAGGATCCCCATTTACATAGTATATTGGTGTAGTTACATAAAAATTCTTACTCACAAAATTATCCCCTTTCCTAAATTAGGCTTTTGATTTTTCACTATTTATTTAATTTTTATTTAGATCTGTCTTTTTTCAAATATTCTTCGGCCTCTCTGTCTAGCCTGTTCAGTTCTTTTTCTAGGAAAAGAGCATACTCATCTAGATCGGCACCTTTTGGTATCTCTATGGGATCACCCTCTATACACATCATCTTAGAAAAGGGTTTCGGAAACTGAAATTTGTCCCAGGCCTTTTCAAAGGTCCAGCAGTTTGAAAAAGCTCCCCCCACTGGAATCATTTTCTTCCCTGATTTCTGTGCCAGGAAAAGCATGCCGGGTTTTACCTTGTATATCGGCCCCTTAGGACCGTCTACAGGGGTTCCCGCACTATACCCGTTTTTTACAAGTTTTGCCAGCTTAATAAGACTCCTCACTGCCTCTTTGTCTGATGATCCCCTTATTACCTGAAATCCAAATTTTTCAAGAGTGACGGCTATAAGTTCTCCGTCGTTAGAGGGGCTTGCAAGCCCTGCCTTTTTTTCATAATAATCAAGGCAGACAGAGGTAATTATAAGTTTATTATGCCAGAAACCGTAGACATAATTGCTGTTGAGGTCTATTTTTTCACTTCTTTTTACCTCTAACTTCAAGGTTTTCAGTATAAATTTCAATAGAAAATACAGCATATTTCCGTATATCCTATATTTTCTCTTTTTTTTGTCCATATTGGGTTTTCTCCTGAGTTTTTTTAAAAGTATAGCACATCTGCCGCGACTCTTCAATTACTCTTATATATACATACTATAAGTTTTTTACGATAGGCAAATATCAAGAAATCCTCAATAAAAGTAGCCCTCATAGAAAAAAAGAGGGAATCCCCTCTTTTTAAACTTTCCTAGACAAGGCCTGGAATGTTGATTCCGCCAGTTACTTTTCCCATCTCTTTTTCAGCAAGCTCCTCAGCCTGTCTCATGGCTTCTTTTACTGCTGAAACAAGAAGATCTTCTAGCATCTCTTTGTCATTATCCTCTACTGCCTCTTTCAATATTTCATCTGAAAGCTTTATTTCAAGAACCTCTTTCTGACCATTTACTTTTACAGTAACTGCTCCTCCACCTACAGAAGTCTCAAGCTCTTTTTCTTTTAACCCCTCTTGTACTACAAGCATCTGCTGCTGCATTTCCTGTGCCTGTCTCATTATATCCATCTGACCATTGTTTCCTTTAGTCTTTAGTTTTCTAACCAACTTAAACGCCTCCTCTTACTATACTTATGCCTTAAGATTATATCATATGATAACTCTCTTGGCAACATGCAAGATGGCCTTGTCTGTAGAAAAAACACCTCTTTTAAAAAGAGGCGTCCATGACTTATTTTATCTTATCTATGTGTAGTAATTCTGAAAGTTCTTTTCTAGGAACAGGTTTTGATTCCACAGCAGGTTTTCCTACAGGTATAATAGCGGCTATCTGAATATCTCCCTCTATACCCAGTATCTCAGATGCTTTTTTAGAATCATAGGCTCCTACTACTACACTCCCTAAACCTAAGTCATGGAGTTTTAGCATCATGTTCTGACAAGCCAATCCAAGATCAAACATTCCCCATGTCCCCACGTCATTAAATGAAGTCTCTTTATAGAACCCTGATTTTTTTCTGTTGTAGCATGCCACTATTACAAGTGATGCATCTAGGGAGCATGCCGATGCTGGATTTTTGGGATAGCAGTTTTCTACAAGCTCTTTGATCTTTTCCTTGTCTCTTAAAGCCAAAAATTCAGAACACTGAGTGTTCGCCCAAGAGGGTGCAAGTCTTGCCGCTTCCATGGCTTCATGTAGCTCTTCGTCTGTCACATAGTAGTCTGTAAATTTTCTAACACTTCTTCTATCTTTTATTGCTTTTGTCAATTCCACTATAAATACCTCCAATATAATAAAATACGCTTCCGTACTTTATTATATCGTATCTAAAGATTTTTTACAAGAATTTTTTCATACATTTAACCACTATGCTAAAAAATTTTTTAGATTAAAACATTAGATATCTTGAAAATTTTTTCTCACTTTTGCAAGGTACTTCACCAAGATCTCTTTTTCCTCCTCTTCAAAACCACCATAGGCTTTTTCTAAAAGAGCCTTTGATATTTTCAAAAATGTTTTTCTAAATTCTATTCCTTTAGGGCTGAGCGAGACGTTTATAACCCTTGCATCCAGTTCATCCTGATTTTTCTCTACATATCCCAGTTTTTCAAGTTTTCTTACCATATCTGTGACACTGGATTTTCGTCTCGCTATATATTTTGCTATCTCATTCATTGTCATCTGTCCGTCATTGTCATATAAAGCAGATAAAATTGTTCCGTGGCTAGAATTAAGACCTTCCACACCTAATCTTTTCAGCTCCTCATTTATAAACTGAGCACTTTTCTCCCTTATATTTGCAACTAATCCTATAACTATATCCGTCCTTATTTTGACCACTTCCCTTCATTGGATTCTCAAAGACATTTTACTTGGAAGAGCCTCCTTTGTCAAAGATAACTCAATATATTTTTGTCAAACTAAAAGGGAAAGGATAGCTCTTCAGGTATAAAAAAGTATGGAGGTGTTATTTTATTATGAAGACAATTACACTTGCCGGTGGGTGTTTCTGGGGTATAGAGGCTTATTTCAAAAGAGTGAAAGGGGTAGTCCATACAACTGTAGGCTATTCTAACGGAACAAAAAAAAATCCAGACTACAAGGAGGTCTGCTCTGGAAAAACCGGGCATGCGGAGGTATGCAAGGTAGAGTACGATGAATCTATCCTGCCTCTTACTAAACTATTAGATCATTTTTTCAGACTCATTGACCCTACAGTTTTAAACAGACAGGGAAATGATACAGGTACTCAATATAGGACCGGAGTTTACTACTCTTCGGAAGATGATCTTTCTGAAATCAGTGACTTTATAAAATCTATAGCTCACAACTGGAGTTCAGAGATTGTGACTGAAATAGAACCTCTACACGATTTCTTTCCTGCAGAGGAATACCACCAGGAGTACCTTGAAAAGAACCCCTCAGGTTACTGCCACATAAACTTTTCTCTTTTGAAAGATGAGGAGAAACAAGAACCGGTATAAATCTAAAAATGGTGTGCTTCAAAAGGCACACCATTTTTTAATATTTTAAATTTAATACAAATTATTGAATTTATAAGGATTCGTTACTTTTCTCTTGAAAGAAAAGTAACCAAAAGTTCAAGAATTTTCAAATGTCTAGTAAGTAGATATTTCTTTTATCGCCTTTATGAGCTACAGTCCTCGGTTCCCTACGGAACTTATTCTGTATGACGGCTGAGTGCGGCTCTTTCCTGTATAAGCCCTGCGACTTGAAAATTCAAAAAATCTTCTCTATGAAACTCTTCTCCTGTCTCTGTGTCTTCTGTGACCAAAAGATTTTGTTATTATTCGTGTTAATTTCCCTATCTTTTATTGGTGTTCATTCGTGATAAAATCTTTTGACTTTAATATCGCTCTCCTCCGTGATACTCTCTTCTTTTCTCTGTGACCAAAAGCTTTTGTCCTTATTCGTGCTAATTTCCCTATCTTTTATTAGTGTCCATTCGTGACAAAATCTTTTGACTCTAATATTCAGATAAATTCAGTAATTTATTCATCTTTAAACAAAGATGTAGAAAGATACCTTTCCCCTGTATCTGGAAGAAGAACAACTATGTTCTTTCCAGCATTTTCAGGTCTTTTCCCTATTTCAGTGGCTGCAAAAAGTGCTGCCCCAGAGGATATCCCAACTAAAAGACCTTCTAATTTTGCAAGTTTTCTAGAAGTTTCAAAGGCATTTTCATTTTTTACTTTAAATATTTCATCTATTATAGATTCTTTTAGCACAGTTGGTACAAATCCAGCCCCTATACCCTGTATCTTATGAGGCCCTGGCTTCCCTCCCGAAAGTACCGGAGAGTCCTCTGGCTCAACTGCTATTATTTTTATATCAGGATTCTTCTCTTTCAGAGCTTCACCCACTCCTGTTATCGTTCCCCCTGTACCTACTCCTGCTATGAATATATCTACTTTCCCCTCAGTATCTCTCCATATCTCCTCTGCTGTTGTTTTTCTGTGGATATCAGGATTGGCAGGATTTTCAAACTGCTGTAAGATAACTGCGTTAGGAATCTCCTCGGCTAACTCCTTAGCCTTGTTTATAGAACCCTTCATTCCTTCAGATCCAGGTGTCAGAACAAGTTCAGCCCCTAAAGCTTTCAGCAGGTTACGCCTTTCTACACTCATAGTGTCAGGCATAGTTAAAATAAGCCTGTACCCCTTAGCCGCTGCCACAAACGAAAGGGCTATCCCTGTATTTCCACTTGTTGATTCTACAATTACGCTTTCTTTATTGATAATCCCCTTATCTTCGGCATCCTTTATCATTGCATAACCGATTCTGTCTTTTACACTTCCTAGAGGATTAAAATATTCTAATTTTGCGATTACCCTGGATATTAATTCGTTGGCTTTATTATAATTTGAAAGTTCTAGTAAGGGAGTATTTCCTATTAGTTCTACTAAACTCTTGGCTATCATGCTTCATCACTCCTTCATATTTTTTATTTTAAACGATAATAATATT
Organism: uncultured Ilyobacter sp.; assembly: GCF_963668515.1. Taxonomy (NCBI): domain Bacteria; kingdom Fusobacteriati; phylum Fusobacteriota; class Fusobacteriia; order Fusobacteriales; family Fusobacteriaceae; genus Ilyobacter; species uncultured Ilyobacter sp. The sequence goes on along the minus strand of NZ_OY764864.1, from coordinate 733,944 downwards.
GTTTCGACCTGCTTTAATATTTTCTTTTGTTCGCCTTATTTATTCCCAATGGCCTGATCTAGATCCCTGATGAGATCTTCTGCATTCTCTATCCCTACTGATAGTCTGAGGAGTTTGTCGGTAACTCCGATTCTGTCTCTTATCTCCTGGGGTATAGAGGCGTGGGTCTGGGTCTGTGGATAGGTTATAAGGCTTTCCACTCCTCCTAAACTTTCTGCGAAGGTTATTATTTTTACATTTTTCAAAATCTCCTCAACTGCCTGGACATTTTTTACTGTAAAAGATATCATAGCACCAAATCCCCTGGCTTGTTTTAAAGATATTTCGTGACCTTTATGCTCTGGGAGCCCCACATAATATACTTCATCTACTCTCTCTTTTTGTTCTTTCAGCCATTTGGCTATTTTCATTGCATTCTCCTGTTGTTTTTCCATCCTGATAGCCAGGGTTTTTATCCCCCTCAGAATAAGCCAGCTGTCAAAGGGAGATAAAACTCCTCCTATGGAATTCTGTAAAAATCTGATTTTTTCTATCAGTTCCTCGTCATTTAATACAACAAGTCCTGCCAAGGTATCATTGTGTCCTCCCAAAAATTTCGTTCCGCTGTGTACCACTATATCGGCCCCAAGTAAAATAGGATTCTGAAAATAAGGACTCAAAAATGTATTGTCTACAATGGTGAGAGCCTTATTGGCCTTGGCTAACTTTATAATTTCCACTACATCTGAGACCTTCATCATGGGATTAGAAGGAGTCTCTATAAATATAGCCTTGGTATTTTCTTTTATGGCATCTGATACAGATTTTATCTCTGTGGTATCTACGAAACTGTGACTTATGCCGTACTTATTATATACCTCTTCAAAAAGTCTGTAGGTTCCACCGTAAAGATCATCTGAAACAATTATATGATCTCCAGGAGAAAATATATTCAACACTGTGGAAATTGCAGCCAGTCCTGTTGAAAATGCAAATCCTGTTTTAGCACCCTCTATACCTGCCACTGTATTTTCTAGCTCCTCCCTTGTGGGATTTTGGAGTCTAGAGTAGTCATACCCTGTACTCTCATTTAGTCCAGGATGTCTAAAGGTAGCCGTCTGATAAATAGGATAGCTTATGGCGCCTGTATGTTCGTCATATCCCTTGAATCCGTGTACAACTTTTGTATCTATAAATTTATCTTTTTCCACCTCTACCAACTCCTCTAGTTTTATATGCTGTTTACAGCTTTTTCAAGTCTGTTTAGGGCTTCTTCGAGAATTTCTTTAGGACATGCTATATTCATTCTTTGAAATCCTTTCCCCTCTTCTCCAAAGCTGATACCGTCATTGAGTAAAATTCCAGCTTTTTCTATCATAAATTTTTTGAGCTTTTCATCACTCAATCCTAAGCCACTGCAGTCTATCCACAATAAATAAGTAGCTTCAGGTTCTATGAGTTTAAGTTTTGGAATCTTATTTTCTATTCGTTTTTTTACCAATTCCTTATTTGCTTCTAGATAATCTAAAAGCTCCTCTAACCAAGGTTCTCCATGTGTATATGCCGTTTCACAGGCAACCATACCAAATACATTCAATCTTGAAACCTCTATATTCTCAAGGGCAATTTTGTACTCCCTTCGGAAATTTTCATTGGGAATTATTATATTAGAACTCTGAAGACCAGCCAGGTTGAAAGTCTTACTAGGTGCAGTACAAATTATAGAATTTTGTTCAAACTCCTTTGATATACTTGCAAAAGGCGTATATTTGTGTCCCTTATACACAAGGTCAGAATGAATCTCATCTGATATCACTGTAACATTATTTTTAAGGCAAATTTCTCCCAGTCTTATCAATTCATCTCTTGTCCATGCCCTTCCCACTGGATTATGAGGGTTGCACAGAACCATTATTTTTGTTCTTTTATCCTTAAGTTTTTCTTCAAGGTCTTCAAAGTCCATCTTATATTTTCCATTAACCAATTTAAGAGAACTAGTCACAAGCTCACATCCACTTCTTGTTACTGCGCCGAAAAACGGGCTGTAAACTGGAGTCTGTATGACTACCTTGTCCCCTGGATGGGTCAGTGCACGTATTGTGAGACTAATACCCGTTACCACTCCCGGACTAAAACATAACCACTCTTTTTCAATTTCCCAGTTGTATCTTTTTTTTGTCCACCCTGCCAGTGACTCATAGTATTCATTCTTCATCTCACTGTAGCCGTAGATTCCCTGGGTTGCCCTCTCAATTATAGCTGTTTTAACTTCAGGTACAGTTTCAAAGTCCATATCTGCTATCCACATAGGAATAATATCCTTCTTATTTGATATTCTTTTTACAGTATTCCACTTAAGAGAATCTTTTATCTCATGATTAAAACCCCTGTCAAAGTTATACTTCATATTCTCCCCCTGTTATTTTTATTTTCACTAATAGCCTTTCATTTAATCCATATCTATCATCATTAAAATCTTGTTAAATTATCTGAGTGTTTTCAAAAATACACTTAATACACGTATATTTGCTATATGTATAAATTTAACATACTTTACATTATTAATCAAGAAAATTTATATTTTTATTAAAAATAAACAACATAATAATAAAAATATAATACTCCCTGTTTCATGACCAATAAAAAACCAGGGGGTACTCCCTGGTTTTTTATATTCTATAAGGTAAATATGTCACCGGTTTAATGATAAGTTCATTCTCTAACATCTCTTTTTCTTCATTTATCTCCATGTTGAGAAGACTGTTAAACCTGTTATAAAAATTTTCCAAGTATTTGTAGTTCATAAATAGTTTTTCAAAAGGATTTTCCCTTCTTATCTCTACAACACCATATTCAGAAAGCTGCAGATCTTCGGCCATAATCTTTATAGTATCCTGAAGCCCCCCTATACCGTCCACAAGACCTTTTTCCAGAGCTTCCTCTCCTAGCCATACCCTTCCTCCTGCTAGAGATTCCATCTGATTCATCGGGATATTCCTTCCTGAACTTACTCTTTCTTTGAATTCAGAGTATATTTTAGAGCTAGATTCATAGATCCTCTCCCTTTCTTCCTTGGTCATTCCGTCAGTTATAGAATAAATTCCAGATAACTTTCCTTTTTGTACTAACTCCATTTTGATCCCCAATTTTCCTGCCAGTTCACTCACATCAGGAACTAGGCTTACTACCCCTATAGATCCTGTTATGGTATCCCTCTCTGCAAAAATTCTGTCTCCTGAGGCTGATATATAATATCCTCCTGAGGCAGAAGTCCCCCCCATAGACACATAGACGGGTTTTTCTATACTTCTTATTTTAGCATTTATAACTTCAGATGCCAGAGCAGATCCCCCTGGAGAATCAATCCTTAATACTATTCCCGCCACATTTTTATCTCTTACCGCCATATCCAATTCAGAAATCATTGTATCTGGAGTTATTGCCTGCTGTACTCCTCTTCCACTGTTTGAATATAATACTTCCCCATCACCATAGATTACCGCTATTTTTTTCCCTGAACTCTGGTGTCCCACCACACTTCTGGCATATTTTCCCAGGGTTGTTATGTTTGCTATATTTCTCTCTTTTAAAAATTCATGATAATACATAAGAGAATCTACAAGTTTCTCTTGCTTCATTTTAAAGGCATCTGCCAAAACGAAATCTCCATTGAGTATTTTTTTACTCAAGGTTCTTTCATCTATATTTCTAGCCACAGATACATCCTGGATAAAATTATAATATATTCTGTCTAATAGTCTAGTGATATTCTCTCTGAACTCAGGGGACATCTCTTCTCTCACATAGTTTTCACCATAGGATTTATAATCTCCCACATGTATAACATCATATTTTATTCCTATCTTATCGCTGAGCCTTTTCATATAGGGAAGCTCCATAAAGTATCCCGATATGTTTGATCCAGCCCCTCTGCTAGGAGGCATAATTATCTCATCTGCATTCACTGCTAGAGAATAATTTCTGTTTTGAAACCCTCTAGAAAATGCATACACTTTTTTACCCGCTTCTCTGTATTCTTTAATCTTTCTGCCTAACTCCTCTACCTGAGCTCTATTTAAGGCGACACTATCAACTTTTAAAATAAGTCCGTCTATCCTCTGATCATTTTTTCCTTTATCTAGATAATTCAACATGTTGTAGAAATTGACTTTTTCACCCTCTATAGCAAATATAGATAGGCTTCCCCTCTCCCCCACAGGATTTGACAGGTCAAGCTCAATATATGTATTTTTCCTTATTGGCGCCTTTTCTACTGGACTTTTTGGAACAAAGACCGTTAGTAAAATTATTATTATTACCATTACCATAACTATTTTTATAAGAAAAGAGGCTATCTCTTTCATTATAAATAGAAGGGCGTTTTTAAACCATCTAAACACAGTCATATTCTACCTCCCAGAAATATTAGTCTTTTCATTTACTATACTTTATTCCAATACTCTTTGCAATTAAATTCTATTTCTTCAGATAAAATTTTGATACCATAAATACTTTTTTCTGCACAACATTATAAATTCCTGTAAATTTAAGCATATATTTCCCCTTTAGCTTTTGTATCTATTCAACTTATACAAACCATTTTATAATAAAAGTTTTCCAGATTATCAATATTTACTGTTAATATTTTTAAACAGAATAACAACCATTATTAATTAACCTAAGCTGCTCTTTTATCTGTGTCCTCTGTGACCAAAAAATTTTCTTATTATTCGTGTTAATTCTTTTGTCCTTTATTGATTTTAATTCGTGACAAAATCTTTTGACTCTAATATTTTTATAAATTAATTAATTTATGAGAATTTCTTTCAAGTACAACTTAAGTCAATTATCAAAACTATTTAATCATTTTAATAAAAACCTAAAGTATAGAAAAAAGAGCAGAAATATCCTGCTCTTTAATTATTGTTAGTTATTTATAAACTGAATTTCTTTGATCCCCACCACAGATCTTTGAGTTTTACATGACACTTCATAGATAATATCTTCTATATTATTACTAACTTTATCTAGAATTACTGTTCCTAATTCCTTGCCAACACTATAATCCCCAACTACCTCATATATATACTGAACAAAGTACATGATCAAACCCTCCCAGTCACTTTATTTTATCTTTCTATACAGGTTCCCTCTACTTCATTGTAAATAAGTGGTTCATTACTACCTATTCTACCTATAAGGTTTACCTTATATTTGTTTGCTATCTCTATTGCCATATTACTGGTTATTCTCATAGAAGCCACCACAGGAACTCCTGCACCTGCCGCCTTTACTACCATATCTGAAGACACCCTTCCTGTTATTACCACAGTGGATCTTTCTAGGTTCATACCCTCAAGAAGGGCAGCCCCTATAACCTTATCCACTGCATTATGTCTTCCTATATCTTCTCTTACAATAACCCTTCCTTCACTGTCCTTTATGGCTGCCGAATGGGTTCCACCTGTGGTCTGGTGAAGTCTTGCAGACTCAAGCATCTCCCCGAAGGTTTCCTTTATATTCCCAATTTCCACTCTATAACCTGATCTTACCTCTCTTTTATAAAAATCTAACTCCTTAGGTAGTTCCCCGCTACCACATCCGCTCATCACTATATTTTTAATACTATATACTTCATCTTTTAATTCTTTGCTCACAACGGCAAATATTCTTTTACCACTGCTACAAGGAGCCGCCCCCATAAACTCATCTACACTTTCTACTATCCCCCTAGAATAGAGATATCCCAGAGCCATCTCATCAAGGTTTTCAGGGGTGCACATAAATGTTATCATTTTTTTACCGTTTACAAATAGTTCCACCGCTTCCTCAGTAAAAATATTTGACTTTCTCATCCTCTCTCTCCCCCTACTTCTCTTAGCTCCTCTATAGTATTTATATTTTTAAATCCACTTTTTATCTCTCTGTTTTCAGGCATTTCCTCTATATTCACTCTTTTTACAGATCTGTCCTCATAAAGAAAAGCGATCTTATGCGTCTTTGAATCTATAAGTTTTTCTATACCTCCAATAAGAGACTTTTTATAAAGAGCCGTCAGAGGTTCTCTTCCCCCTCTATGTACAGGAAGGGCTACTTCATAGTCCCCTGACATCTCACCCATATATTTCAAAAAATTTCTGTTTTGAAATGGTGTATCACAGGAGAGGACCAGTATCTCATCATAGGAACTGTATATAAGCCCTGTATATATCCCTCCAAGGGGGCCTATTCCCTTAACCCTGTCTTCCACCACTTTTACCTTGTAGTGTTTATACTTCTCAGGGTTGTTAGATACTATGAGTATCTCATCATATCCCTCTACCTTTTCCAGAATACACTGAATAAAGGTTTTCCCATTATATTTTAAAAATGCCTTATCTACATGTCCCATCCTACTGCCCTTTCCCCCGGCAAGGATTACGGCAGTTTTCTTATATTTTACCATTAGCTTTTATCGCTGTATGTGGTATGCAGCAGGTGGTGGCTCTTATGTCCACAAGGATCTTCCAGGTAGTTTTCATACAGCCTCTTTATTTCTGGATTATCATGAGACCTTCTCAAAGTACTTGTTTTGTCAAAACCGTGCATGCCTTCCATTCTTTGTCTTCTTACATCCAAATTGTCAGGAATTGGTGCTCCTCCCCCGCTTATACATCCACCGTGACAGGCCATTACTTCTACAAAATCATAGTAAAGGCTACCAGATTTTATACCCTCCATAATGGAATGTGCAGAGCCTATCCCGTTTACAACAACTAATTTCAGCTTATGTTCCCCGATCTCTACAGTGGTTTCTTTCACATTCTTGAAGCCCCTTATCTCTTCAAACTCAAGGACTCCAACTTTTTCATCACTTAAAACAGTCGCTACAGTTCTGAGAGCCGCTTCCATTACCCCACCAGAAGTACCGAAAAGTCTTCCTGCACTAGAACCCTTACCCATAAATGAGTCGTAGTCCTGCCCATCAGGTAAGGCAGCAAAGTTTATGTTGTTCATTTTTACTAACTTTGCAAACTCTCTTGTTGTAATTACCACATCTACATCCCTTGCTCTGTCGTGATCCTCCATCTCAGCTCTTTGAGCTTCACCCTTTTTAGCAGTACATGGCATTATAGACACTACTACAATATCTTCTTTAGGTACTTTTGATTCCTCAGCGTAATAACTCTTTGCCAGAGCCCCGAAAATTTGCTGTGGAGACTTACAGCTAGACAAATTCCCAAGAAATTCTGGATGGTTTTTTTCCACATAATTCACCCAGCCAGGGCAGCAGGAGGTAAACATGGGAGTCTTTCCCTTTCCTGTAGTAAGCCGCTGTATCAGTTCTGTTCCCTCTTCCATTATAGTTACATCAGCTGAATAATCTGTACTAAATACCTTGGAAAATCCTAGTTTTTTTAATGCTCCCACCATCATAGAGGTAACATCTTGTCCGGGAGCTATAAAAAACTCCTCCCCTATAGTATGCTTTATCGCAGGAGCCATCTGCACAATAAAGTGCTTCTCCCTTTTTTTGAGCTCTCTGCTAAGTTCCACAACGGTGTTATTCTCAACTAGGGCTCCCACAGGGCAGACTTTTACACACTGACCACAGCTTATGCATTTTGTTTCAGAGAGATTATTTCCATCGACTAAGACTATCTCTTTTTCTCCGTCTATCTCCTCTATATCATACACCCCTATACCCTGGATGTCCCTGCATACAGCCACACACTTTTCACATTTTATGCATTTATTCATATCCCTTATCATACCTTCAGTTGATCGGTCTACTTCATATATCTTAATAGGTTTTATATTTCTGTTTTCCACTCCATATTCATAACAGGCATCTTGCAATTGGCAGTCACCCTTTGCTTTTTCACAGGTGAGGCAGTCGTTGGGATGATTTTCCATGAGTTTTTCAAGAATCTCTTTTCTCCTTGCCTCTATCTCATCTGTATAAGTTTTTATTACCATGCCCACTTTTGGCTTTGTAGAGCATGATTTTACCAGTTCCCCGTCTATCTCTACCACACATATTCCACAGACATCCTGGCTTCCTAGATCTTTGTGATAGCAAAGAGACGGAATATCTATACCAATATTACCAAGGTTTTCCAAAAGAGTTATTTCATTATCAAAAATTCTTTTTTTATTATTTACAATTAATTTAATGTCCATTCCTAGTTCACCTCACATTTTTCCACAGACACAGCTGTTAATTTTAATTCAGGTTCCCCTGACTTTGCATCAATTGCATCTGTCCCTGTAAGTACATTAGCTGACCCTTCTGCAAAGTGGAATGTCATAAATACAGTTCCGTCTTGTATAATGTCCGTTTTTACAACCTTAGTTTTTATACTTCCTCTTCTAGATGTTACTTTTACCATATCTCCATCTGTTACTCCTATTCTTTTACAAGTGAGGGGATTCATCTCAATATAAGATTCAGGAGACTTTTTATGCAGACCTTCTGTTTTGGCAGTCATAGTCCTTGTATGATAGTGATACAGATTTCTACCATTTGTCAGAATTATAGGATATTCCTCATTTATCAGATCCCCGGGAAGTTCATATTCTACAGGCACTAGTCTACCTTTTCCCCGAATTGCACCATCTACGTGTAGGATTGGAGTTCCAGGATGATTTTTATCCTTTACAGGCCATTGGAGTCCCTCTACTTCTATCCTGTCATAGGATATCCCTGCATACTGCGGGACAAGAACAGCTATCTCATCCATTATCTCAGATGGATGGGAGTAATTGCTCTCATAGCCAAACTTATTTAAAAGCTCAGTAAATATCTTCCAGTCTGCCTTGGCATCTGGCACTGCCTGCACTGCTTTTCTTACCCTCTGTACCTTTCTTTCTGTGTTTGTAAATGTCCCGTCCTTTTCTGCAAATGACAGAGCCGGAAGTATAAGGTCTGCTTTTTTGGCTGTTTCAGTCATAAATATATCCTGAACAACTAAAAAATCAAGTGCTTCCAGGGATTCTAATATATGTTTTGTATCGGGATCCGATACCACCGGATTTTCTCCCATTATATACATAAATTTAAGATGCCCGTGATGTGCCGCATCCATAATCTGCGGCAGAGTCAGCCCTACTTTTTTAGGGACATCTACTCCCCACACTTTTTCAAATTTATCGGTTACATTTTTATCCAATACTTTCTGATACCCTGGATATTCATCTGGGAATGCTCCCATATCACACGATCCCTGTACATTATTTTGACCTCTCAGAGGATTTATACCAGTTCCAGGTCTTCCTATCTGTCCTGTTATCAGTGCCAGATTAGACAAGGCTATTACACCATTTGTACCTGTTTTAAACTGAGTTATTCCCATGGCATAGTATATAGATGAAGCTTTACTAGTAGCATAAAGTCTTGCAGCCCTTCTGATATCTTCAGCAGACACTCCTGCTATTTCAGATACCTCTTCAGGGGTAAATTTTGCAATCATTTTCTTTAGCTCTTCATATCCTTCAGTATGATTTTTTATATATTCAGCGTCAACTAAACCTTCAGTTATCACTGTATTTATCATTCCGTTTATAAGAGCTATATTTGCTCCCACCTTAACCTGCATAAATACTTCAGCTTCATCAGCTAAATCTATTCTTCTCGGGTCTGCCACTATCACTTTAGTACCATTCCTGTATGCCTGTTTGATTTTTGCCCCTATTACAGGGTGATTTTCTCTTGGATTTGACCCGATAACAAATATCAGATCTGAGTCCTTTGCTTCTGAGATACTATTTGTCATAGCACCACTTCCTAATGTAGTTGCAAGCCCGGCAACTGTTGAGGCATGTCAAAGACGTGCACAGTGATCTATATTATTGGTCCCTATACCCAATCTCATAAATTTTTGAAATACAAAGTTATCCTCATTTGTACATCTAGCTGATGCCAGTCCTGCAAAGGCATCTGGACCAAATTCATCTTTTATCTTCGTCGCCTTGCTCAAAAAGAGATCATAGGCCTCTTCCCAGCTAGCTTCTCTGAATTCTCCATTTTCCCTGATAAGGGGGGTTTTCACTCTTTCTGGATGATCTATAAACTTATAACCAAATTTTCCCTTCACACAGAGTAGTCCGTCATTAGGTGCAATATTTATAGGCTCTACTCCCACAATCTTGTTTCCTTTGGAGATAAGATTAAACTGACATCCCACACCACAGTATGAACATGTAGTCTGAGTTTTCTTTACTTCCCACTTTCTGTATTTTGTCCTCTCCTTTGCTTGGAGTGCCCCTACTGGACATACACTTACACAGTTCCCGCAGAAGGCACACTTGGATTCATCGATTATGCCTCCGTCTGAAACCACCACTTTTTTAGTCACTGGATCTAGTTTTAATACATCGTTACACTGAAGTGTTTCACATACCTTTACACACTTACCACATGATATACATTTATTGGAATCAATTGTAAAAAAAGGATTACTTGAATCTGCCATGAGACTTTCTTTGCAGGCATTACTTGTCTGCTCCACATTGTACTCATAACAGTATTCCTGAAGTTTACAATCTCCCGATTTTGTACATCCCAGACAGTCTAAGGGATGATCTTCTATGATTTCTTTTAGAATATCTTTCCTCATACTTGTCACTGCATCTGTATGTGTTTCTATGACCATACCCTCTTTAGCCTCTATTTCACAGGCTTTTTTAATTTCTCCATTTACTTCTACACTGCAAATTCCACAGCTTTCGTCCTTTTTTACTATCCTTGTATCATGACAGAAGCTAGGTATCTGAACTCCCACTTCTCCCAGTACATCGATAAGTTTTTTCCTATGAGAAACACTATAGTGTTCTCCGTTAACCAATATCTTCACCATCACCCTCCTAATAATCTATATGTTTTTTACAGTATAGTATTTATAGAAGATCAATATAATTTCGATTTAACACTTTTTTTATTCTCTATCGTTATATTAAAAATCATTTTTTGCAGACAAACCGAACTGTTAAAGTACAACTGAGCAGTTTATAAGAAAATAAAAGATTATAAATAAATCTTTTAATACCTTTTTTCCCTATTTTTAGATAAAAATTGGCTTTATTTAACATTTTTTTAATGCTAAAATAGATAAAAAGATATTTTATACAATTTACTATAATCCTGTGGGGTGATTTGCATGAACAGAAATATTATATCCAAGCTAGAAAATTTAATAAAAGATCATAACAAGGATACGTACTATGAATATTTAAGGATCTTGCATCTCTATAAATACTTTATCGGAAATATACAGGAATTCACTCCTAATGACAGACTAGAAATTCTTTCATTTTTTTATGAATCCGTCTTAGGAGAGGTAGAAAATATTTACTCAAAGTTGGAAAACAGTGATAGTTTTATATTTAAAGGTGATAAATTCAGGGAAAAAAACTTTAGGATGGCTTTAGAATACTTTAGAAACAGATATCTGTTTTCCCTTTCCAATGAAAAAAGTATTGATCTCATTGAAAAAAATAATACCCTCTACTCTCCGTCACTCATAGAGTTTTTAAGACGAAATGCCAGAACTTTAGACGAGGTTTTCAACTTCAACGAACATCGTTTCAGAGACAAACTAGAGAGCCTTCCTACTGAAAAAGATTTTTACAGAATATATTCAGATGATTATTCAGATATAATTATCATCAGAAAAAATTTTTTTTCTGATCTGAACCCTTCATTTTTTTCAAGGGACGGACTTATAATAAGATTTTGTGAAGCAGGTCAGATCGGTTTCGAAAAGGATGCCATCTTTTTAAATGAAAGAGAGGCCTTATTATCTAAGGGGATTTCCCTTGGAGACTACAAGGTTTTGACCCAAAATATAAATTATGTGACCCTTCATATAAAAGAGAAATTTTTCAAGGATTTTCAGATTGATTTCCCTGAGTATGTCCTAAAAAAACTCCCATGGAAATTTGATTCCCCCACTCTTTATAAGCTCGATAACCTTGTTTCATTCAAGAATTCAAAAATAATAATGTTAAATTTTATAACAGACATTGTTCTTAGTTTTTTAGGAGAGGAGCACAGGCTAGATTTCAACAAAGTTACAAATAAAGAATTGAAAAAAATTGTGGAATATATCGACTATAATATAGACAATGATCTCAGCGTGGCTCAGATCAAACGAGAGTTTGGTCTCAATAAAAATAATCTGGCATCTCTTTTCAACAATAATTTAGAGATGTCTCCTACAAAATATATTATAAATAAAAAACTAGAAAAAGCTTCCAGGCTTCTTTTAGAAACAGATCTTTCAGTGACAGATATTGCATTTAGACTCAATTTTTCCAGTGGAAGTAAATTCTCCTCCCACTTTAAGAAAAAATACTCTCTTACTCCCCTGCAGTTCAAAAAGAAATTTGAAAAACTTATCAGAAGATAATTAACCTAAGTTGCTACCTTTATTAAATTAAAGTATTGAATTTATCGGGATTCGTTACTTTTCTCTTGAAAGAAAAGTAACCAAAAGTTCAAGCCTGTGAAAAATCAGCTAAATAACCTTGAAAATCCAAGAAAAACTCGAAACTCGCTATGCTCAAACAGTCGATTTTTTCTAAGGATTTCACTGCGGTTATTCTTAACGCTGATTTTATCAATGGCAAGGGAAAAGAGATAAAAACCTCTCGCAAAAAAAAGCATTTATAGTTTTGGTTCTAACTCTGTGAGACTCATTCTTTTTCTCTGCGTTCTCTGTGGCCAAAAGCTTTTGTCCTTATTCGCGCTAATTTCCCTATCTTTTATTAGTGTCCATTCGTGATAAAATCTTTTGACTTTAATATCACTCTCCTCCGTGATACTCTCTTCTTTTCTCTGTGACCAAAAGCTTTTGTCCTTATTCGTGTTAATTTCCCTATCTTTTATTGGTGTCCATTCGTGACAAAATCTTTTGATTCTGATATTCAGATAAATTCACTAATTTAGGAGAATTTATTTCAAGTAGCAACTTGGGTTAATTAAATTATAAATTTTTCCATAAAAATAATCCAGAGCAACGGCAGACAAAGCCAGACTCTGGATTATTTTTATAATTTCTGATGTTTTTATTTTTTACCTAGGTTTTCCATCTCTTTTTCTAGAATATCTAGAAGTGCGTTCATGTCTTTAGACACAGCCTCTATAGTTTCAGTCTCAGTGAGATCAACGCCGGCCTTTTTAAGCTGATTCATAGGATGGTCACTTCCTCCTGATTTCAAAAGGTCTAGATATCTGTTTAGAGCCTCTTCTCTTTCATCTTTGCTGTATTTTTCATTGGTTATTCTGTCATGAAGAACTGCAGAGGATGCAAAACAGGTAGCATACTGATACACATAATAAGGGGAGTTATAAAAGTGAGGTATTCTCGCCCATATTATTTTCTGAAGTTCATCTATGGCAACTGTGTCACCAAAATAATCTTTAAATAACTGATCCATTATCCCACTTAAAATATCCGGTGTTATCGCTCCGCCATTTTCCACTATTTTGTGCACCTGATATTCATAGTCTGCAAATAGTGTCTGTATAAAGTAGGTCCCAACCACATTGCCCAGTGACTGTTCTATGAGGGTTATCCTTTCTAATGGATCCTTGGTATTTTTTAACATGTTGTCTAAAAGGAGTCTCTCATTAAATGTAGATGCAACCTCTGCCACGAAAATAGTATACCCGTGAGTAGAGTAAGGCTGATTTTCACTAGAAAGCATGGTGTGCATAGTGTGCCCTAGCTCATGGCCTAAGGTAAAGACAGAGTCTAAGGTTCCGTTGTAATTTAAAAGCATATAGGGGTGCACTCCGTAGATTCCCAGAGAATAGGCCCCGCTTCTTTTATTTGGAGTTTCATAGACATCTAGCCAACCTTGGCTGACAGCTTTTTCCATTCCTTTTACATATTCATCTCCTAATGGAGCCACAGATTTTAGAACAAGTTCCTTTGCCTCATCGTATTCAAACTCTCTGTTATAATCTACCAAGGTTATCTGATTGTCATAATAGTGGTATTCCTCTAGTCCAAGTAGTTTTTTTCTTAAGTTCACGTATCTCTGAAGAGGCTGTGTATTTTTTCTGGTAACCTTTATGAGATTTTCATATACTTCCACAGGAATATTATTTCCCTCTAAAGCCTTAGCCAGAGTAGAATCATAACCCCTTGCCTGGACAGTGGCATTGCTTTTCTGAAGGATAGAACGGTATATTGCCGCATAGGTGTTCTCATTGTCTGCATAAGCTGTATAGAGGGCCTCAAAGGCTTTCTTTCTATCCCCCTGATTTTTATTTGTAGACAATATTTTAGAATATACTGCATTTGTAACCTTTGTTTTTTCACCAGTAGAAAGTTCTATCTCATTCCACTTTATATCAGAAGTGGTCAGTTCCTTGTATATATCCCCTGGTGCTCCCATAAACTGCCCATAGTAGGAAAGAAGTTTTTCCTTTTCTGCATCTAAAACATGCCCCTGAAGTCTGTAGAGTTCCATAATATGAAACCTGTGCTCTTCTAGTTCCTTGTTTTCATTTATCCATTTTGTCATGGTTTCCTTTGGAACTTCTAAAATCTCTGGATTTATCCATGCCACAGTGGCACTGTACTTTGTATAAATAGCCATTATCTCTTGTAATTTTTTTGACGCTACTTCATCTGTAGAATCAAGGTCCCTCATGAGATAAGGGTACAGATATATTTCATCTGTTATTTTAGACAGTTCATTTTCCATTGCCACAAGCTCAGAAAAAGCCTTGGGATCGTTTTTTATTTTCCCCCTATACTTTGGGATCTCTTCCATGAGTTCTTTCGCTCTTATCAAATCAGCCTCCCATTCTCCCCAGTTTTCATATATGTCGTTAAGATTCCATTTATATTTCTGGTCTATATCTTCTCTTTTCAGTGCTTTATCTTCCTTTACCAACTCTACCACTCCTTCTTTTTCTTCCTTCGATAATTTTTCATTAGTTTTTTCTTTTGACAACTTTTCTATATGTTTACCACTTATATAAGCATGTCCTGCTATTCCAAAGACTGTTATCAGTGCAAGTATAAGGAGTCTTTTTCTCATCTTCGATCACCTCTTGAATAATTTATTTCTATTCTCTATTCCAATAATTTTACATATTTCCTTTGGATCCTGGTTCATCAATTCGTTCTTTTTCCTGTTATAGGCCTTCTTAAACTGCCCCTGAGAAAAATGATAATAAAAATATATATTATTAAATTCTCCATTTGTCTCCATCGTTTCTCGGAAGCCTTTAAAAATTTTATTCAAATTTGAAGTCCCAAGTATCCACATATCACAGCCAAACAGCTTCTGTAAATGACAGGCCAACTGACCCATGAACTTCTGATTCTCTAGAAAAATATCCCTGTATAAATCAAACTTACCAAGTTCTGAGGTTACTTTTGTATGCACAAAACTCTTGTTCAGAACAATTACCTCTCTGTCAAAATCCTTTACAAATCCATTTTTTTCCATGAAATTTTTTCCGGTTTTACCAGATATACCCACAGCATATTTATTCTGTTTGCTTTCTTTGAACCCGGGGTTGTCTGTTACCCACACATACTTTATGCTATCATTCTTTCCTAAATAGTCAAGTTTTTCATTATAGACAAATGCCCTCATGCCACTTTCTTCCTGTTCATATCTTTTCAAAAGATCCTTTGCAAACTCAGGGTAATTTTCCCTGTATTTATCTACTTCTCTCCTGAACCTCTCTCTTATTTTCATAAATTTCTCGTATTGTTGGGATGTCATTAGACCCTCCTCAAATTTAAACTAAGTTGATGCCTTTATTTTAAATTAAAGTATTGAATTTATAAGAATTCGTTACTTTTCTCTTGAAAGAAAAGTAACCAAAAGTTCAAGAATTTTCAAACGTCTAGTGAGTAGATATTTCTTTTAACGCCTTTATGAGCTACAGTCCTCGGTCCCCTGTGGAACTTATTCTGTAGGACGGCTGAGTACAGGCTCTTTCCTGTATAAGCCCTGCGACTTGAAAATTCAAAAAATCTTCTCTGTGAAACTTTATTTTTTTCTCAGTGTCCTCTGTGACCAAAAGATTTTGTTATTATTCGTGTTAATTTCCCTATCTTTTATTGGTGTTCATTCGTGATAAAATCTTTTGACTTTAATATCGCTCTCCTCCGTGATACTCTCTTCTTTTCTCTGTGACCAAAAGCTTTTGTCCTTATTCGTGTTAATTTCCCTATCTTTTATTAGTGTCCATTCGTGACAAAATCTTTTGACTCTAATATTCAGATAAATTCAGTAATTTATCTGAATTTCTTCCAAATAGCAACTTGAGCTATTTAATATAATTATATATTACTATTATTACCATAGTGTTGTCTACTTTTAAAGTCCTTTTTATATCATGGAACCTCTAGCTCTTAAATCCAAATCTTTTTTCTAAAAATAAAAGTATCTGCAATTAAAAACTGCAGATACCTTATTTTAACATTGAAAACCTGAAAACACTTCCTTTTCCCTCTTTTGATTCCACTTCTATCTTTCCACCGCAGATTTCCACAAGTTCTGCAACTATTGGAAGACCTAGCCCTGTCCCGGCTACATTACTAGTTCTCGCTTTATCCACACGGTAAAACCTCTCAAAAATATTTTCTATATCCTTTTCTGGTATACCTAATCCATTGTCCTCTATGACTATCTTATACCTGTCATAGATCTCCTTTATCTCAACCTTTATGACAGGTTTTTTATCATTATAAATTATGGCATTTTCTATGAGGTTTTTCAGTATAGTGGTCAGCTTATCAAAATCCACCCTCATATAGTCGTCGGCACCTAGGAGATTTATCGAATATATTATTTCAGCTTCTTTTGATCTTATATACTGAGAAAGCACTTTTTCTATCTCTTCCTGTATTTTTCCAAAGGAAACCGGTGCAAGGTTAAGAACCTTAGAATTCTCTATTTTGGATATATTCAAAAAATCCATGGTTATGTTTTCCAATTTATCCACATTATTTTTTACAATTTTCAAAAAATTACCCCTCATCACCTCAGGGGCATCTTCTAATGCTATGAGATAACCTTTGATATTGGTCAATGGGGTTTTGAGTTCATGACTTATATTGCTAATAAAGTTTCTCTGCACCTCCATCATTTCACGATTTCTGGTTACATCTTTTATAGTTATAATAAACTGATTTCTAAATTCAAGATATTTTACTCCTATTACCAGATATTTTTTTAATTTGGAAATATACACATCTTCTTTGATGTCCTTTTTTTCATCTATGGCTTTTCTTACCACATTTATGATCTCTATATATTTCATTCCCTGGTAATAGTGCCCTCCCTGGGAAAAATTGTAAAGATAATTCAGTGATTCATTTTTTAGGATTACCTCCATATTGGCATTTATGAGAACAATTGACATATCCACTGAGGATATTACCCGCCTCAGTATCTGTTTTTCCAAATTAACTTTTCCCAAGTTTTTTATGTTCTCACTCTGCCAAGACTGGACAACTTTCCAAAATTCCACGAGCCACATATCACCTTTAGAATATATTTCAGTTACTTCAATTCCAGTTTCTAAAGCCTCTCTTATCTCATCCACCTTGTTAAACAGATGTCGTTTTAGATAATTTTTATAGCTAAAGTGAATAAATATATTTAGAATAATAAAAAATATTATCTGTCCTGTAAGAATATTTCTGATATTATTATAATCTGAATCATATCCCCTGGCAACTCTTATTACGTAGTTTTCTCCATTCTCATCAGTGTATGGCATAGCATAATATGCAAGGAGTTCTCCTAGGGTTTCACTCTCCCTCACATTAAAACCCTGTCCTTCTTTAAGGGCCTCTATAACCTCAGGTCTTGTCCCATGATTTTCCATGGTTGACTCCTCTTCATATTTCTCTGAATCGTATACTACTACCCCATTTGCATCTATCAATGTAAATCTCTTTTCCACACTCTCGAATATGTCCTGAAAATCCTCCCGCGAGTTATTCCTAGCAATATTTTTTATTAGAATGGCATCCTCCCTCAGGGTCTTTTTAGCAACTTCCTCATAGAGAGTTGACACTCTGCTCATATTTACTTTTACAAAGAATATTTCAAGGAAAAAGATCAAGATAAGCGTTATTATCTCTTTTCTTCTAATTTGTAGCCAACTCCTTTCACTGTTTTTATATTTTTAGAAATACTAACTATCTTCTCCCTCAGTTTGGATATATATATATCTACAGATCTATCCCCTGCGTAATAGCTGGTATTCCACACCTTATCCAGAATCTTTTCCCTAGAAAGAACCAGCCCTTTATTTCTTATGAGAAGATGCAAAAGATCATATTCTTTTTTGGAAAGTTCTATCTCTATTTCATCTTCAGTCACAAGGTGCCGATCATCATCTACTACTACACTTTTGAAGATATATTTTTTGGATGCCTTCTCTCCATTATTCAAGAATTTTTTAGACCTGAGTATAAGTTCCCTAGGATCAAAAGGTTTTTTCATATAATCATTGGCACCTATTTCGAGACCTTCTAGGACATCTTCTATCTCTGTTTTGGCAGTCAGCATTATGATAACCGGGTTGCCATACTCTTCTGGAAGTTCTCTTACTATTTTGGTAAAATTTTTCCCATCTAAACTAGGTAGCATAATATCTAATATTACTAATTCAGGCTTGAATTTTTTTAAAAACCTGAGACCATCTAATCCATCTGAGGCAGTTTCTACTTCATAACCTTCTTTGCTGAAAAAATAACTCACCAACTGTTGTATTTCAAGATCATCTTCAACTATTAATACTTTCACATCGCCCTCCCTAAATAAATGTACTCTTCCCCATTATATCTTATTTTTTATTCACTAGCTTATTTTTTTTAAATATTTTAAATATGATATATCTAAAAGTTCTCTGACTGATTTTAACATTTCAATCTGTGCTAGCTGCCTCACTACAAAAGAAAAAAGGCAGCGGATAATATCCGCTGCCTCAAAAATTTACATTTTACGTTTTGGGAAATACTCTGTGTGTAATAGATCATGTGCCTTGTGGCTCATGGGCTTACCTAAGTGCTTCTCATAAAGTTCCTTAATATAAGGATTTTCATGTGATTTTCTGAGCTCTTTACCCTCATCTATAGAATTCAGCCCAGCTGTCCTTTTCTCTATTACTCCAAAATCTCCGTGGTGGTAAGGCTGTCCACCTCCACCTACACATCCACCTTTACAAGCCATAATCTCTATAGCATGTACTGTTTCTTCTCCTGATCTGATCTTATCCAAAAGTTCTCTAGCAGATCCAAGACCATGAGCGATTCCGATTCTAAACTTAGAACCTAACTTTTCATCTAATCCAGGAATAGAAACCTCTGCTACTCTTACAGATTCCATTCCTCTCAATACATTAAAGTCTACAGACTCTAAAGTATCTCCTGTAATCCATTCATATGCAGTTCTTGTTGCTGCCTCTATAACTCCTCCAGTTCTACCGAATATTACTCCGGCTCCTGTGTAGCTTCCTAGAGGATTATCTACTTCTTCATCATCCAGACCTTTAAAGTTGATGTTTGCTTGCTTTATAAGCTTTGCTAACTCTCTTGTGGAGATAGAATAGTCTACATCAGGATTTCCGTCTTTATCAGCGAATTCCTTTCTAGAGGCCTCGTATTTCTTTGCAAGACAAGGCATTATAGATACAACTATAAGGTCCTTTTTATCAATTCCCTCTTCCTTTGCCCAAACATTTTTAGCGATAGCACCAAACATCTGTTGAGGAGATTTAGCTGTAGAAGGTACATCTAGCATATCAGGGTAATTGTGCTCAAAGAACTTAACCCATGCAGGACAACAAGAGGTAAGGATAGGAAGCTTTACATCTTCATCTCCAGCCAGTTTTTTGGTTACTCTGTCAATAAGCTCAGAAGCCTCTTCCATTATCGTAAGGTCAGCTGACCAGTTAGTATCAAATACCATATCAAATCCTAACTTTCTAAGTGCGGCTATCATCTTACCTTCAACATTTGTGCCAGGTTCATAACCAAACTCTTCTCCAAGAGCTACTCTTACTGCAGGAGCCACTTGAACTACTACTTTTTTAGCAGGGTTTGCAAGGTCTTTTACCAGCTGCCATGTATGGTCAGCTTCATGAAGAGCTCCTACTGGACATACAGCTACACACTGTCCACAGTAAGTACATGCAGTGTCTTCTAGATCTTGCTCAAATGCTGGAGCCACAACAGCTTCAAATCCTCTGTTTACTCCGGAAAGAACTCCGCAAGTCTGTATTACATTACACATAGTTTCACATCTTCTACACATGATACATTTATCGATATCTCTGATTATAGAAGGTGATACATCCTGTCTATATGTAGATTCTTTACCTGCAAATCTTATCTCTCTCACACCAAATTGCATTGCAAGGTCTTGAAGCTCACACTCTCCATTTTTCGAACAAACAAGACAGTCTTTTGGGTGATCAGAAAGAAGAAGTTCCAGTATTGTCTTTCTTTTTTGCATTACCTTCATTGAATTTGTGGTTACTACCATTCCGTCATATACAGGTGTAGCACATGCTGGTGCAAGGTTTCTTCTTCCCTCTACCTCTACCACACAGACTCTACATGAAGCACAGTCATTTTTATAACCTACTTCTCCCATCTGAAGATGACAAAGAGTAGGAATTGTTATTCCCAATGATTTAGCAGCTGCAACTATCGTTGCACCTTTAGGCGCTTCTACTGCTTTTCCATCTATAATAAGCTTTACCATTTCCATTCGCCCGATTCACTCCTTTTAATTTTGTCTTCCAAAACTAAGATTTATCCTCTATCAATAGCTCCAAATTTACATGTAGAATAGCAAGCTCCACATTTTATACATACACTTTGGTCGATGACATGCTTTTGTTTTACCTTACCAGCTATACAGTTTACTGGACATACTCTAGCACATGCCGTACATCCGATACATTTATCATTGATTGTGTATTGTAAAAGATCTGTACAAGCCCCAGCAGGACATTTTTTATCTACAACGTGTGCTACATATTCATCCCAGAATTGATCAAGTGTTGATAGTATTGGGTTTGGAGCCGTTTGTCCGAGTCCACAAAGAGATGTATCTTTGATAGTCTCAGAAAGTTCTTTCAGCAATTCAAGGTCTTCCATAGTTCCATTACCTTTTGTAATCTTATCAAGAATTTCATGCAATCTTGTATTACCTATTCTACAAGGAGTACACTTCCCGCAAGACTCTTCCACTGTAAATTCAAGGTAGAATTTAGAAACTGCAACCATACAGTTATCTTCGTCCATTACGATCATTCCACCAGATCCCATCATAGATCCTTTTGCTAAAAGAGAGTCAAAATCAATTGGAGTATCTAGGTCTCTTTCAGTAAGACATCCTCCAGAAGGTCCTCCTGTTTGAACAGCCTTAAATTTCTTTCCGTTGGAGATTCCTCCACCAATTTCAAAAATAACTTCTCTTAAAGTAGTTCCCATAGGTACTTCTACAAGTCCTACATTGTTTATTTTACCAGCAAGAGCAAAAACTTTTGTTCCTGAAGATTTTTCAGTTCCGATACCTTTAAACCATTCCCCACCATTTAAAATAATTTCAGGAATATTGGCAAAAGTTTCAACGTTGTTGACGTTTGTAGGTTTCCCCCAGTATCCAGATTCAGCTGGGAAAGGAGGTTTTGATGTAGGTTCTCCTCTTTCTCCCTCCATGGAATGGATAAGAGCAGTTTCCTCTCCACATACAAATGCTCCCGCACCGTATTTGATCTCTATATCGAAATCAAATCCTGATCCAAGAATATTTTTTCCCAAAAGTCCATATTCTCTTGCATCATCCATAGCTTTCTTTAGCCTGTTGATTGCTAGAGGATACTCTGCTCTGATATATACTAGACCTTTGCTTGCACCTGTAGAATATCCACAGATAGCCATAGCCTCTATAACAGAATGAGGGTCTCCTTCAAGTATAGATCTGTCCATGAATGCTCCGGGATCTCCCTCGTCAGCATTACATACAACATATTTTTGATCTGCACTATTATTTGCAGCAAACTGCCATTTAAGACCAGTAGGGAATCCTCCCCCACCTCTTCCTCTAAGACCTGATAGTTTCATCTCGTCAATTACTTCCTGAGGTTTCATTTCATTGAGGCATTTTCCTAGTGCCATATAACCTCTGTTACCTAGGTATTCCTCTATATTTTCAGGATTAATAAGACCACAGTTTCTGAGAGCTATTCTCATCTGCTTTTTATAAAACTCCATGCTTTCACCTTCGTGAACTCTGTTTCCAGTTTTTGGATCTCTGTAAAGTAGAGTCTCTATTTTCTCTCCCTTTATTAAATCCTCTTCTACTATTCTTCCAGCATCCTCAGGCTTAACCTCAACATAGAATGTATTTTCAGGCATTATCTTTACAATTGGACCCTTTTCACAGAAACCAAAACATCCAGTTAATACTACCTCTACTTGATCCTCCATCCCTTTTTCTTTAAGGACAGCGTTGATATTATCCGCAATTTGTCTACTCTTGGAAGAAAGACATCCTGTACCTCCACAAATTAGGACGTGCTTTTTATCTGACATCTAATTACCCCCTAAATTAATGATTACACTTATTGTTTCCGTCATTATCTACAAGAAAATCTTTTATTCTCTCGCTATCTAAAACATATTTCTTTACTAGTTCTACAGCTTCCTGAGGTGTTATGTTGCCAAAAACAACATTTCCCATTTTTGGTATAATTATTTCTAAAGTAGGCTTTTCACCAGAATATCCATAAAATTCCCTCTGAATAACGGCTACATCTTCTACATTACACTCTTTTAGATAGTTTATTATCTCTAGTGCTACTTCATCTGCAAGTTTTTTGGCTTCAGGCGTAGGCTGCCCGATTCCTATTTTAGCGACCTTGACATTTTCAAGATCTATTTCTTCTCATTTTTTTCTTACTTCGATAAGAGCTTCACACTCTTTATTCTTTTTTAAAAGCTCTTCATAAGATGCTATCTTCTTTGACATAAGAGAACCTCCTTACCCTTTGGTTTTATAAGTATCTAGTATTGTTTTTACATCTTTAGCTTCATCTTTACCAAAAACATCTTCTCCCACAAGAACAACTGGCGCTAGTCCACATGCTCCTACACATCTTAGTGCATCGATTGAAAACATTCCATCTGAAGTCGTTTCTCCCACTTCGATCCCCAATTGCCTCTGGAAATCTTCTAGTACTTTTCCTGCTCCCCTTACATAACAAGCAGTTCCCATACATACAGAAATAGGGTATCTACCCTTTGGAGTCATTGTGAAAAACGAATAAAAGCTGACAACTCCGTAAACTTTGGCTAGTGGTAAATCCAATCTTTCTGCTACAAATGATTGAATCTCTTTCGGTAGATATCCGAATATCTCCTGAGCCTTGTGAAGTACTGTGATTAATGCCCCTTGTTTATCATCAAGATTCAAGATAAACTCATCTAACTGTTTGAAGCACTCTTCCTTAAGTTGGTTTTTACAAGACATCTTCATCCTCCCTTTTATTATATTATGTTAATATTGTAACAATATTGTGTTCACATACTAGTCAAATGATACCGTAAATCAGAAATAAAATCAATTATAAAATAAAAAAATAAAAAAATATCTAAAAAAAAAGAAGATAATATCACATTTTTGCAAGGATTATCTCCGAAAAACTCCCCGTTAATCCATGTAAACTTTAGGGTTTAAATAACGTTTCTTTCCCTGTGTTTTATTTTTATAATTTATAGCCTCCTTTGGGCAGGTATGGACACATCTGAGACAAAGTTCACATACCACACCAAAGATTATCTTTTTATCTATCATTTTGATATTATTTACAGGACAGTTTTTTACACACAAACCACACTGATTACATCTTGAATCTGCTTTTAGTTCTTTCCCCATCTTTCTAAACCTGCCCGCCGACCAAAAATGTATTTTCTCAGGAATCAGGTTAAATGGAAATTTTTCTTTTTCTACTTTGACAGATTTCTTCAAAAGCTCTTTTGATATGAGTTTTATCTTTCTGCTAGCTTCTTCTAAAATCATCATCTGTTCAGATTCTTCAGGGACTTTGAAACTCAATATATAATTATCAGGAAACTTAACTTTCCCAGCATAGTTTAGGTGAATTCTAGATTTTTTCAAAAGTTTTTCTGTGATATCCACTGTGGGCCCACACTGTCCTCCATAGGTAACAACTATAAAAACATACTCACCCTCTAACCCTTCTAACTTTTCTATGAATTTCTTTACAATATTAGGAGGTCCAAATGCATAGACAGGAAATACTATCCCTACATACTCCTGCCTTCCCCTGGGAATATTTTTCATATCTATATTCTCCACAGAAAGGTCAAGTTTCTCACCTAAAAGTTTAGCAGTATAATAACTGTTCCCTGTTCCTGAAAAATAATATATAGAGCCTTTTTTCATAAAAATTCCCCCGTAATATTCTAGTAAATGCATTAATTAAAAAAACAGACTACATCTTCTACAATATAATTTTAATCTAATAATCTAACTTATGCAAAAATTTAAATAATTTTATTTGATATTTTGCATAAATTTTAAACTATAGGATTTTTTATTTTTTTTAAGTATAAATAATTATACCTTTCTTAGTTTAAGTCAATCAAATAATTGCATATTTTTATTATAGGAGGACTAATAAAATGAATTTATTAAACAGGCTTCTCCCCAACAAAAGAACTTTTAACCTCTTTGTAATGCTATTAATCCTGTCATTTTCAGGATGTTTTATGGTGGCAGTACGTACATTAATTACTCTTAATAGCCATTATTTTTTTTTGATCTGGAACCTTTTTCTTGCATGGATTCCACTGTTTCTATCTCTGATTTTAATTATTGAAGAAATCCATAAAATAGCCAAAATCTTTTTTGGGGTGGCTTGGATTATTTTTTATCCCAACGCTTCTTATTTTATAACAGATTTTATACATATCAGCAGGGAAGGGTATCATCTGAATCATAAAACCGGTATAGAGGTCATTGTTTGGTATGATTTCCTGATGATTTCTCTTTTTGTTTTTACAGGTCTATTGATAGGATTTCTATCTCTATACCTACTACACAAAAAAATAGAAAAAAAAATTGGCTTCTATGCTGGTTGGAAGTTTATTATTGCCGCAGAGATATTGTCAAGTTACGGAATATATTTAGGAAGGTTCATTCGCCTAAACAGCTGGCACGTCGTAACAAACCCCTATAATCTAATCAAAAGCGTTTTGTGGAGTTTTAATTTTGAAACTCTTATTTTTGTGATTATACTCAGCTTTTTCCTTACATTAATCTATATAGCTTTATATAATATCGCACAGCTTAGCAAACAAAACAGTTATTGATACAATTGAAGTTTCAAAATACAAATAAAAATCCAGGAGGCATGAATTAAAAAAATTCATTCCCCTGGATTTTTTTTATAAACCTTTTTTTCTGTTGTAAATAGCCTCTACAAACCCCTTAAATAAAGGATGAGGTCTATTTGGTCTTGTCTTTAGCTCTGGATGAAACTGTCCTGCGATAAAAAACGGATGCTCTTCTCTTGAAATCTCAACAATTTCAGCAAGTCTTCCATCTGGAGAAGATCCAGAAATTATAAGTCCTGCATTTTGAATGTCGTCCTTAAACTCATTGTTAAACTCATATCTATGTCTGTGTCTCTCATATATCAGCTCTTCATCATAAAGTTCTCTTGCAAGGGATCCCTCTTCTAGTTTACAAGGGTATACTCCTAGTCTCATGGTTCCACCCATGTCCTCGATATTTTTCTGACCTGGAAGAATATCTATCACAGGATATTTGGTCTCTTTATCAAACTCACTTGAGTGAGCTGTTTCCCATCCCACAACGTTTCGTGCATATTCTATTACAACACTCTGCATTCCGAGACATATACCAAGAAAAGGAACCTTATTTTCTCTGGCAAATTTGATTGATTCTATTTTACCCTCTATACCTCTGTCTCCAAATCCTCCAGGGACAAGTATTCCACTGTAGGCTTCGAGGTCAGTCGTCTCTATCTTCTCAGCCTGCAGGTAGTCTATTTTGGCCTTAAGTCCCATAGAGTAAGCTGCATGCTCTATGGCCTCGTTTACTGATATATATGCGTCTTTAAGCTCTACATATTTACCTACAACAGCCACCCGTATATCATCTTTAGGGTTCACTATTCTGTCTACCATCTCTTCCCACTTTGTGAGATCCACTTCTTTATCTTCTATCCCCAGTTTTCTGCAGACTACAGTTGCCAGTCCGTTAGCCTCCATTATAAGAGGTACTGCATATATAGTAGAAGCATCTGGAGCTTCTATAACAGCATCAGAGTCTATGTCACAAAATAGAGAAAGTTTTTTTCTTATCTCTTCAGTAGTGGGGTGCTCTGTTCTGCACACTAAAATATCAGGTCTTATTCCTAAAGTCATTAACTGTTTTACAGAATGCTGAGCCGGTTTTGTTTTAAGCTCTCCTGCGGCTTTTAAGAAAGGTAAAAGTGCACAGTGAAGGTAGATTACATTTTCTCTTCCAACATCATATCTGAACTGTCTGATAGCTTCTAAGAACGGTGTAGACTCTATGTCTCCTACTGTTCCCCCGATCTCGGTGATTACTATGTCAGAATTATTCTCTTTGCCTACGATCTCTATTCTTGATTTAATTTCATTTGTGATGTGAGGAATTACTTGTACTGTCTTCCCTAGATATTCCCCTCTTCTCTCTTTATTTATAACTGATTGATATATTTTTCCAGTAGTCACACTGTTATATTTTGTCAGGCTCTTATCGATGAATCTTTCGTAGTGTCCTAGATCTAGGTCTGTCTCTCCACCATCGTCAGTTACGAAAACCTCTCCGTGTTCATAAGGGTTCATGGTTCCAGGATCTACGTTGATATATGGATCAAATTTTTGTATAGTTACGTTGTATCCTCTTTCTTCTAAAAGTCTCCCTAAAGATGCTGCAGTTATACCTTTTCCAAGTGATGATACCACTCCACCTGTTACAAAAATATATTTTGTTTGCTTCATCAAAAATATACCTCCTATTTAAATTTCTGCTTAATAATTGACAATAAAAAAAGACGAAAAAAAAAACTCGTCTCAAGAGATTTTTTTTTGAAATGAATTTTCTAGAACTCATTTCAAAAATTATTAGGTTCTGTGCTCATTAAAATTAATAGATTTCTTTTATCACTCGTAAAAGTATATCACGACTTTTAGTTATTTTCAAGATTTTTTTATATCTAATATCAGGAGTAAATTTCAAAATTTCAAAATTATTTTTTAATTTTTTTTAAAGGTTTTTTTTATCTGTCGTTGTAATTAATTATATAGTAGTATTATTTATCGGGAGGTAGCTTATATGGAAAAATGTAAAGCGAAGTTAGAAGATTGTAGAGAAAAAATGGACCAGCTTGAAAAAGACCTTGAAAAAGCATATGCCGAAGAAAATGATATACTCATAAAAAAATATACTGAAGAGTTAGAACAGTTGACATCTATGTTTGAGAAATTTAAAAAAAGATCTGAATAGTAAAAACCCCGTCTAATAGGCGGGGTTTTTTTTAATTATATTTATTTAGAAGCCTTCTTGTAAGCACCTTCAGATCCAAATACATCTACTATTTTAGATTTGTAGTACTCTTTCATCTCTTTCATTGCAGGTCCTAAGTATTTTCTTGGATCAAACTCTTTAGGGTTTGTTCCAAATACTTTTCTGATTCCAGCTGTGAATGCAAGTCTTCCGTCTGTATCAACGTTGATCTTACAAACAGCTGATTTTGTAGCTCCTCTAAGTTGATCATCGGGAATACCTATAGCGTCTGTAAGCTCTCCACCGAACTCTTTTATCATATCCACATATTTTGCAGGCACTGCCGAAGAACCATGAAGTACGATTGGGAATCCAGGGATCTTTCTCTCTATTTCAGCAAGTATATCAAGCTTTAATTTAGGGTCGCTTCCAGGCTTGAACTTGTGTGCTCCGTGAGAAGTACCGATTGCTATCGCAAGAGAGTCTACTCCAGTTCTAGATACAAATTCCTCTACCTCTTCAGGCTGAGTGAATACGTGCTTGTCTGCCACTACATCGTCTTCTACTCCGGCTAAAACTCCAAGCTCAGCTTCTACTGTTACGTCAAATTTATGGGCATAGTCTGCAACTTCCTTAGATATTACAATATTTTTTTCAAAATCATAGTGCGAACCATCTATCATAACAGATGAAAATCCATAGTCGATACAGTCTTTGATTAACTCTAAGTCAGATCCATGATCTAGATGTAATGCCACTGGTATATCAGAACCCATAGCTCTTACATGCTCTACTAATCCTTTTGTAAGCATAGGAACTATCTCTTTTCCCATATATTTTCTTGCACCAGAAGAACATTGTAGGATTACAGGAGAACCCATCTCGGCACATGCTTCAACTATAGCCATCCCCTGTTCCATGTTGTTAAAGTTAAATGCAGGTACTGCATAACCCTTTTCGTTGGCGACTTTAAACATCTCTCTTGTGTTTACAAGACCTAGATCTTTGTAGTTATATTTCATTGATAACCCTCCACTTAAAATTTTATATATATATTCTAACAAATTTATATCCTAAAATCAAACTTAAACGAGGTCATATTTTGCTCTTTATTCTAGTCAAAATATATCTAAAAAACCATTTTAACTTCATACGTCTTTTAAACATGGTCAAAACCTCAGGAACAAGCTCCATTACATTTTCAACCACAACCTGATAATTTCTCAACCTTCCCCTCAGTATTCCGTTGGAATTTACCATCCAGGAGATCATAATGAGGTTGCTTATCCTCATAAAATTAACTGCCACTGAAGTAAGAGCCGGCCTGGTGATATAAAAATTATATATCCTCCAGAGAACTTCCCCCTCTTGAAGATAAAAAAGTTGAAAGAGGCAGGTACCCAGATAGAAAAAAAATAAAAATTTCATTTTTTTCAGACATTTTTTAAAATCTTTATTACAAAATAAATTTATCAGAAGCAGAATAACTGCTATACTTATCATATTAAGAGGTTTACTGAAATAGATATTTCCTATAAAAAGCAAGAACAAACTACTTTTTAATAACATCTACTCCCCCCATATAAGGTCTTAAAACTTCTGGTATAATCACCGAACCGTCTTCCTGCTGATAATTTTCCATTATTGCAAGAAGGGCTCTTCCCACTGCCACTCCAGAACCATTTAGTGTATTTACAAACTCACTCTTTTTAGTCCCTACCGGTCTGTACTTTAACCCCATTCTTCTTGCCTGAAAGTCCCCACAGTTTGAACAAGAAGAGATCTCTCTGTACTTTCCTTGCCCTGGAAGCCATACTTCAAGGTCATAAGTTTTTGCAGCAGAGAATCCTATATCTCCACTACAAAGCTGTACCAATCTGTAAGGAAGTCCTAACTTCTGAAGAACAGTCTCTGCATCTACAACCATTTTCTCTAGTTCGTCATAAGAATTTTCAGGTGTGGTTATTTTTACCATCTCTACTTTATTAAACTGGTGCTGTCTTATAAGCCCTTTTACATCTCTTCCATATGACCCTGCCTCTCTTCTGAAACAAGGAGAGTGTGCAGTATAGTATTTTGGAAGGTCACTCTCTTCTAATATCTCTTTTCTGTGAAGGTTTGTAAGTGTTATTTCAGAGGTTGATATAAGGAACATCTCATCTGTTGTCTTGTACATATCATCTTCAAATTTCGGAAGCTGTCCTGTACCTTCACAAACCTCTCTTCTTACTAGAAAAGGAGTTATATGCTCGGTATATCCATGCTCAGTTGTATGAAGATCAAGCATGAAGTTTATTAGTGCTCTCTCTAATCTTGCCCCGAGACCCCTATACACAGTAAATCTGGCCCCACCTAATTTCGCTCCCCTTTCAAAATCAAGTATTCCCAGCTCCTCACCCAGTTCCCAGTGATTTTTAGGCTCATATCCAAATTCAGTAGGTTCACCCCAGGTTCTCACAAGAATGTTGTCCTCTTCATCTTTTCCTACAGGAGTGGATTCATGGTATACATTGGGTATAGTCATCTGATAGTACTGAAGTTTTTCATCTATTTCTGAAAGTTTTGAATCTAGCTCTTTTATTCTAGAGGAAACCTCTCCCATCTCAGATATTATATGAGACGCATCTTTTTTTTCTCTTTTTAGTCTCCCTACTTCATGGGAAACATTGTTTCTTTTATGTTTTAATGCTTCGACCTCAGTAAGAAGATCTCTTCTTTCTGCATCTAGCTGTTCAAAATGGTCAAGATCCACTGTAGCATTTCTGTTTTTTAGCATCCCCTTTAAAAATTCGATGTTGTCACGCATATATCTCAAATCTAACATACCAAACTCTCCTCCTCTTTCTTACTTTCTATATCCTAATTTTTTTATTTCAACTTCTGTGGGATTTATTTCAGCCATTCCCAAAAATACATTAGGAGAGGTATTTATAAGTTCTAGACGAAGCTTATTCCCCTCTATTTTATAATACTGTATTCTTTCTTTGAGATTTCTCTCTTTTCTTTTACCGTTTTTGATCTTAACCTCTATAATATCATCCTGTTCAAGAAGTTTTTTCAGTTTTTCAAGTGTTTTTTCATCTCCTGATATCTCATATATCATTATCTGAAATTCCTCTGCAATACTTGATTTTCTAGGGACATCTTCTGCACCCTTAAATCTGAACCCCTGAGGGCACTCTGCATTTAGCTTCTCTAAAAGAACTTTGTTGTCCATCTCTACTAAAAGCTCTAGATCCATTACCTCATCATAGGCCTCTACTCCTAAAGATACTGGATTCCCAAATGACATCTTAGGTCTCGGGTGAAATCCTTCTGAATACTTGACCTCTATCTTGGCCTTTTTTAGAAGCCTTTCTAGAAATCTCATCATGTCCAGGTGGGATATATACTTCATGTCTTCGATTTTATCGAAGTAAAGTCTTTTTTTCATACACTCTCCTATTCATAAACCAAACTCTACATATTGTCAGCACTGATTATTTTAGCACAGATAACTTACAACTTCAAAGAAATTTAATACAACGGCTCCTTAAAAATGTCCATATAGGTGAGATACAATCTCATATCAAATTCTAGCTGATGATAATTTGGCTCCATATATTCACAAAGTTTATAAAAGGCCTTTTCATGGGATTTTTCTTTTAAGTGGGCCAGTTCGTGAACCACTATCATCCTCAAAAATTCCAAGGGCATCTTTTTAAACTGACTGGATATCTTTATCTCATTCTTCGTCTTTAGCTTACTTCCCTGGACCCTGGAGACATAGGTATGAAGCCCCAGTGCCTGATTTGAGAAATTTATCTTTGAATCATAGGAAACTTTGCTTATTGGGTTGGATTTTTTAAGGTACTGATTTTTTATACCCATAACATAATCATAAAGCATCTTATCTGTTGTTATTTCATGAGGAGTTGGGTATTTTTTCAGAATTAGTTTTCCGAGAGTTTTATTTTCTATGAGACTTATGACCTGTTGCTTTAGTTTTGGGTCATAGCCCCCTAGATATTTTAGTCTTTCCATTTTTTCCCTTTCATAAATCACATTAAATAATTATAACTTCCTCTAGGAGAATTACGATAATCCCGGAGAGTATGTAAAAGTCAGCCATGTTAAAAACCGGAGACCCCTTTATATTAAAGTAGATAAAATCGATGACATAGCCCCTGAAAAGTCTGTTTAGAGTATTTCCAAGTCCACCTGCTAGCACAAGGGAGAGGCCCATCTTGTTTATATTTGGAGCGGTATAGAGGGAGGTTATATAGATAAGCAAAACAAAATTCAGTGTAAGAATAAGCCATTTTTTATGGCTCAGTTTATTGAATGCAATTCCAAAATTCCTTACATAATAAAAATGGATCGCTCCGTCTAAAATACTTTTAGGATGGAATTTCAATTTCTTTTCCGCTATTATTTTGCTGAAAATATCTATAAAAAACAAAAAGAAAACAATCCATGGATACATGATCTCACCCCCTTTATAAAACACTCATCTAATCTAAATCTTCTAACTCTCTTTTTAAGAAGTTCGCAAGTTCGCTTATATATCCTTCAGAGAAGTCAAACTTTATTCCTGCAGTTTCATATATTTCTTCTATTGGTTTAGAGTATCCTAAAGATAGAAATTCCTCATATTTATCCAGAGTGCCATTTGGATTTTCCTTATAATTTTTATATATCCCTATGGCTCCAAGCTGACTTATGGCATATTCTATATAGTAAAATGGTACTTCAAATATATGAAGCTGTTTCAGCCATGCCATGGATTTTTCACTTTCTAACCCCTTCCAGTTTATCCCAGTGTTAAATCTGTCCATCAGTTCTTCAAACTTGGCATCTCTCTCTTCCTGTGTATGATATGGATTTAGATATATCCAGTGCTGAAAGGCATCCACTGTCATAACCCAAGGGAAGGTCTGAAGAGCCCCTATAATCTGCTCTTTTTTCGCTTTCTTAAAGTCCTTTTCGTCCTCGTAAAACCTCTGCCATTTGTCCATACTCAGAAACTCCATAGACATGGATGCCAGTTCTGCCACCTCGCTAGGGGTATCTTTATAGGACATAAGCCTCTCATCTTTTGTGGAAAAAGAGTGAAGGGCGTGCCCGGCCTCATGCATCAGGGTCACCACATCTCTGTGAACACCCACTGCATTCATAAATATAAATGCTGCACCGCTCTCGCTGAGGGGATAGTTGTACCCTCCAGGAGCCTTTCCTTTTCTGTTTTCAAGGTCTAAAAACTCTTTTTCAGCCATATACTTAAGTTTGGCGCCAAACTTTTCTTTGACACCACTCAGGGCAGATATCCCCCTTTCCAAAAG
The DNA here is from genome assembly GCF_963668515.1 of uncultured Ilyobacter sp. Lineage (NCBI taxonomy): Bacteria > Fusobacteriati > Fusobacteriota > Fusobacteriia > Fusobacteriales > Fusobacteriaceae > Ilyobacter > uncultured Ilyobacter sp. The sequence continues at coordinate 701,080 of NZ_OY764864.1, read as the reverse complement.
TTCCCTTTCGTTTTCAAAGGGCTTTAATATTTTCCCGTCTTCACTCGCCTCTGTATCCCAAGGCCGGAGCGTATCTAGATTGATTTTAACTCTCTTTTTTTCATTTATCTCTCTCAACATGGGCACCACTACTTTTTCCACAGACTCGTGGAATTTATAGAGGTCTTCCGGAGTGTATGAAAATCTTCCCTTTGCCTTGTGCATATAGTCCCTGTAGTTTTCAAAGTTCTTGTTCTTTGCCATCTCACCCCTGATCTTCAGAAGCTTGTCAAAAAGTCCGTTGAGTTCTGATTTTTTTTCTCCCACTGCGCCATATATCTTTCTCCAGGCCTTTTCTCTGGTCTCCCTGTCATTGTCCTTTAGAAATTTATTCATCTGAGAGAGGGTGTAGCTCCCACCTTGAAACTCAATATTTATTTTTGAAATTATCTCTCCGTACTGGTTGGACAGTTCATTTTCCTCTATCTGAAGAGGAATGTTTTTTTCTTCAAAAATCTCAATATCATTTTTCAGAATAAGTTTATAGTTCTTGTATCTCTCCTCAGGAAGCTCCATGTTATAGGGACTGTCAGCTATCTTTTTGTTTATATGAAAGGACTGTTTGTTAAATTCGGCCACTATTGTCCCGTAGAACTCGTTGAAATCTTTAGAGTACTCTTCCTGGTCTGCAAATCTAGTCATTTTAATGTATTTCCAGGCCATAACCTCCTCTACTATTGCACTCAACTCATTGTATCTGTCTATGTATCTTTCAAGGTCTTCAGCACTTTTCAGATCTTTTTCCAAAAGTTTCTGAAGCTCATTTTTTACATTTTCTATATTTCCCACCTGGAAATCCTCACTGTAATAAATTTTATCCATGGTGCCTCCTAAATATCATATTTTTCAAACTCATTAACCCTTATGACCTTTTCGATCCTCTCGGTGTAACTATGCCCCAGTTCAGAGTATTTTACAAGGTATTTTACCAGCTCTTCAGAGCTTTCCCCTCTCTTTATCCCTTTTCTCAGGTCCTCATATGCAGTTCCTGTGGATAAAAGGAGAACATATCCGTCTACAGCCTCTTTCAAGTTGCTGTATTTTTTAATGTATGCCGTAAACCCGTCCTCCCTTGATTCTCCGGCCTTTATCCGTTCATCATTGCTGTCGTAGGACCATACTCCGAAAACATTGTTTCCCTCTCGAAAAAATCTAGAGGTCCCCCAGCCGCTCTCTAGGGCAGCCTGTCCAAGGATAAGTGAGGTCGGCGGAACAATCATCTTTCCCAGTAATTTTTTGGGGTCCTCATCCTCTATACCGTAGTCACCAAGTAACTTCTCCAGCTTATTTTTTTCCTTAGGCTTTAAGCTACCCCTTTTGACTATTTTCTTTACAAACTTCCTGTTTGCAGATACCTGGTCTCTTGAGATTTCTATTGCAGGCATCATCATTTTTACAAATAATTTCTTTTTTTCTTTTACTGGATAGGCATCAAGGTCTATATTTCTAGCAGCATAAATATATATTCTTTTGTTTACCTTCTTCTCAAGATCTTCTGGGCTGTCTATGTATATGATTTTATAATTTGAAATCGTTTTTTCTGTGCCGTTGGTTATAGCAGCATCTCCATCACCGATACTCCTCATATAATTTCCAGAGAATATAGTCACTATCTGCAAAAACAGATAAAGAAAAAACATACCCCATTTTAATTCCTTCATCAATCCTCCTTTTTAAAAACTATTATGTTTTTTCCGTTGTTTTTCAAAATTTTAAGTTTAAACTCTTTTTCTATAAACTCAAAGGTTTTTAGGCTGTAGAAAACAGTATGGGTAGGATCCTGAATATACCACCAGTTTCTGAACTGCTCCCAGGAATCTTTGTGAAAATTTGTCATAATTATGAGATACCCGCCTTTTTTGACACACCCTACGAGCTCCTTTAGAACCTCCATTGGGTAATATATATGCTCTATAACTTCTGTTGAACACACCGCGTCGTATTTACGGTCTTTATAAATTTTTTCAGGTGAAAAATACTTATCATAAATATCCACCTTATATCCTTTTCCCTTCAAAACCGAAGCCAGGACAGGCTGAGGTCCCGAACCATAGTCTAGGATATCTTCCACTTTTTCCAAGTCTTTGAAGGCATATTCTATGAATTTTTCAAAATACTCCCTGTACATAGGGTCTTCGACTGAATTGTTGTGCATCTGGTATCTTTCAAGCTCTTCTGAACTTTTCAAGAGGGCATCCTCTTCTACGAAGATGAAACTGCAGTTTTTACATCTATAATATAACTGTTCAAATTTCTTATTTTTTACCAAAAACTCTTCTGTTTCACCATTACATAAATGACATTTCAATAATACCCCTCCATTCTACGAACACTAATTATACATAATTATATAGTTACTTGTCAAAATTTCATAAATAAAAGAGGAGGCTAGGCCTCCTCTTTTATCTGCTTATTGTATTTATACAGGCTTGTATTCCTCATAGTGGACCTTGTTTTCATCCCACTTGTCAGCAACTTTTACCTCCTGATCAGGATATCCCACTGCCACCATGCAGAAAGGTATCACTGTTTCAGGAAGTGAAAATATCCCCCTCATAGTTGCGATTCTGTCTTCCCTGGGCGCTACTGCCATCCATACACTTCCAAGTCCCTCTGTTACTGCCTGAAGGAGAATATTCTCAGTGGCTGCACCCAGATCCTGTTGCCAGTACGAAGGATATCTCATATACTCTTCATTGGCCAATACCGCTATCACCACATCTGCATTTGCCGCCATTTTTGAATAAGGACTCACCTCTGATAGTTTTTTCAGCATCTCCTTATCTCTTACCACCACAAATTCCCATGCCTGCTGATTCCCGGCACTAGGAGCCTGCATAGCTGCTCTAAGCATTTTTTCTATTTTACTCTCTTCCACTTTTTCATCGGAATATTTTCTTACACTTCTACGGTTAAAAATTGCTTCCATAAAACTCCACCTCCATCCTATAAGATAAATATTTTCAAAATACACTTTTAATTTATCTATCCTCTTACATTTTTACTCTTTATTAAAAATCAAAGAGTGATTTCCTTTATTTTTTTATAATATCTGACCCAAAACAAAAAGCAGCAAAGCTGCTTTTCTATTTTTTAAGCAATATTTTTTCAAGCTCTTTTACTTTTTTTATCATTTCAGGAAGTTTTTTCAGTGACACCTTTATTTTCAAGTCTTCTCTGTGATCTACAAGGGGAAAACCTGACAGTATCTGATTGTCTTTTACATTTCCGTGTATTGCAGATTTAGAACCAACTATGACGTTACTTCCTATCTTCAAATGTCCCGAAACCCCTACTTGTCCAGCCAGAGTTGTGTTGTCACCTATCTCGGTGCTTCCCGCTATACCTACCTGAGATATTATTATACAGTTTTCCCCTATAATATCATTATGAGCTATCTGCACCAGATTGTCTATTTTTGTATAGTTCTTTATTATTGTGTCCCCTATAGCCCCTCTGTCTATTGTGGTGTTTGATCCTATCTCTACCTCATCGCCTATTATTACTCTTCCTATCTGCTCTATCTTCTGGTTTTTCCCGGCGACCTTTACGTATCCAAATCCATCAGAACCTATAACTGCTCCTGGCTGGATTATGCATCTTTTTCCTAGTTCACTGAACTCTCTTATTGTTACATTAGAGTAGATTACAGAGCCCTCTCCTATTTTTACGCCTTGGCATATAGTTGTATTTGGAGAGATTACCACATTGTCTCCTATCTCTACATCATGCCCTAGATATACATTGGGAGCGATAGATACATTTTTCCCTATCCTGGCTGTATCCTCTATCATTTTTACCGTAGGTTTGGTCTCTCTTTTGAAAAAGGAGAGAAGTTTCGGCATAAGCTCCCTTGGATTTCCATTTACCACTATATAGGTCTTATCCTCAGGCAGTCCAGGTATAGGGGGTACTATTACAGCCCCTGCCTTTGTTTCTGATATTTTCTTTAAAAATTTTTCATCTGCAGCAAAAGTAAGCTCCGTCTCCCTGGCTTGAAAAAAGGGAGCAAGTCCTGATACCTCAAGACTTTTATCTCCCTTTACTTCACCGCCTAGGAGGGCAGCTACATCTTGTAATTTATATTTCATAAAACAGCCTCCCAGTGCATTATATAGTTTAGTTTAACTTTATCTTTTGACCCTTTTCCATCTGGTTTATTACTTTTTGAGTTATGTCTTCTCCGCCAAACTTGATTGCTCCATCTTCAAATATATAATCAAATTTCTCTTTTTTCGCAACTGACTGGATGGAAGCATCAATATTTTTAGTTATTTGACTAAACTTCTCTTTTTCCTGTCTATTCAAATTCATCTGTGATTGATTTACATATTTTTGAAATTCTTCAGCTTGTTTCTGGAATTTAGTTTTTTCCTGTTGTGTAACTGAGTTACCTTTTGCCTGCAGTTCAACTTTCAGTTTTTGAAGACCTACTTCTTGCTTTTTAATCTCATTTTCCAATCTACCTTTTTCTTTTACAAGCTGCTCTTTTACAACCTTTGTACCTGAGTATTTTGAAAATACCTCTTGAGAGCTTACATATCCCACTTTCATGGCAAATACCGACATTGACATTGTCACCGCCAGAGCTAGAATCATTAATTTTTTCATGTTTTTCCCCCTGTATTATAAATTTTTAAAACGTGTGTCCCATGTTAAAGTAAAACTGCATTCCAGACTGGTCTGTGTCTCCCACAGGCCATCCAAAGTCAAATCTAAGCGGTCCTAGAGGTGTATTAAGTCTCATTCCTACCCCGGCACCTACTCCTATATCATCGGGGATGTCTCCGTCATTTGTGTAATACGGATCTCTTCCATCTTGGTTCCAGGCTCTTCCTGCATCTACGAATACCACAAAACCTAATACGTCGTTTATCTGGCTTCTGTTTTCTACAGTGAATGTCAGTTTTTCTGTTCCTTTGTAATATCCTCCGTCATACCCTCTGAGAGTGCTTCCTCCACCTACTCTGAATCTCTGGGATTCTTTTGTAGAATCTGTCATGATTCCACCTATAGCTCTGTAGGCAAAGGTATTCGTTTTCCAGAAACCTCTGTGGTACTTTCTCAGTTCCAAAGTTATGTTTCCAAATGGGTCTGCCTCATATCCACCTGCATATCCACCTTCAAGCTGAAGTTTTGCATATTCTCCTTCTGTAGGATTCCAGAAATGATTTCTAGTATCATATGTTATGGCTGGAAAGATACTTGTCAGTCCGTAATCATCTGTTCTGTTGCCGTCTTCATCGTCTTCAGTTACGTACTCAACCTTTGTTCCTAGGCTAACTCTAACTTTTTTAGTGAGTCCTTTTCCGGCGTTCACTTTGAATCCATAGTTATTTACATCGTTAAAGAGGTAGCTGTCGTCATCTGTATACTGTGACTTATAGAGACTCCACCCCCAAGATATTCTGTCTGTGTCCTTTATCCAAGGATCCTGAAAATTAAGTGAAAATTTACTATAGTCAGAATCAGATTTTTCATAAGTCACACCAAAATCTTGACCCCTACCTTTGTAGTTTGTATCTTTTACCGATAAACTACCTAAGAATCCAACTTCAGATCCATAAGAAAGTGATCCCTGAAGAGCTGCAGTTCTTTCTTCATCGAATAACATAACCACTATTCTTCCGTCTGGGTCTCCTGGGATAGTTTTGTACTCAGGTTTTATATTTTTAAAATTTCCTGATTTCATGAGATTTTTGATGGATTCCTGGTACTTGTTATAGTCAAATACCTCTCCTACTTTAAACTCTAAATTCCTCTCTATTACATAGTCTTTAGTTTTCAAAACATTATCTGTGGCTTTTCTTCTGGCACCTTTTTGTTTTGTTACCATTTTCCTAAACTGAATATCCCTTATTACACCTTCACTCAGGTATATCTCTAATTCATAGCTATCGTTCAACCCTATATTTGCAAGTTCCGTAAGGGCATATCCGGCTTCATGATATTTAGCAAGAATTCCATCTTTATCCTCTCTCAGAGTGTTCAGATTATATATTTTTCCAGGTTCAGTTTTTATCCCTTTCATAAGTTCCTCAGTAGAATATACTGTATTCCCATAGATATTTATTCCTGTTATGACTGGGTTTTCTGTGAGGTTGTATCTTACTAACACCCCTTCTCCGTATTTGTATACTTCTGGGGTCACCTCTCTGAAATATCCTGAATTAATTATATTTTTCTGTCCCTCAAGGACCTTTCTTTTGGAAAAATATCCTCCTGTTTTCACAGGTATCATATTCAGTATCTCTTCTCTTGATATATAACGGTTACCGTATATCTCTATTGAATTTACAACCAGAGATTTGTCTATGTTTTCTCTTTCAGACAAAGGTATAATTCCGCTATTTTCCAAAATCTTTTTTGAATCATTTTTTTCTTTAATCTCTATGCTGAGTTTTATTCCAGCATCGTAGAGTTTCGGGTAGATGACCACATCTTCTATATAACTGAGCTTTTTGATCCTTTTATAGTCTTCTACCATTTTCTCGGTGGAATAATTCTCTCCCACCCTGGATTCCATAACAGACTGGACAACCTCCACAGGCACCTCTCTGTTGTTTGTGATCTCTATCTCTTTAACCAGGTAATTTGCATCTTCACCAAAAGCTAAAAGAGAAAAAAGAAATGTAAGTAGTACTAATAATTGTTTTCTCATCATACCCTCCACTATTTTTTTCTGAAGATGTCTAGTAGGCTATCATAAGTCTTTCGAAACTTGAAGTCTATATGATAGTTTAAGTTTGACTGTTCATCCTCATCTTTATTTAAACTCCCCTGAGGAAGCTTTCCAACTCCTAAACCCCATGAAAAACTTTTTGCAAATCTGTGCTCTAATACCAGATCATACTCGTCTATAGAATCTCCATACTGGGTATCTGCTATCCTTGCCTTGGCATTCCAAAATAGCTTGTCCCTATATATGGGATTTTCAGCTTCGATAGATGCCCCGAATCCAAGGGCGGCACTTTCTTGGTAATTCTCCTCAGTCTCATCATAGGCTACTATATCAGAAGATATCTTAAATTTTGATATTCTGAGCACCTTCTGAATTTCATTTGATACAGGACTAAACAGTTGTTTTGATATCTGGCTATCCAATATATTTTTTACCATAACATTTGAAGTTCCTGAGGAATCAGATGTTTTATGAAAAGCCAGAAGTGCTGCTATATCTTCCTGAGGAAGACCGGAACTAGAACTTAGAGTCAGATCCATGCTTTTGTATTCTCCACTCACTCCTATATATACCTCTTCATTAGATATTGTGGATCTAGCACTTACAAGTAGGGTCGGATTTACATTGGGAATGTATTCATCCTTCTTATCAAAAATAGCTATAACTCTGTCTATCTCAAAAAGATTATTATTTATTGTTATCTCTCCATCTTGGGATTCTATCTGTCCTAAAAACTGAGATTTTTTATCTTTCAGAGTAAACTTTCCACCGCCTTTTATAACTGCCTCTAGATTTTCAACAAGGGGAGCCACCTTGTCAAGCTTTATGAATATCCCTTCTTTAATTGTAACATCTATATCTATTTCTAGATTATTTTCTCCTGTCCCTGCTATTGAAAAATCAGAACCGAGCTCTTGACCGGTGTATACCAGCTCCTTTTGGGCAACAGACACCTTTGATTTCAGATCATCTATATCTTCATTTGAAATTTCCGGTATCCCCGTCACCTCTCCTCTTTCTAAGACAAAGTTCCCTGTTATCTTGTTTCCCTGAAAAACAGCATCACTGCTCAGAATTAATTTTATGACATTTTGATAATCATACCTTATTTTATTCATTTTCAGAGAAAGAGAATAGTCTAATGAAGTCATCGGGTCAAAATCCTCTTCAATTTCATCAAAATTTGGTATTTTCAGGTACCCATTAAGGGAAACCTCCCCATTGTTGACATCTCCTTTGAACTTCTCTATAAATACCCGATCATTGTCCAACCTTATATCTGAATTGACATCTTGAATAAGTATACCATATTTTGGCATCTCAGCTCTTAGGTTTTCTACATAAAAACGACCTTTGTTTTTTTCATTATTCAGATGGATATCTATTTTAGATCTTCCCTCTATTTTTTCAATACCTGAAGAAACAAAAAACAGATTTAGGAGTTTCAGGTCTATTTCAGAAGAAAGAATATTAAAATCATAATTAAGGGGTTTAAATTTCAAATCTCCTTTGACACTAAGATTATTTCCTAGATAATCTAGGCTAAATTTGTTTAAAGAAAATTTTTCAAGGTCTCCCGTTACATTTAAGGCGATATTATCAAGCCTTATATCTGAAATATTAATAGAATCTCCAGACAGATCAACCTTATAAATCAACTTATCTAGGGGTCCGTAGACTTTAAAATCCAAGTTCATTATCCCCTCCTCTTTTGTGTATGGAAAAAGATAGGAAGTTTTGGACAAATCCAGATTTTTTTCAGTACTCTGAACATCAAGGTATCTGTTATTCAGGTCAAAATAGGCCTTGGCTTCTAAAATATTTTCCCCTACATCGTTTAAAAGTATGACTCTGCCCAAGTCAACCCGTCCGTTTTTCCCAAGTTCTTCCCCTGTTTTACCTAAAAAACTCCCCTCAAGATAAGCATTGGGAAATCTCTTTCCACGTAAGTAAACCCTGTCTGCAGAAACTTTTCCATAACTACGAACATTATCCTTATAACCCCAGATATACACTTCACCCATAACACGATATTTCAGATTTATGTCCCCATAGTAACCAGGAAGGTTTTCTTCAAAAAGATTTAATTTCATACTGTAAATTTTTTCGTCAGTTTTATAAGTCCCATTTAATATATTTTCGTTGATTTTTAAATTTTGAACTTTTACAGTTTTGTCCCTAAACTCTACCTTACCTGAAAGCTTTAGATTTTTACCTCTTTCCATTTTTACAGTAACTCCGTCTAAAAAAGCTTCGGCTGATATATTATTTAGAGGTCCTTTCACATTTCCCTGGATTTTATCTGCATTAAAATCCACATGAAGAAAGTTTAGTTTTTTGTTAGAAAGTTCTGATACCTTATATTGGAAATCAACATTTGATTCAATTATATTATAGCCACCTTGAATTGTCAAAATGTTGTTCCCAAACTCCTTTATGGTAAGGATATCATTTTCTAGGCTACCATCAAACTGAAAATCATAAAAGGAGGTGTCAAGGTAGGAGAGCTTGTCTAGATACCCTTTGAAGTACCCTTTAAGCTTTCCGTCATATTTGACGTATATATCTCCCTCAAGGTTATTAAATTCTGCAAAATATTTTCCATTTAAATTTTTTACCTTTATATCTCCTTGAAATTCAAGGTTTTGACCCTCTATACTCCCCCTGTAATCTCCTTTTAGTTTTAGATCAGGCACCTTAATAAAAGAACTTATGTCCATATTTACAGTAGCGAAGTTCAGAGAGTATCTCATGGTTTTCACATTGATCTGTCCGTCCCCTGTGATTTCAGTGTCACCCTTTGTATAGACTAAAGAACTCACCTTGAAGTTATCCTTTATTGCAAAAATATCTGCTGTAACTTCATGTTCACCTGTCTTTATGTTTATATTACCCTTTCCAAGCAGAAAATTTTTCTCTCCATAGTCGTATATTATCTCAAGGGTACTTTTATTTGAATAATCTCTGTCTTCGACAGTTACTTCTAGGGTGTCTTCTGAATCCTGTCTTATAGATAATAGTTTTTTTCCAATATCCACATCTCCCTTAAAAGATATTAGGTTGGAGTCCATATCAAAATTAATTTTTTTATTACCAAAGTCGAAATATACATTTCCCATGGAGTTTTTCAGATTGCTTTTACTCTCTATATCTAAAATTTTATACTGGAGTCTCCCTCCCTCTTTGTCTAAGACACATTCTAAGTCTACCCTTCCATTTATTGGGAAGGCGTTGTTTTCAAAGTATCCTAGAAAATTCACATCGTCAAAATAAAACTTTTCATTTTCATAACGGAATATTCCTTGAATATCCTCGGCTTTTAAATTTTTAAAAACATATTCTGGAGATTTGAAATCCACATTGACTGCCAGCTTGTAATCTCTGTTAAAATTTAAATTTACATGAACAAGATCAAATTCAGTTCCCTCTAAAGGAAGCTTCTGTTTTTTCAGAAGGTCATATTTTTCCAAAAATGTATAATCTATATCTTTAAAATAAAAATCCAGATCAAGCCCCTCTCCCATCACAAGACTCAAGAGAAACTGACCTTTTTCTCCCTCAAGGTTATATTCTGAATTTATATATATTTTATCCCCATTAAAGGATACATTTCCGCTTATATTTTCAGGAGTCCCACTTAGCCCCTCATAAGTTACACTAGCATTTCTGAAGTCACCGCTTCCTGTAAAAGATCCTGGTTCTAAAGTCAGATCAAGATTTACAGTTCCCGAAAGATAGGATAGTTTTTCTGAATTATAGGCATACTGCATCAGGTTATCATTTATATTTACATCCTTTAACTTTATCCCCAGGGAATATCTCGTGTCGTTATTGTCAAATAAAAACCTATATTTTTCCTCACCAATATTCCCGTCAAAATCTAAATTTATACCTTTGCTTTTGTGAAAAGATACATATCCTTTAAGATTGTATACTGTTTTTTCTATGGGGCTGTCATAGGCCGTATCCCTATATAAAAGCTCTCCTCCTCTGACTATAATAATATCTATCGGAACTCCCGTTCCTGCTTTAGAGGTTGAAGGCTTACTGGTTTTAGATTTTTTAGAAAAAGCTTTTACTATATTTATGTCGTTGTTTTTATCACGGCTTATCCAGACTTTGGGATTTTCCACGTCGATGCTGTCTATACGGCCTCTTATTATTCTTCCAAGGCTATACCTCACTTCTACCTTAGGAGCAGATAAAATAAGTTCTTCTCCATCTTTTAAAGTCACCCCGTTAGCCTCTATACGACCAAACTCTTTAAATTCGATGGATTTCATCTCTATATCCGTCCCCACCGCCTTCATAAGGATGGTTCTAACTGTCTGAGGCAGACTGTACCTCACTGTTGTGTACAGACTATAAGATATCATTATTAAAATCACTGCCACAAAGGCAGCGAAAACTTTATGATATTTTCTCAATAAGTCCTTCATGGGCTCCTCCGTAATATTTAAAGGGGTCTTTTTAAAGGTATCCCTGTTCTTCTCGGATACTTGACGTTAGTAGCTTTCTTTTTTCTTATTTTTATAATAGTTCTAGGGTCATTGCTAAATGGAAGCTGTAGCTTATATATCTCTTCTATCTCTGAATTAAGTATTTCAAGAGCGTTTTCAGACTCATTTTCCTCCCCTGTACCCTCCATTTTCTGGGCCAGAAATACTCCATCCACCTTTAAAAAAGGTATCATATATTCTAAGATGACACTTAATTTTGACACTCCCCTGCATAATCCGAGGTCATATGTCTCTCTTTTTTCATTTTTTATATACTCTTCTGCTCTGTCATTGACCACTTCCACATTTTCAAGGTCAAGCTCACTTTTCACCATTTCTAGAAAATCTGTTTTTTTCCCCACTGAATCCATAAGAGTAAACTTAATCTTCGGGTTGCATATGGCTAGCACCATTCCTGGAAAGCCAGCTCCAGTCCCTATATCTATTGTGGTTTCTGTGTTTTCAGCTATTAATTTCTGTAATAGCATGGAATCTATAAAATGCTTCTCTATAAGAGAGTCTTCATCCCTTATAGCGGTTAGGTTCGTATGCTTATTTGTTTCTAAAAGTAGTTTGGCATAGGCTATTAGATTATCTACTATAACCTCGTTAAATTCTAGATCCAAAGACTCTATACCCTTTAAAAGATATTCCCTCATCTTATTTCCCTCTCATTTTCAAATTTATCAGAAGTACCTGTATATCAGCAGGAGATACACCTGATATCCTTGAAGCCTGACCTATATTCATAGGTCTTACTCCCTTTAGTTTTTCCTTAGCCTCTCTAGGAAGACCAGAGACAGTTTCATAATCAAAATCATCTGGTATTTTTTTCCCCTCTATAGCCTTATGCTTTTCTATCATCTTGAGGGACCTCTCTATATACCCTGCATATTTTACCTGCACCTCAGCCTGATATTCTGCATCCTTTGAATATCCATCCAAGTCAAAATTTTCAATAAGTTCCGCAACATATTTTACATCCTGAAATGTCACTCTCGGTCTTCTGAGAAGCTCCTTTAGGGTAGTCCCTGACTTCAGAGCCGGTTCTTTGGCCTTTTCTAAAACTTCATTGACTCTTTCATTAGATGATCCTACATATTGAAGTTCTAGCTTTTCTATTATTTCTGCTGTTTCCTTTTCTTTTTCAAGCACTCTCTCATAATCTTTTTCCCGGAGAAGTCCTATCTCATAGCCTATCTTGGAAAGTCTTAAGTCTGCATTATCCTCTCTCAGCATGAGCCTGTATTCACTTCTTGCAGTAAACATTCTATAAGGCTCATTTGTTCCCTTTGTTACAAGGTCATCGATCAAAGTTCCTATATATGAATCTGCCCTGTCCAAAACCACAGGATCCTTCCCCTTGATTTTTCTAGATGCATTTATCCCGGCCATAAGCCCTTGAGAAGCCGCTTCTTCATAACCGGATGTCCCGTTTATCTGACCTGCCAGATAAAGTCCCTCTATTTTTTTTGTTTCCAAAGAAAATTTGAGCTCCTCTGGAAGAACATAATCATATTCTATCGCGTAGGCATATCTCATTATCTTAGCATTTTCAAGACCCTCTATATTTCTCAGCATCTCATACTGTACGTCTGTAGGGAGGGAGCTAGAGAACCCGCTGATATATACTTCGTTTGTTCCGTATCCCTCTTTTTCAAGGAAAAGATGGTGTCTTGTTTTATCCTGGTATCTGAATACCTTGTCCTCTATAGAGGGGCAGTATCTAGGTCCCGTCCCCTGTATTGTCCCGTTAAAAAGTGGAGACCTTGCCTTGCTTTTTAAAATAGTTTCATGCACCCTTTCGTTGGTAAAAACTATATGACACGGTATCTGTTTTCTACCCTCTACTTCAGAATCTAGTGTCCTGTCTGAAAATTTAAGCAGCTCTTTGTCTCCAGGCTGCTCCTCTATTTTGGAATAATCTATGGTTCTTGCATCGATTCTAGGAGGAGTACCAGTCTTAAATCTTCCCAGTTTAAGGCCTATCTTTTCCAAAGATACTGGAAGTTCATCTGAAGGAAGTTCACCCATCCTTCCCCCTCTAAACTGCTTATCACCTACATGTATCAGCCCTCTCATGAAGGTTCCAGAGGCTATGATTACCGCCTTTGCCCTGTATTCTACACCGACTTTTGTTTTTACACCTACTATTTTACCGTCTTCTGCCAGGACCTCTGTTACCATTCCCTGTATGGACTCTAGATTGTCTGTGTTTTCTATTGTTTTTTTCATCTCCATATGATAAAGTTGCTTGTCTGCCTGAGCTCTCAAAGACCTTACAGCTGGACCCTTCTTGGTGTTTAATATCCTCATCTGTATAAAGGTCTTATCTATGTTTCTTCCCATTTCGCCACCCAAGGCGTCTATCTCTCTCACAAGATGAGATTTTGCAGGACCCCCTATTGAAGGGTTGCACGACATTACTCCTATATTATCTAGGGTTATTGTGAATATTGCTGTTTTCATCCCCATTCTTGCTGCTGCAAGAGCTGCGTCACATCCAGCATGTCCTGCTCCTACCACTATTACATCAAAGTTATGCATTATTTCCTCCTGTATTATTTTAGGTCTTCAAGCTGCTTGGCAGTTTTTGCATCAGTTATTACCAAAAGTATATCATCTTTTTCGATAACACTATCTGCCCTAGGGGTGGGATCTAATGTCCCGTTCCCCTTCTTGATACCTACAATATTCACATTATATTTATTTCTTATTCCAAGCTCCATAAGGGTTTTATTCCAGAATATGCTAGGTGCCTTTACCTCCACAAGAAGAAAATCCTGGGAAAACCTCAAGTGTTCTATCATATTTGGCTCCATAGCCAGCAGTGCCACTCTTTTCCCCATGTACTCTTCAGGGTATATTACTTTTGTTGCTCCTATTTTACCAAGCACCTTCCCGTGGCTTTTACTTACCGCCTTGGCTATTATATTTTTCACTCCCATTTCCTGAAGGATTAGGGTTATTATTATACTGGACTGAAGGTTAGAACCTATACAGACAAAGGCTACGTCAAAATTTCCTGCACCTATCTCTTTCATGGCTCTTTCATCAGCTACGTCTAGAGTAACGGCATTATCAACTATACTATTGTTCACCGCTTCCTGTACAAGATCTTCGTCTATATCCACTGCCAGAACATCTTCTCCTGCCTCATACAAGGTCTTTGCCACACTTGTTCCAAATCTTCCCAGTCCAATAACAAGATACTGTTTCGCCATAATTTCACCTTTCCCCAATAATCTGTTTAATTAAAATTTTTCATTTTTAAAATTTATCCTATCAGAATATTTTCCTTTGGATATTTTCTCTCTTTCTTTTTTGACTGTTCACCTAGTGCCAGGGCAAAAGTAAGAGGTCCTACTCTTCCTATCAGCATTGTTATTATTATCAATATTCTTGAAAATTCATTCATATTAGCCGTGACTCCCATAGAAAGACCCACAGTTCCAAATGCGGATATAACCTCGAATATCGTCTCACTAAATCCCAGGTGGTCTGTCATGAGCATAATTAGGATTATGGCACTCACATATCCTACTGAGATAACCAGTATAGCAAGGGCTCTGTTCAGTATCTCCCATGAGATTCTTCTGTTTGCCATCTCTATATCTTCCTGTCCCCTGACTATTCCCACTACGTAGACCATTATTACCCCAAATGTCGTGGTTTTTATCCCTCCTCCGGTAGATCCGGGAGAAGCTCCTATAAACATAAGAACACAGAAAAGAAATATCGTTCCTGGAGTGAGACTCCCCATGGGTACCGTATTAAATCCTGCCGTCCTTGTGGTCACACTTTGAAAAAAAGATGCCACGACCTTGTTAAAGATATTCATGTTTCCTATGGTCTGAGGATTCCTGTATTCCAGTGCAAAAAACAGCACCGTTCCCGCTATGGTAAGTATGGTAGATATGAGGAGAACCACTTTAGAACTCAGATTAAATCTTTTTTTCTTCGTCTTATAATAGTTAATAAAAGAACTTATAACTGCAAATCCGATCCCACCCAGTATTATAAGCAGTGCAATTGTCAAGTTGATAATGATGCTTCCGGAATATCCCTCAAGACCTGTTGTAAAGAGAGAAAATCCGGCATTACAAAATGCCGATATTGAGTGAAAAATTCCGAAAAGAAGGGCCCTTTTAAAGGGCATCTCTTGCAAAAATTCCAAAGTTAAAAATACAGTACCGATAATCTCGATGGTAAAAACAATCCTTACCAGCCTTGTGATGAAGTAAATTATCTCACCGGTATTTTCTGCATTCAGGTCTTCTTTCAGTATTCTCATTTCGTGATAGGTTATTCTTTTACCTATCATCATAAATAAAATAGATGAAAAAGTCATTATCCCTAGCCCACCTAGCTGGATGAAAAAAAGTATAACCCCCTGACCAAAGGGTGAAAAAACTTTACTGACATCTACCACTGTGAGGCCTGTTACGCACACTGCCGAAGTAACTGTAAAAATAGAAGTGAGATAATCTATCTCATTTCCCGGGGTTACTGCAGCAGGTAGAAGCAACAGAAAACTGCCTATAAATATCGCAATGAGAAAAAATATGAGCATTATTCTCGATGGAAGCATTTTTCTTAGTGGAAAACCAATCATCGCATACACCTCTTAAAAATTTTTATTTTTTTATAAAACTTAGTAAAATCTTTAAAAAAATTTCCTTTAATTTTCCGACAATATACTTTAAAAATATTTAACAGCCAACTATCTCAATAATTTTAGATAATTAGCTGCAGTGTCTATTTCACATATAAAATTTATTTTTTGTCCTTCGTTTATTATACATTATTTCAAAGACCCTTGCAAGAGTAAGCATCCTTGAATTATATCTCTCTTCGTGATAGAGTACAGGGTATTTTTTTTTAGAAGGAGGAGATTTTTTTGGTAAGAAAAATAAAGAAAAAGAACTTGATAATTACCCCTAATCTGGAAAGGGCTGCAGAAAATGAATTTATCTTATTATTTCCAGATAAAGCAAACACATATATTGAAAAATACAACCTGGCGATGGATGCTCTTGAAAAAGAAAATTTTTCAAAGTCTGAGAACATGCTCACTAGCGTTATAAGGGCTCTCAAATGCCATTTTGAAACTGAACCAAAGCGATGAACAGGATGTAAGTGAAATTCTTGTAGACACTCTTTTTGAATTAAAGGATTACGATTCTGTTATAGAAATTTCAGAAGACTATGATAATGACAGAAATCCATCTATGATTTTCAATGAGATTCTCTCTTTGTATATGATTGGAAAATTAGACGAGTCAAAAGCTTTGATCTCTAATTTAAACAGTGAAAATATGAGAGTTTATCTACAGCGTGAAAAAGAAAGCAGCTTTTTTCAGGTAGAATCTCATAAGTACATCCCTTTCAACTCTCTTCAGAATAAGTTCCTGTACTATTGGGAAAATTTCGATGAATATTGGAATTCAGCAGAAGGGGCCGTGGAATTCCTCAAATCAAATGCACCTGTCGGAGCTTACGAGGAGCCTGAGAATACTGAGCCTGTTGCTTTAGAGGACCTAAAAATTTATAGTATAGAGGCCTTTGAAGAAAGTTTGAAAGAAAAAAATCTAAAAGAATCTACTATAAAAGAGCATTTAGATAACATCGCTGTTTTTCAAGAAACCCTATCATCCAAGGAAAAAATAAAAGAAAAACTTTTTCTTATTTTCAGAGAGGGAGTTTCAAAATCCAGATTAAATAAAGTTGTTACTACGCTGAATCAGTATTTTAGATTTTCAATAGAAGACAAAGATCTTCTAAAAGAAATTTTATTTGAATTCAGGAACCTCAAAGACACCCTTTTGAGTTCTATGTAAGAGAAAAGGAAGGTTTTCACCTTCCTTTTTTTAACCCCACTCCTTAAGAAGAAGCTTTCCTTCTGATTTCTCCTCATATCTTGCCATTATATATATCAAATCAGACAATCTATTCAGGTATTTTTTTACATTTCCATCTATCTCTTCATCCTTTGAAAGAGCGACAACTCTTCTTTCACACCTCCTTGCTATGGTGGTGCATATATCTAGCTTTGCTGACTGTATCGTGCTTCCCGGGATAACAAAGCCATTAAAAGAAATTTCCTTTTCAAACTCGTGAACGTAGCCTGTTATTCTATCCACATCTATTCCTGTTACCGGATATTTAAATTCCCCTATACTTGCAAGAGACCCGCCGACCTTAAAAAGATCGTCTTGTATTTCGACGATTATCTCTTTTACCCTTTCGATTTTTACATAGTGCTTTGCCTCTCCTATAAATGAATTCAGTTCATCTACCGTTCCGTAGGCTTCCACTCTGCTGCTTGATTTCTCTATTCTTTCCCCGCTCCAAAGACTGGTCTTTCCCTTATCTCCTGTTTTTGTGCTTATTGACATGCCATACACCTCCAGTTAAAAAAAATTCAATTAAAATAAAAATCCAAATATATTGAATTTATTTTTATCTATTCTCATAGCCGATCTCCCATAATTTCTCAAGTCCCCTCAACTTAAAAAGAATCTTCATAAGGGTGAGTGCCTCTCCTTGCGAAATAGGATAGCCCCCTTCCCTCAGCTTTTCAAAACCTTCCAAAGACTTTTCTATACATTCTTTTGTGTATTCAGACAAAAAATTTCTGAATTCCCCGTTGACATTTTCATCAGAGATCCAGAATTTGAGCTTCAAATTGCGTTTTTCAAAAGATAAACTGTTTATAAGGCGGGAGATCCCCAAGTTTACCTTTCCAGCCTCAAGGTCCTCTTCCATATCGCTCAGATCATCTAGTCCCTGAAGGGACATTCCAATGTCGTACAAGCCTTCGTTGAATTTCTCCAAAGATGCTGATTTTTCAATCTCCATAGGTGCCCATAGGGAAAGCTGTAAAAGCTCACCCCCTATACCCCGGTGGATTTTTTCCACTATATCCTGAGGACTGGGATATTTTTTATAGAGGTCCTCATCTCTCAGTCCTTCACTTCCCGCCACTCTGTGGATTTTCTCCAAAATTACCCTCGATACCTCGCCCCTGCCGTCTCCAAGGATTTTCAATGTGGCAATCAGTATATTTTGACAAACCATCAGCAGAAGTACGTTGTTCACTACAGCATTTTTAGGTGTCTTTAAAAAAAGCACTCCCTTATTTTCATTATCTATAATATTGTCTGTACACGTAATTATTGCTCTCAGACAGTATATTACCTTCCCGTACTCCATGAGTTTTTTCCCCTTTATGCCGCTTTGCGTCAGTATACTCAGTATGAGGAGGGTAAAAAAATTCTGTTTAAAACTCTCTAAAAATTCTATCTTTTTTCCAGAAAACTAAAACTCCTTCGAAAAATCCAGTTTTTTTATCTCCGTCTTCATCTCTTTTTCTATTTCTAAAAGATCAAAATAAGAATCTTTAAAAAGTTTGGTCAGTTCTATATTTCCTATCATCAATTTTCCTATGTCCAGTTTGCTCATTCTCATTCTCCTGACTTTTTTGGGATTTTTATCCCTGTTTTACAATTCCTAACTTTGCAACCAAGCATAAATTTAGACAGCCTCTTTTTTTAGAAAGTTTACAAAAAAACTGTGGAAACTTCTTTCCACAGTTTAATCTTAAGCTCTTTTGGAAACTACCCCAGCTTCCTTGTTTATCTTATAACGCTTTTTTTTTATCTCTGCAGGTATTCCCACTACCGTAGCTCCGGCAGGGACATCTTTCAGGACCACCGAATTGGCTCCCACCCTACTTCCAGGACCAAGTCTTATGTTTCCCAAAACTTTGGCTCCCGAGCCTATTATACAGCCGTCTTCTACTGTAGGGTGCCTTTTCCCCTTTTGGTTTCCCGTTCCCCCAAGAGTTACCTGATGGTAAAGAGTCACATTATTTCCCACAACAGCTGTTTCGCCTATTACTATTCCCATACCGTGGTCGATGAAAAGTCCTCTTCCTATTTTGGCCCCTGGGTGTATTTCTATACCTGTTAAAAAACGGGAGAACTGAGAGATAAATCTAGCCAGGAAAAAAAACTTTTTTTTGTAAAGAAAACTGGAAATCCTATGAAAAAGAACCGAGTGAATACTGGGATAAAGAAGAAAGACTTCCAGTCTGCTTCTTGCAGCAGGATCTTGTTTCAGTATATTATCCAAATCATATTTTAATCCTTGAAACATAGCTATACCTCTCTTTCCGTTTTTTTTTAATCATTTAGAATTTCTATAAAATCTGTAAATCTTAACCATAGAGGTCTGTAGATAAATACTTCTCTCCTCCGTCTGGAGATATAGTCAAGACTTTTTTCCCTTCCCCAAGCTCTTTAGCTATTTTTATTGCCGCAGCAATATTAGCCCCTGAAGATATCCCGAGAAGAAGCCCCTCTTTTTTTGCAGTATCTCTGGCAGCTTCATAAGCCTCTGCATCTGTTATTTTTACCACTTCATCCACAATATCCAGGTCTAATATTTCAGGGATAAATCCTGCCCCTATACCCTGTATTTTATGCTTTCCAGGCCCTTCTCCCGACATCACAGCAGATGTCTCTGGTTCTACAGCATATATTTTTATGTTTTCAATTCTTTCCTTCAGTTTTTTACCTATTCCTGTGATTGTACCTCCGGTACCCACCCCTGCCACAAAGGCATCTAAGTGGTCAAAATCCCTAAGAATCTCCTCTGCAGTGCTTTCATAATGTTTTTCAGGGTTTGCCCTATTGGTAAACTGTTGTGGAATAAAGCTCCCGGGCATGGCTGCAGAAATCTCTTCAGCTTTTTCTATGGCGCCTTTCATCCCTAAAACTCCTTCAGTAAGTACAAGTTCTCCACCATATGCCTTTACTATATTTCTTCTCTCTATACTCATGGTATCGGGCATTACTACTATTACCCTGTACCCTTTCAAAACCCCTATAAACGCTAGTGCGATACCTGTGTTGCCACTTGTGGGCTCTATTATTATTCCGCCTTTTTGGAGGAACCCTGTTTTTTCAGCGTCTTCTATCATTCCTAGGGCAGCCCGGTCCTTTATGCTTCCCCCTGGATTTTTTCCCTCTAATTTTATATAAATTTCAGCCATTCCCTCTTCTTTAATATTTGAAAGTTTTACAACAGGCGTATCACCTATCAGCTCTACTGAATTATTGACAATCATAAAATCCCCTTTCTTTATTTTCTATATAAGGATTATTCTTTATTATACACGTAAACAATCCCAGTGTCAAAACCTATTAAAAAATAATTTTTAAATGTTATTTTTTTTATTTATTATCTCTTCACTTTCTGCGTAATTCTGGCATATTTTAACTATGAGTTCCACCGATTTTTCCATTGACTGCACCGGAATATACTCAAACTTCCCGTGAAAATTATGCCCTCCTGTAAATATATTAGGACACGGAAGGCCCATGTATGAAAGTCTGGCTCCGTCTGTCCCGCCTCTTATTGGCTTCACTATGGGTTTTACCCCTATATCCTCCATGGATTTTTTTACAATATCCACTATTTCTATCACAGGAAGTACCTTTTCCCTCATGTTGAAATAATTGTCTTTTATTTCTAGCTCAAAAATTCCAGAATCATATTTTTTCTTCAGAAAATCCACGGCATTTTTCATGAGATTTTTTTTCTGAATAAATTTTCCCATCTGGTGGTCCCTTATGATATAGTTCATACTGGTGGTTTCCACATCTCCCTTCATGTCACAGAGAAGAAAAAACCCTTCATAGTTTTCAGTATATTCAGGCCTCTCACTCACAGGAAGCATAGAGTTCAGCTCCATCCCAAGCAGCATAGAGTTGATCATCTTATTTTTAGATGTCCCTGGATGGATATTTCTTCCATTTATTTTCAACCTTGCCGATGCGGCATTAAAATTTTCATACTCTAGCTCTCCTATTTCGCCTCCGTCGATTGTGTAGGCATAATCGGCTCCAAACTTCTCGACGTCAAAGAGGTCGGCTCCTTTTCCTATCTCTTCATCAGGGGTAAAACCTACCTTTATCTCCCCATGCTTTATACTCGGATTATTTATCAGATACTCCATGGCTGTTATTATCTCTGTTATACCCGCCTTGTCATCTGCTCCTAGAAGAGTTGTCCCATCAGTCACTATAATCTCCTGTCCCAAATAGTTTTTTAATTCAGGAAAGTCATCAGGGGACATTATTATATTCTCCCGACTGTTTAAAATAATCTCTTCTCCGTTATATTTTTCAACAATTCTGGGTTTTATATCCTTTCCAGAAAAAGATGGTGCGGTGTCCATATGAGCTATAAATCCTATGACAGGTATCTCTTTCTCTGTATTTGAAGGGAGGGTTGCAGTGACATAGCCATTCTCATCTAGAGTGACTTTTTCCATTCCTATCTCTTTTAATTCCTCTACCATGAGCTTTGCAAATCCCATCTGACTCTCTGTACTAGGACAAGTCAGTCTGCTTTCATCTGATTTAGTGTCAATTTTTATATATTTAAAAAATCTTTCTGTAATTTTTTTCACCCTTTTCTCCTCCTGATTAATAAAAAAAGTTTACTTCAAATAGTATACCGTTTTTAGAAATAAAAAAAAAGATAATTTTCTTCCCAAAAGATATTCTATTTCGGAAATATCTGATAAAATAAGTTAGAGTATAGATTCAAGTGAATTACTGAATTTATCTGAATATTAAAATCAAAAGATTTTGTCACGAATGGACACTAATAAAAGATAGGGAAATTAGCACGAATAAGGACAAAAGCTTTTGGCCACAGAGAAAAGAAGAGAGTATTACGGAGGAGAGCGATATTAAAGTCAAAAGATTTTATCACGAATGAACACCAATAAAAGATAGGGAAATTAACACGAATAATAACAAAATCTTTTGGTCACAGAAGACACAGAGACAGGAGAAGAGTTTCATAGAGAAGATTTTTTGAATTTTCAAGTCGCAGGGCTTATACAGGAAAGAGCCGCGCTCAGCCGTCCTACAGAATAAGTTAAGGGAGTTCAAGGAGCGTCAGCGACTATGAAACACCTTATCCAGTGGATGAGCAGGGAACCGAGGACTGTAGCTCACAAAGGCGTCAAAAGAAATATCTACTTCCTAGACATTTGAAAATTCTTGATTTTCTTTGGTTACTTTCTTTTATCAAGAAAAGAAAGTAACACAGGTTTTCGGATAAATTCAATACTTTATATGAATTTCTTAAAAAAACACTATATATATAAGGCGGTTTTCTCATGACAAGATTTTTGATCTTTATAATCTTATCAATAAAAATAATGGGTAACTCTTTTGAAGGATACTGGCTCATTCCGTCAGGAAAAACCATCATAAGGATAACTCAGGAGAATAATGAGTTTTCAGGGCATGTGGTGTGGCTGAAAGACCCCCTATACCCCGAGGGAGACCCTATGGAAGGGGAGATACAGATAGACAGAAAAAATCCTGATCTCCTCCTTAGAAAGAGAAAAGTTCTGGGATTGAAAGTGGTTGGTAATATGCAGTTAGACCCTGAAAACAGCAATGTTTTAAAAGGTGGCTGGGTATATGACTCCTGGAACGGTAAAAAGTACTACGGCAAAGCTGAATTATCTGAAGACAATCTTTTAAAGCTGAGGGGATCTCTTGATCCCTGGGGAATTGTTGGATATTCCCAGAAGTGTACCCGTGTAATTTCCCCTGAAAAATATGGTCTGCCCTTGATAAATTAAAATTTTAAATACAAACCATAAAGAAAAAGGATTCCTTTGAAGGAATCCTTTCAGGCTGTAGACAAAGAAATTTGTCTACAGCTCTTTTTTTTGTTTTGAATTTCTGGTAAAATTTGATTACCTAGGAGGTGGTCTCATATGATGGGAGTTAAAAATACCGAAGAGAGATTAATTAAAAAAAGAGTTAGTTTAAATGATATGGTTCCCCAAAATCATATCATTAGAAAAATAGATAAGGCTGTTGATTTAAGCTTTATTCATGATAAAGTTAGAGACTTGTACAGTCCTTACGGAGTTGAAAGTATCGATCCAATTGTACTTTTTAAAATAGTCATGATTCAATATATTTTTGGAATACGTTCCATGCGACAGACAATAAAAGAAATCGAAGTCAACATGGCATACAGGTGGTATATCGGATATGCCATAGACGAGCAAATACCACATTTTTCTACTTTCGGTAAAAATTATAAAAGACGATTTGAAGGAACTGAAATTTTTGAAGATATTTTCAAGCATATAGTCCAAGAAATAATTAAATGTAAATTTGTTGATGAGGAAAATGTATTTATTGATGGGACACATATAAAAGCAAGCGCTAATAACAAAAAAAGTGTAAGTAAATTAGTCGAAGTAAGTGCTAGATTCTACGAGGAAGCCCTTCAACAAGAGATTTCTAAAGATAGAGAGATTCATAAAAAAAAACTTTAAATTTTGAACGAGAACCTAAAATGAAAAGAATAAAGGTAAGCACTACTGATCCAAAATGTGGGGTATTTCATAAGGGAGAACATAAAAAAGTATTTGCCTACAGTTCAAATACTGTATGCGATAAGAATAACTTCATATTAGATTTTGTCCTGACTCCAGGAAACAATCATGACTCAACCTCCTTTCCAGATCTCTATAAAAAATTGACAGTTTCCTATCCAAATATAAAAAGAATCGTTGTTGACTCAGGTTATAAAACTCCAGCTATTGCAAAAATGATATTGGATGATAATAGAATACCTATCATGCCATATAAAAGACCCATGACCAAAGATGGGTTTTTCAAAAAACATGAGTATGTTTATGATGAGTATTACGATTGTTATCTCTGCCCTAATGATGAAATCTTAAAGTATAGTACAACAAATAGAGAAGGTTACAAAGAATACAGGAGTAATGCAAAAATGTGCGCTAAATGTGAGTTTTTAAGTAAGTGTACCGAAAGTAAGAATACCACAAAAATTGTTACCAGACATGTTTGGGAAGAATATATGGAACAGGTTGAAGATATTAGGCACTCAGAAGGGAGCAAAGAAATTTATGCGCTTCGAAGCCAGACTATAGAAAGAGTCTTTGCTGATGCGAAGGAACTTCACGGAATGAGATATACACAATACAGAGGATTGGCAAAAGTGAAAACTGAGCTGTTCCTCAAATTTGCATGCATGAATCTAAAAAAACTAGCAATTTGGAAGGCCAGGAAAGGTCTTTTTCTATTATTCTTAAAGCAATTTTACGTATTATTAGCAAAAATTAAAGCAAGCGACTA
Source organism: uncultured Ilyobacter sp. (assembly GCF_963668515.1). Lineage (NCBI taxonomy): Bacteria > Fusobacteriati > Fusobacteriota > Fusobacteriia > Fusobacteriales > Fusobacteriaceae > Ilyobacter > uncultured Ilyobacter sp. Next base: position 676,646 of record NZ_OY764864.1, on the reverse strand, counting down.
TCAAACAGAGGTGTTTGATGGTCGCTTGTCTACAATCTGAAAGGATTCCTTTGAAGGAATCCTCAGGCTGTAGACAAAGAAATTTGTCTACAGCTCTTTTTTTTGTTTTGAATTTCTGGTAAAATTTGATTACCTAGGAGGTGGTCTCATATGATGGGAGTTAAAAATACCGAAGAGAGATTAATTAAAAAAAGAGTTAGTTTAAATGATATGGTTCCCCAAAATCATATCATTAGAAAAATAGATAAGGCTGTTGATTTAAGCTTTATTCATGATAAAGTTAGAGACTTGTACAGTCCTTACGGAGTTGAAAGTATCGATCCAATTGTACTTTTTAAAATAGTCATGATTCAATATATTTTTGGAATACGTTCCATGCGACAGACAATAAAAGAAATCGAAGTCAACATGGCATACAGGTGGTATATCGGATATGCCATAGACGAGCAAATACCACATTTTTCTACTTTCGGTAAAAATTATAAAAGACGATTTGAAGGAACTGAAATTTTTGAAGATATTTTCAAGCATATAGTCCAAGAAATAATTAAATGTAAATTTGTTGATGAGGAAAATGTATTTATTGATGGGACACATATAAAAGCAAGCGCTAATAACAAAAAAAGTGTAAGTAAATTAGTCGAAGTAAGTGCTAGATTCTACGAGGAAGCCCTTCAACAAGAGATTTCTAAAGATAGAGAGATTCATAAAAAAAAACTTTAAATTTTGAACGAGAACCTAAAATGAAAAGAATAAAGGTAAGCACTACTGATCCAAAATGTGGGGTATTTCATAAGGGAGAACATAAAAAAGTATTTGCCTACAGTTCAAATACTGTATGCGATAAGAATAACTTCATATTAGATTTTGTCCTGACTCCAGGAAACAATCATGACTCAACCTCCTTTCCAGATCTCTATAAAAAATTGACAGTTTCCTATCCAAATATAAAAAGAATCGTTGTTGACTCAGGTTATAAAACTCCAGCTATTGCAAAAATGATATTGGATGATAATAGAATACCTATCATGCCATATAAAAGACCCATGACCAAAGATGGGTTTTTCAAAAAACATGAGTATGTTTATGATGAGTATTACGATTGTTATCTCTGCCCTAATGATGAAATCTTAAAGTATAGTACAACAAATAGAGAAGGTTACAAAGAATACAGGAGTAATGCAAAAATGTGCGCTAAATGTGAGTTTTTAAGTAAGTGTACCGAAAGTAAGAATACCACAAAAATTGTTACCAGACATGTTTGGGAAGAATATATGGAACAGGTTGAAGATATTAGGCACTCAGAAGGGAGCAAAGAAATTTATGCGCTTCGAAGCCAGACTATAGAAAGAGTCTTTGCTGATGCGAAGGAACTTCACGGAATGAGATATACACAATACAGAGGATTGGCAAAAGTGAAAACTGAGCTGTTCCTCAAATTTGCATGCATGAATCTAAAAAAACTAGCAATTTGGAAGGCCAGGAAAGGTCTTTTTCTATTATTCTTAAAGCAATTTTACGTATTATTAGCAAAAATTAAAGCAAGCGACTATCAAACAGAGGTGTTTGATGGTCGCTTGTCTACAATCTGAGGATTCCTTTGAAGGAATCCTTTTTCTAGTTATTATAATTTCTTTGTCAGTAGATCCGTTACCATCTGAGGATTTGCCTTACCCTTAGACGCCTTCATAATCTGCCCTATAAGTCCCTTAAGGACTCTAGGTTTTCTGCCCTCATCGGCATTATGATAATCTTCTACAAGCTTTGCATTATTTGCAAGAACCTCATCTACCATATTTTCGATGGCTCCTTCGTCAGCTACCTGAGCTAGACCCTCGGCTTTTACTATCTCTTCAGGATTTCTCTCGTCTGTGAGTTTTATCTCAAAAAGCTTCTTGGCTATTTTTCCTGAAATGGCTCCGTTGCCTATGAGTTTTACTATCTCTCCCAAATGCTCTGGAGTAATTTCAAACTCCTCTATAGATTTATGATTATCTTTAAGTACTCTCAGCACCTCTGTTATTATCCAGTTGGCTGTTGTCTTGGGATTTCCTGATATTTTTGCAGCAGTTTCAAAATAATCTCCAAGGTCTATCTCGTCGCAAAGTATGTTTGAATCATATTCAGAAAGACCATACTCGCTTATAAATCTTTTAACCTTATCTATTTTGGATTCCGGCATCTCTTCTTTGATCTTCTCTACAAGTTGATCAGATATGTAGAGGACACCTAGATCAGGTTCTGGAAAATATCTGTAATCCATGGCTTCCTCTTTGCTCCTCATGAGTCTTGTCACCTGGGATTCATCATCCCAAAGTCTAGTCTCCTGACTAATTGTTCCGCCGTTTTCGATTACATCAATCTGCCTTCCTATCTCGTAGTCGATGGCTCTCGCCACAGCCTTAAAGGAATTCAGATTTTTCACCTCTACCCTTGTACCGTATTTTTCCTCACCCTTTGGTCTTACAGATATATTTGCGTCACATCTCAAGGACCCTAATTCCATGGATACATCACTTATACCGGTGTATTTTATGGATGTTTTAAGGAGGTTCAGGTATTCATAGGCCTCTTCCGAGCTCCTTATATCCGGATCTGATATGATCTCGATCAGAGGTATAGAGGCTCTGTTATAGTTGATAAAGGACTCCTCTCCTGCATGTATTGATTTACCGGTGTCCTCCTCTATCTGTATTCTTGTTATCCCTATTCTGCTCTCTTTTCCAGAATTCAGTTTTACATCTATGTATCCTTCCTCTGCATAAGGAACATCAAACTGAGTTATCTGATATCCCTTGGTAAGATCAGGATAAAAATAATTTTTTCTATCAAATCTGCTCTCATTGTTTATTCTACAGTTAAGCGCAAGTGCCGCCTTAACCCCATATTCTGCAACTTTTCTGTTTAATTTTGGAAGTGCTCCTGGATGTCCTAGGCAGATAGGACATGTATGAGTATTCGGTTCCGAATCATCATAGTCTGCACTACAACCGCACCATACTTTAGTCCCTGTTTTCAACTGCAAGTGAACTTCCAGTCCAATTACCGATTCCCATTCTCTAGCCATGTATATTTAAACCTCCATTCCTCTTTTGTAATTATTCAAACTCTGGAAATTCCCATTCTCCTCTTGCCTTCTCAAAAGCATCTGCAGCTTTTAAAATATCTCCTTCACCAAATGGTTTCCCCACTAACTGTATCCCTACAGGAAGACCATTTACTACTTCTGAAGGCACAGCTATACCTGGAAGTCCAGCCATATTCACCGGAATTGTAAATACATCTTCTAAGTACATCTCAAGAGGAGTCTTCTCGTCATCTAGCCTAAAGGCTGCACTTGGAGATGTAGGAGTCAGTATTATATCCACATTTTCAAAGGCCCTGTCAAAATCTTCTTTCATGAGTCTTCTCACTTTTTGTGCTTTTTTATAATATGCATCATAAAAACCTGCACTCAGCACGTAGGTACCCATCATTATTCTTCTTTTTACCTCGTCTCCGAAACCTTCACTTCTTGACTTTACATAAAGGTCTTCTACACCCTTATAATTTTCACTTCTGTGACCGTATCTGACTCCGTCAAATCTGGCAAGATTTGAGCTAGCCTCAGCAGGAGCGATTATATAGTATGCTGATACCCCGTATTTAGTGTGAGGTAAAGAGATATTCACAATCTCAGCACCCATCTCTTTAAACTTCTCTATAGCATCCCTTACAGCTTTTTCTACCTCGGGTTTCATTCCCTCTACAAAATATTCCTTGGGAACTCCTATTTTCATTCCCTTTACATCTCCTGTAAGGAAGGTGGTATAATCAGGAACTTCCACATCCTGAACCGTAGAATCATAATCATCCGATCCTGATATTACGTTCATACAAAGAGCCGCATCTTTTACAGTCTTAGTAAATGGTCCGATCTGATCAAGAGAGGATGCAAAAGCCATGAGACCATATCTCGAAACCCTTCCATAAGTAGGCTTTAGTCCCACTACACCACAAAATGAAGCTGGCTGTCTTATACTACCTCCGGTATCTGAACCAAGAGTTATTATTGCCTGCTGTGCTGCCACAGCACTTGCCGAACCTCCGCTGCTTCCACCAGGTACTCTTTCAAGATCCCAAGGATTTTTAGTTTTTTTATAGCAGGAAGTCACTGTAGATGATCCCATTGCAAACTGATCCATGTTTGTCTTACCTATTATAATTGCATCAGATTCCTTTATCTTTTTTACTACAGTGGCATCATACACCCCTATATATCCATCTAAAATCTTAGAGCAAGATGAAGACGGTTCATTATAGGACACCATGTTGTCCTTTAAGGCCACTGGTACTCCTGCAAGGGCACCGAGTGGTTCTCCCTTAGCTACTTTTTCATCTATCTTTTTAGCATCTTCCAGGGCTCCCTCTTTTCTCAAGGAAACAAAGCTGTCTATTTTACTTTCAGTTTTTTCTATCCTGTCAAAAATATCAACGATCACATCTACTGCCTTTATCTCTCCTGTGGAGATTTTTTCCTTTATTTCAAAGGCAGTAAGCTTATAAAATCCATCCATAAGATATTTTCCTCCTCTTTTATTTACGGTCTATCTATTTACAAAAAATTGAAGAATATTTTTCACTAAAAACAGATTCTTAAAAATTATTCCCCCACAACTTTTGGAACTATTATAGTATCTGCTTCTGACTGAGGAGCATTTTTTAGTGCTTCCTCTACAGTAAAGGATTTTTTCACCTCATCCTCTCTCACTTTGCCTATTCCTTCATTTACCTGAATCAGAGGTTCTATCCCCTCTGTATCTACTTCATCTAAGATATCTATATATCCTAATATGTCGTTTAATTGTATCTGAAATTTCTGTATCTCCTCATCTTTAAATTCAAGTCTGGCAAGTTTAGCCACTTTCAAAACTTCTTCTCTTGTTAAAGACATTTTTATCCTCCTATATGCTATAAATTTTAATTATATCTTCAAAGCTTTCATAGGGAGTATACTCAATATTATTCGCGAGGCAATACTCCTCTAATCTGAGTCCTCTTTTGGCAAAAACTCTGTGTGCCTTGGAAGCCCCGTAATAGTCTGATGAACCATCTCCTATAAATACAACTTCTTTATATTTCTCTATATATTTTTCAACCACCTTTTTTTTGCATATGCCCTCAAAGGAATCTGCATCATGGAACTCTACCTTTATCTTCTTCCCGTGGAATTTTAATATATTTGAATAAATATGCTCCTTGGGAAATTCAATACCGGCTTTTTTCAAGTTTGACATTACGTTATGATAAGTTCCGGCGCTTACAATCCTGATTTCATGGTTCTTTTGAAAAAAATCTTTGAAAAAAGAATCTATCTCTATTCCTATAGAGATCTCTTTTTCAAACTCTTTTTCCGTCATTGAAAGAGATTCTATAAGGATTTGAAGATACCGCTTTATATCTATTTCACCATTTCGAAATATCTTGCGGGTAGATAATAATAACTCTGGATTATGCCGTTCTAAAATGGCAGCTGTGGTGTCTCTGTCAGATATTGTTCTGTCAAAATCCACTAGAAAAATTCTTTTTTTCATAATTTTTTACAGAGAGTATAGATATTCAATCTCTTTTTTTGACAACTCTCTGAATCCTCCTTTTTTAAGGTTTCCCAAGGATAATTCCCCTATCTTCTCTCTTTTTAGGTGAATCACAGGATGTCCTACCGCCTTGCACATTCTTCTTATTTGACGGTTTCTTCCCTCCCTTATTGATATCCTCAGTTTTGATGTTTCATGGGAAGAATCTAGAAGCTCCACCTTGGCAGGGAGGGTCATTCCATCTTCTAGTCTCACCCCTCTTTTTAGCTTATCTACCTCAAGCTTATTTACCTTTCCCATAACATCTACATGGTACTCTTTATACACTTCCGATTTTGGATGCATTATTTTATTAAAAAAATCTCCGTCGTTGGTCAAAAGAATAAGTCCCTCTGTATCAAAGTCTAACCTTCCTACAGGATAGATTCTCTCTTCACATTTTATGAGATCCACTACGGTTTTTCTTCCTCTGTCATCCTTTGCTGCACTTATTACTCCCGCAGGTTTATTCAGCATGAAATAAACCTTTTTCCCGGCTTTTTTCTGAATTTTTTTTCCATTTATCTCTATAATATCTGATTCAGACACCTGCATTCCAGGAGTTGCTATGGCACTATTCACTCTTACAGACCCTTTTTCTACTAGTCTGTCTATCTCTCTTCTCGATGCTACCCCTATAGAAGAAAGATATTTATTTATCCTCATTTTCTCTTTCAATGTGTCTTTTCACCTCATCATAATTTGGAAGCTCCTCTATAGAATCTATCTTCAGATAGCTGAAAAATCTATCTGTCACTTCATATAGGTTTGGTCTCCCTACGCTTTCTTTTTTCCCACAAACTCTGATTAATTTCTTCTCCTCTAAATTCTGAATAACACCTTCTGCAGACACACCTCTTATCCCCTCTATATCACTTTTGGTAACTGGCTGCCTGTAGGCTATTATAGACAGTGTCTCTAAAGCAGCACCAGAGAGTTTTTTAGGCTTTGACTCCTGGTTAAAAAACTTGTGTATAATCTCTCCGCTGGCTGGATTGGTTGTCAGATAGACGTTTTCAGTATTTATTTCCAAATTTATTCCGCTGTTTTTTCTCTCATTTTTTATCTCATTCAATATTTCAACAATCTCTTCGCTGTTTTTTCTAAAAAATTTACAGAGTTCCGAAATTTTAAGTTCCTCTCCAGACAAGAGCAGTATGGATTCTAAGTATAATTTTAGACTCATTCTATCCCCCTGTAATAATTGGTCAGCAGATATAGATATATAAGTTCACCATATATACCTGCCATATTTTTTTCCCTGGTATACATCTTTGGTGCCAGGTAATTTTTATTTTCTACCACTAATTCCCTTATCCTACTGTACAACCTCTCTCCCTCTCTTTCAAAAGAGTTGTTATAGAGAACCTGGGCAAAATTAAGATTATATTCTAAGTCCATTGAAGGTTCCCCTTCAAGTACAAGGTATCCCAGTCTTTTGTCATAGTATTTTTCAAACTCCTCTCCAATAAAATTTTTTTTGGGATTTTCAGGATAAAGTTCTACAAATTTTATATTTTTTGGATTGACCTCTGTGGATTTAGGACTGTCTTTTATCCCGTCAGGAGTCATGAAATTTATTTCCACATATTTTTTTACTTTCTCTAACTTCTCTGTCAGTAGATTTCTCGGAAGATTTTTTATCTCTATGGAATTTACTATAAGTTCCTCCATAAGAACTATAAGGTCATAATAAACTCTTATCTCTTGGCTTTCACTGTCAAACTTTCCGTCAGGGTTTATCCCGTTTAGAGTTCTCATTATTACCGGATAGACCTTCGTTAAAAACTTGGAGTTGTCAAAGGATTCCTCTGAAAATTCCCAGCTTTTAAAAAGAGAGAGCAGAACTGCTACATCCTCAGCAGTGTTTTTTCTTCTGAATTTATAACTTTGGAGGATCTTTCTGCTTTCTTCTGATTTTCCATAGATAGAAAGTATTGTGGCTAGATCAAGATTTGTAGACAGATTTTCTCTGCTTTTACCATAATACACAAGTGCAGGTATTTTCCCCCCTGTTATGAGCATTTTTAAGTGCGAAAGCTGTGCCTCTATATCCTTTGGATATTTTTTAAAATCCCAGTTCCACTCTCCCCAAGAGAGATACTCCTCTTTCAGGGCCTCAGCAGTTAAAATGACTTTATTTGGCCATTCATCACTTGAAAAATCAAAAGCCACCATGTCATAACTTTTTTTCTTTTTATCAACAATCTTAGTAACAAAAAAAAGTTTATCCTCCTGGTATTTTACATCTTTATCCTTTACCTCACGAAATTTAAAAACATCTAAATATTCATCATTGGATATATAAAGCCCAGAACCGTTGTTCAGTGATTTAAACCTTGCTTTTCCGTAGGTATAATAATCTTTATAGGGAAGGTAAGCTAGTATCCCTGTATCCCTGTAGGGAATGAGTCTATAGAGAATCTGAATCTCTTTTTTCTCAGAAGGATTCAGAAACTCGTTTATAAGATATATCCTTTTCTTGTCATAAGAAGATGGGAACACATAGGTATTTACGTCCACATCCTCTATCCTGCTTTTGATGGCAAGTATGTTAGTTCCTTCGATGAGGTTTACATCAACGACATGATCCCTAAGTAAATATATATCCTTTTCTAGCATAATTCCTATCTCTATCTGGGATATTGAGGGCGAGTCAAAGACGTCCCCCTTTATGCTGTGAAGTCTTTGCATTTCTGTGTCATAAAAAAAACTGACTTTCCCATTGGTACTTAAATACTCTCCGTATAAAAATGACGACATCATTATATAAAATAATAAAATTTTCTTCATAGGCTTCTCCTAAATAAACTTAATAATCTGTTTCTGGAGAAATGATAACCTCTTTGTATTTTTCAAAATTCTTTAACAACTCCTCTATACCCATTACCACTGCATTCAAAGGAGTTTCGGTTATCTGTACACTAAGCTGCAGAGCATCTGAAATCTTCTTGTCTATCCCCCTTATAAGAGCTCCTCCACCTACAAGAACTATCCCTTTTCTTTTTATATCTGATGATAATTCAGGAGGAGTTTTCTCTAAGATGACTTTTATCTCTTCTATAATCTGATGCATCATCTCATCTAAGGCTTCTTTTATTTCAGATGAATTCACCGATATATTTTTTGGAAGTCCGTTTAAAACGTTTCTTCCGCTTATCTCTATTGTCAGTTCCTCTTCTAGGTCTATTGCACTGCCGACATTGACCTTTATCTCTTCGGCAGTTTTATCCCCTATAAGAAGGTTATGTTTTTGTCTCACATACTGAACTATTGCAGCATCAAATTTGTCCCCTGCAACTCTCAGAGATGAGGTCTTGACTATTCCACCAAGAGATATCACTGCTATTTCAGTAGTACCCCCTCCTATATCTATAATCAGGTTCCCCTCAGGCTCAAATATATTTAGACCTGCCCCGATTGCAGCTGCCATAGGCTCTTCGATAAGGTAAGCTTCCCTAGCCCCAGCTTCTCTGGTTACATCAATAACCGCTCTTTTTTCTACCTGTGTAACTCCTGCAGGGACACATATTACAACTCTGGGATTTGCAAGAAATTTTCTTTTGTGCACTCTTTTGTAAAATTCACGTAGCATTTTTTCAGTCACTTCATAGTCTGCTATAACACCGTTTTTAAGAGGTCTTATGGCATCTATTACTGCATGGGTACGGCCGATCATTCTCTTGGCTTTATCCCCCACTGCATATATCTCTTTTGTTTTATTATTGACAGCAACTACAGAGGGTTCGTTTAAAACGACACCTTTATTTTTTACACAAACCAGAGTATTTGCAGTACCTAAATCTATACCTAAATCTTCTGAAAACATTCCAAGTGCACTGTTTATAACTTTTAACATTTTTCCACCTCTATAGTTTTATTTAGTTCATCTATACTTAAATCCAGTTCTTTAAGGTCATCGTAAAACTTGCTTATAGGGAATCCCATTACGTTAAAAAAATCACCCTCTATTTTTTTTACCAGCACCGCCCCCTTTCCCTGTATACCATAGGCCCCGGCTTTGTCCATAGGTTCACCGGTAGATATATACCATCTTATCTCTTCTTCTGAAAGTTCCTTGAAATAAACTTCTGTAGAATCATAACTTGTAAAATCTATTTTTTTTTCAGAGTTCATTAAAGTATAGGCGGTGAGAACCTTGTGCTGTTTTCCAGACAGAGAGTTTAGCATATAAAAGGCCTCATCCTCGTCTTTTGGCTTTCCCAGTATGTGACCGTCTAATACAACTACAGTATCTGCAGAAACCACATAACTTTTTTTTCTTTTTTCAGAAATTTCCATGGATTTTTTTCTAGAAATATCCATTATCTGCTCTAAAAGTCCCTCTTTATCACTTATTTCCTCTATACTTGAAGTCAGGATCTCTGGCTCTAGGCCAAATCCTTCCAATATCTCTTTTCTTCTCGGTGATTTAGATGCCAATATCATTATTTAATCCTTCTCCTTGTCAGTGACATTTTTTTCTTCTATTCCCAAGTCCTTTGCTGTATCTGACTCATAGGCAGTTTTCTCTGTCTCAGGTTCGTTCATATACCCCTGAGAGTTGTCTTTTAAGACTTCCTTTACTTTTTCCCTTATTTTCCGCTCTTTTTCCTGAAGATATTTTTCTTTTTTAATAAGCATCTCTTTTTCAATACTCTCTTTTATACTGATTTTTTCCTGTAACTCTCTTTCCCTCTTTACAAGCTCTTTTTTCTCTATATAAAAGTTTTTTATATTTCCTATACTTTTTATAAATCCTCTTACAGTACTTCCAAAAATAAAGAAAGCAGAGAGAAAAATTACACAGCCTGAAAAAATATAAAGATGCATCTTTTCAAAATTAAAATATAATAAATCTATAAGCATGGTGGCCAGTCCACCTAGCTCATCTTCTATCCACGATATTTTTATAAGCTGTTTCTCAAGCCTTATTCCTTGAAGATTGTACTCTCTCAGCTGAAACATCACCGTTATAAGGGTGCAAAAAAAGAAAAAAAGGACTGTGAAAAACATTCGGGTTTTCAAAACCATCTTTCTTTTACTGTCCTCTAGAGAAAAGGAGTAGGATATAAGGAGCGGGTAGGCTATCAAGAAGTAATAATACACTCCAAAAATTGTATAAAGCAGCTCAAAAACTCTACTTTCAAAAAAGAATTTACCTCGTATAAAATGATACAAAAAAAACAAAGACATCAAAAGAGCCGTTAGTTTTACCTCTCTATTATCCTTAGTTTTTTCCACCTTTACCCCCTAAAAACTTTTACTCTAATCTTATCATATCCCCCCCTACTTTTCAAGGTATTCCTCTCCTACTTTTACAAAGAGGCACTCCTGTGATATAATTTATAGACTAGCCAGATCACAAATCAACTATTATATTTAAAGGTGGTATTTTTATGATAAATAAGGGAATTATAGAGGAAATAAACAACGACCGTATAAAGGTTCACTTGTATAGGGACAGTGCCTGTGCTCATTGTTCAGGATGTAGTTCTAGCAGCAAGATGGGATCGACTTTTTCTTTTAAATACGGTGAAAAACTCAGTATAGGGGATATTGTTACCTTTGAGATAGAAGATTCGTCCCTTCTAAACATCGCCGCACTGGTCTATCTTATGCCTATTATTTTTATGATGGCAGGGTATTTTTTAGGGCAGAAATTAGGCTTCAGTGAGGGACAAGGAGTTTTTATGAGTTTTCTATTTTTAGCAGTCTCCTTTGGAATAATATACTTTTTTGATAAAAAACGTGGTGAAAAGCTTATAGATCAGAAAATAAAAGTAATTAGTGTGGATAAACCCGACCTAGAAAATAGCATGAGCAGCTGTTCACAGGATAAATAAAAAAGAGCCCTACGGCTCTTTTTTATTTATAGTTTTCAGGAAACATTATTTTTTCTACACCCTCTATGATAATATGAAGAATCATCATGTGAATTTCCTGTATTCTGTCTGAAGTTTCCCCAGGGATTATGAACTCATAGTCACACATTCCCTTTAACTTTCCTCCGTCTTTCCCCAAAAGAAGGCAAGTTTTTAAACCTGATTTTTTGGCAGCTTCCACAGCTTTTATTACATTTTCAGAATTTCCACTTGTTGATATTCCTATAAAGAAATCCCCCTCTTTTCCATAGGCTTCTACACCCCTAGAAAAAATATGGTCAAATCCATAGTCATTTCCCACACAGGTTATATGAGACGAATCTGATATAGCTATAGCAGGAAGGGCTCTTCTATCACTTCTGAATCTCCCTGTAAACTCCTCTGCAAAATGAAGTGCATCACAGTTGCTGCCTCCGTTTCCGCATATGAGAGCCTTATTCCCATTTTCAAAAACACCAGCAAGATCCTTAGCCACTTTTTCAGTCACATTGGATTTTTCCTCTTCTTTTATAAAACTTTCCAGCAGATTGTATGTTTTTATATATGAATCAATAAGTTTCATAAATCCTCCTATATAATTTTAAAATTTTGAGTAAAGTTTATAAACTTTATTATTTCAAGAAGTGTTCTCTTATCCTTGGTTATAACTATCTGATAGGCATCTTCAACGTCTTCTATTTTCTCTATTATCTTAAATTCTCCTGCTTCAACCTCTTTATAAACTGAGTAGTATGGAAGTATTACGTTTCCTACTCCTTCTCTTACCATTCCCTTGATTGTTTCTAGACTTCCCATAACTGAAATCTGGTTTTCAAAAGAGATCTTATATTTATTTTCAAGCGCTGCTATAGCCTCGTTATTATTAGATATTGTCTTTCTTGATATAAGCGGAGTGTCTATGACATCTTCTATATCTCTATAGTCTTCCTTACTTACTAGTACATAAGGGAATTTATCTACTTCTATTACTTCTAGATTCGGATCTGTTATATGCTCCTCATCTATTATTATAACATCTAGTTCTCCCTCTTTCAAACTCTTAAGAAGTCTCTGCTTATCAGAAAAAATTATGTCATATTCTATTTCTGAGTGCACTTTAGAAAAACCTTTCATCAATTTAGGAATAAGTGGTTCTCCTACTGTGGAAGTAGATCCTATTGATATCTTTGCCTTGTCTAGTTCTATTATCCTTGTCATCTCTTTTTCGGCTCTCTTTACTTTCTGAAAGATCTCTTCAGCCATCTTATAAAGAACTTCTCCAGAATATGTCAGTTTAATTTTTTTAGAACTTCTATCAAATAGTTTCGTATTTAAAAGTTCCTCAAATTTTTTAACCTGAATAGACACTGCAGATTGATTTATATACAATTTATTTGCTGCTTTAGTAAAACTTCTTTCCTTTGCAACTTCATAAAAAATTCTTAGATAGTGTAAATCCAATATCCTCACTCCCTACTAAAATTAATCTTTATCTTAATTCTATCATATATTTTAATAATTTTCACTATATATTTGATAAAAACTTACAAAGTTTTAGTATCTTAACTTTATGGAAAATTAATACCCCAAAACAGATAAAAAAACTTACAAAAAAAATAAGATATTCTGTTATAAAAATAATATTGATAGTTTTTATTTATTTTGTTACTTTAACTTAAGTTTTTACTTGAAAGAAATTCTCATAAAGTATTGAATTTATCGGGATTCGTTACTTTTCTCTTGAAAGAAAAGTAACCAAAAGTTCAAGCCTATGAAAAATCAGCTAAATAACCTTGAAAATCCAAGAAAAACTCGAAACTCGCTGCGCTCAGACAGTCGATTTTTTCTAAGGATTTTACTGCGGTTATTCTTAACGCTGATTTTATCAATGGCAAGGGAAAAGAGATAAAAAACCACTCAAAAAAGAAAGTATAAATACTTTTGGGTTCAACTCTATGAAACTCTCTCTTTTTCTCTGTGTCCTCTGTGTTCAAGAGGTTGTGCCCTTATTCGTGTTAATTTCCCTATCTTTTATTGGTGTCCATTCGTGACAAAATCTTTTGACTTTAATATCGCTCTCCTCCGTGATACTCTCTTCTTTTCTCTGTGACCAAAAGTCGTGTTAATTTTCCTATCTTTTATTAGTGTCCATTCGTGAAAAAATCTTTTGATTCTGATATTCAGATAAATTCAGTAATTTAATCTGAAATAAAGGTAGCAACTTAGGTTACTTTACTCAATAAAATTATTACCTCGATTTATTTTATAGACCCTTTATTGCTTCATAAAGACAAACAGAGTATCCGGCATAAATGTCGGATACTCTGCCTATTCATTATAAAAAGTTTTTCAGGTTTTCTTGAAGTTTATTTATCTTATCCTGATATTCTTTTTGAATTCTTTTCTCTCTTTCTATTATCTGTGTAGGAGCCTTAGATGTAAATTTTTCATTTGAAAGTTTTGCTGTAACCTTATCAAGGTCTTTTTGTATTTTTTCCATCTGCACATTTATTTTTTTTATCTCTGCTTCAGAATCTAGAAGTCCTGTCAAAGGAACATACAACTCAGAATTTTTTGCAACTCTGAACCCAGCTTGTTTAGGTTTCTCAAGATTTTCTCCAACTTCTAGAGTCTCAAGTTTAGCCAAATTTAAGAGGAAACCTCTGTTGTCTTGAAGAGCCTTTAATTCTAGTTCATCAGAGGTTCTTACTATCATATTTACAGGCTTAGCTGGAGATATTCCTATTTCAGCTCTTATATTTCTTACAGAAGATATCACCGTCTGAATGTATTCGAAAGCTTTTTCAGACTCTTCATCTACAAGTTCCTCCTGACATAGAGGGAAACTCTCAAGCATTATAGTTTTTCCATCTGCCCCTAGCTTCTGCCAGATCTCCTCTGTTAAGAAAGGCATGAAAGGATGAAGAAGTCTAAGAGATGATTCTAAGATTGTCCATAGTACATACTGGGCTGTTTTCTTAGAAACTTCATCTTCAGCATTATAAAGTCTAACCTTAGCCATCTCTACATACCAGTCACAGAAATCTCCTCTCAGGAATTCATATACAGACTTAGCAGCTTCATCTAAGTTATTTCTGTCTAATTTTGTAGCTACATCCTTTGCAGTTTTATTAAATTTTGAGAATATCCATCTGTCTACCAGCTCAAGTTTAAGTTCATCTTTTTCAACTGATTTTATATCGAAACCTTCAAGATTCATAAGCACGAATCTTGACACATTCCATGTTTTATTGGCAAAATTTCTCCCCATCTCTATTAACTTCTCAGAAAAATGTACATCCTGTCCCTGAGATGTGTTATAAAGCATTGTAAATCTAATGGCATCTGCACCATATTCATCGATCAATTTCAGTGGGTCAGGTGAGTTACCTAGAGATTTGGACATTTTTTTACCATTTTCATCTCTCACAATTCCGTGAAGATAAACAGTTTCAAAAGGAATCTCTTCCATTTCATAGAGACCCATCATTATCATTCTGGCTACCCAGAAGAAAAGTATATCTGCTCCTGTTACAAGAGTAGCAGTAGGATAAAACATCTCTAGCTCTTTAGTCTTATCTGGCCATCCAAGGGTAGAGAAAGGCCATAGGGCAGATGAAAACCAAGTATCAAGTACATCTGTTTCCTGTGTCAGCTCCACTTTTTTACCATAGTGGGCCTCTGCCTGTTGTGCAGCTTCTTCAGGATTTCTAGCTACGAACATATGGTTGTCCGGACCATAATAAGCAGGTATTCTGTGTCCCCACCATATCTGTCTTGATATACACCAGTCTCTTATGTTTTCTAGCCAGTTATAGTAAACTTTTTCCCATCTCTTAGGAACTATTTTTACCTGTCCGTTTCTTACTACTTCTAGTGCTTTTTCAGCAAGAGGTTTCATTTTTACAAACCACTGCTTAGATACCCTAGGCTCAACTACTGTATCACACCTATAGCATCCCCCAACTTTGTGGATATGTTCCTCTGTTTTTACAAGAATCCCCTTATCTTCAAGATCTTTTATTATTACTTTTCTTGCCTCAAACCGATCTAGCCCCTGATATTTTCCACCTAACTCGTTAATTTTACCATCTTCAGTCATTATATTTATGATTTCAAGATTATGCTTTTTCCCAATTTCAAAATCGTTAGGATCATGTGCCGGGGTCATTTTTACCACACCTGTTCCGAATTCCATATCCACATATTCATCGGCAAAAATAGGTATTTCTCTTCCTACTAATGGAAGAATTACAGTTTTTCCTATCAAATGCTTATATCTTTCATCATTTGGATTGACTGCTACACCAGTGTCCCCAAGCATTGTTTCAGGTCTTGTAGTAGCTATGACAAATTCTTCATCTGAATCCTTGATGGGATATTTTATATGCCAGAGGCTTCCTTTTTTCTCCTCGTGATCCACTTCATCATCTGCTAACGCTGTCCCACAACGAGGACACCAGTTTACCATGTACTCACCTTGATATATTAGGTCATCGTTGTATAATTTTACAAATATCTCTTTTACAGAGTCTGAAAGCCCCTCATCCATGGTAAATCTTTCTCTTTCCCAATCAAGTGACGCACCTAATTTTCTCAACTGGTTAGTTATGAGTCCCCCATGCTCCTCTTTCCATTCCCATACCTTTTCCAAAAACTTTTCTCTTCCCAGGTCCTCTTTTTTTAGTCCCTGTTCAGCCAGTTTTCTTTCTACCTTGTTTTGTGTTGCAATACCGGCGTGATCTGTTCCAGGCTGCCAAAGAGTATTGTAACCACTCATTCTTTTAAATCTGATAATTGTATCCTGAATTGTGTTATTCAGTACGTGTCCCATGTGTAGTATTCCAGTTACATTAGGTGGAGGGATTACAATTGAATAATTTGGCTTTTCCTCATCCATTGTGGCAGAAAAATACCCCTTCTTTTCCCAATCTTGATACCACTTATCCTCAATCTCCTTAGGAGAATAAATTTTACTTAGTTCATCCATTACTGTCCCTCCTGAAATTTATTATAATTTAAATTTTATCTTATGAATCGCAATAAAAAAGCAGCTATTATTAGTCCTTTAATTACTAAGATAGCTGCACAAACCTCTAATTATTTGCCTTTTAGATATTTAACTATACCATGAGTCATAGCTACCCCAGTTATATTAACTTGTTTGCTCTACTACGACTGTGACCGATCTATTTTTAAGCATAATTATAATATCCTCTCCAAATAAGCATTGAAATATATACTTTTTATTTTTCATTATATCAAATTTTTATATATTTTCAAAGTCTTTTATATCCCATTTTTCAGAACACTTTCCACATAATTTAATATCTCATCTTTACCTGCGTGGTTAAGAGAAGAATGGAAAAAGACATCTGAATTGTCAAAAACTAACTTTTTCTTTATACTCTTCAAGTTCTTAAATTTTTCATTATTAGAAACTTTATCCACCTTTGTAAAGATAATCTTAAATGGAATCTCAAAGTGATCTAGCCACTTAAGCATATTTATATCGTCCTCACTAGGTATTCTTCTTATATCTAGCAGCACAAAAACCAACTTTTGTCTGGCTGATGCCAGATAGGTTTCCATGGTTTTCCCCCATTCCTCTTTCATGGACTTAGGAACTTTTGCGAAACCATACCCTGGCAGATCTACGAAAAAAAACTCTTTATTTATAATAAAATAATTTATAAGCTGAGTCCTTCCAGGTGTTTTACTGGTTTTTGCCAGTTTTCTTCTCCCTGTTATGCTGTTTATAAGAGAAGATTTTCCCACATTAGACCTTCCCACAAATGCGAACTCATAAGAGGCAATTTCTTCTGGATAGTCTTTTTCAAATACAGCGGATTTTACATAATCTGCTTGTTTAATGTTCATATAACCCCCTATACCTCCTTTCTAAGTACCTCTACAATTTCACCTATATACATGTAATGGTAGTCATCCTTATAAAACTTATCAAGGGAAGCATCTAAAAAGCACTCCTTGTCCAACCTCTGTTTATAGAGTTTGTTGCATTTGACAACAGTCTTCCCCTCTTTGAAATAAGGATAGTTTCCTTCTGAAACTACAGATAAACCAGCTTTTTCTATTTTATTCTCGTCTCTTCCAGATATCTTACCTAGGTAAGTAAGCTTTTCTCTATATCCATCCTGAAAAAACGTGAGAGTAAACTCTTCTGATTTTTCAATAAACTCATAGGTATATCTTCCAGGTCTAACAAATATATATACAACATCCTTATTCCAAAGGTGCCCCATACCACCCCAAGAAGCTGTCATTGTATTCACTTTGCTTTCATCCTTTGCAGTTATGAGCATCCAGTAATTTCCTATCATATCAAAGGGATTTCCCAGCTCTTTTGTCTCTATTTTTTTGAACATAAAATACACCTCCCAAATGTAAAAAGGGGAATTCTCCCCTTTTTACTATTTCTCAAATACTAATTTTTCTACTTCTTCATAGTTTTTAACAAAGTTAAATTTCATATCTTTTGAAACCTCTGAAGGGATTTCAGAAACATCAGACTCATTTTCTGCAGGAAGAATAACCTCTCTTATACCGACCCTGTGAGCCCCTATAACTTTCTCTTTTATGCCTCCTACAGCCAGGACTTCACCTGTTATGGTGATTTCTCCCGTCATTGCTAGATCTTGTCTCACTCCTCTTCCAGAAAGGATTGAGATGATTGTAGTTGTTATAGTAATTCCAGCAGAAGGGCCGTCTTTTGGAGTGGCTCCTTCAGGGAAATGAAGGTGTATATCTTTCTTTTCGTTAAAGTCAGACTCTTCAATTCCAAATTCCTGTCCCTTGGCTCTTACAAAGGTATAAGCCACCTGAGCAGACTCTTTCATGACATTTCCTAGAGTTCCTGTCAAGGCAAGCTTACCTTTTCCAGGCATTGATACTCCCTGTACCTCAAGAGTAGTACCACCTACTGCAGTCCATGCCAGACCGTTTACGACTCCTACTTTATATTCTTTCTCTCTCATTTTTCCAGGTCTAAATTTTACTTTACCCATATATCTTTCTAGATTTTTTACATTTACAACCACTTTTTTCTTATCTGTATCCACTATCTCCTTAGCAATCCTTCTAAAGAGCCTAGATATCTCTCTCTTTAATGTTCTTACCCCAGCTTCTCTTGTATATTCATCTATTATTCTCATAAGAGCTCTGTCAGATAGTTCAAGTGTTATATTGCCTAGTCCGTTTTCATTTTTAGCCTGTTCTATAAGGTATCTTTTTGCTATATGAAGTTTTTCATACTCAGTATATGACGAAAGGCTTATGATATCCATCCTGTCTCTAAGAGGGGCAGGTATAGTTCTCAAGTCATTGGCCGTAGCTATGAAAAATATATCTGAAAGATCAAAAGGCATATCTACATAATGATCTTCAAAGTGCTTGTTTTGCTCAGGATCTAAAACTTCAAGCATTGCAGAAGCCGGATCTCCCTTAAAGTCACTAGACATTTTATCTATCTCATCTAAAAGAACAAGAGGATTTTTTGACTGTGCATCTTTTAAGGTCCTTATTATTCTACCAGGCATAGAGCCTATGTAGGTTCTTCTGTGTCCTCTTATATCAGCTTCATCTCTAACTCCTCCTAGGGAAACTCTTGCAAATTTTCTACCCATAGCCGATGCTATTGATTTTGCAAGGGATGTTTTTCCTACACCTGGAGGTCCTACCAGGCAAAGTATGCTGCCTTTCATTCCAGGGTTTAGTTTCTTTACAGAAAGATATTCTAAGATTCTTTCCTTTACTTCTTTAAGCCCGTAGTGATCTGCTTCTAGTACTTCATGAGCCTTTTTTACATCTAGTATATCTTTTGTTTTTTTGTTCCAAGGAAGTTCTGCTATAGTCTCAATATAAGTCCTTGAAACTGTTGATTCTGCAGAAAACGCCGGCATTTTAGTAAGCCTGGAAAGTTCTTTTTCCACTTTCTTTTTCGGTTCCTGAGGGAGTTTTGCTTTTTTTATTTTTTCTTTTAGCTCAGCTATATCATCATCTTCAAAGTTTTCTCCAAGTTCATCTTTCATTGCATTTATTTTCTCTTTGAGATAGTATGACTTCTGTGCCTGGTTCATTTTCTCTTTGACTTTGCTGTCAATTTTTTTCTCTATTCCAGCTATTTCGATCTCTTTTGATATGATATCTATGAGAAGGTATCCTCTCTCTTCAGTGTCAAAAGTTTCAAGAAGCTTTTGTTTTTCTTCACTAGTTGCCTGCAGGTTTGAAGATATGAGATCAAAGGCCTTCTCAATATCAGTAAGTCCTCTTAAATTTGCAATAAGGTCTGGAAGTATTCTGCTGTTCATCTTTGCATATTTTTCGAAAATATCAATTACTTTTCTATAAAGTGCTTTCCCTACTACAGGGTCTAGCTCCTTAGTTTCCACTATTTTATAGGTAGCAAAATAGGATTCATCTTCTTCCACCACTTTTTTCAAGGTGATTCTTTTCTGGGCTTCTACAAGTACCTTGATAGTATTGTTTGGCATCTTTACTGTCTGAAGTACATTTGCCAAAACTCCTACATTATGGACATCTTCTGGAAGTTCAGGCTCCTCTTTTAGGAAATCCTTCTGCATACAAAGGACTATTTTATTTTCATTTAACATCGCTTTTTCAAGGCTATTTATGCTTATCTCTCTTCCCACAAAAAGTGGAGTTATTATTCCTGGGAAGATAACTAAATCTCTCGTGGGTATAAACGGTGTCCTAATCATTGAGTTACCCCTCCTTTTTTACAATAACAGCTTCTTTGCTGTTGCTGACAGCTCCCTCTGTTATGATTATTTTTTCCACATCGCCGCTAGATGGAACTTCATACATAAGTGCCAGCATGGTACTTTCTAATATTGATCTCAACCCTCTAGCACCAATTTTTCTCTCTATGGCCATATGGGCTATTCTCTTTAGCGCCTCTTCTTCAAATTCAAGCTCTACCTCTTCAAATTCAAAAAACTTTTTATACTGTTTTATAATGGCGTTTTTGGGCTCTACAAGAATACTTATAAGGGCATCTTCATCTAGGTTTTCAAGAGTTGTGAGAACAGGTAGTCTCCCTATCAATTCCGGTATAAGACCGTGTTTCACAAGGTCTTCCGGTAAAACCTTTGATAGCGTCTCGTCCTCAGATTCTTTCGAGTCGTATTTCATATCTGCACCAAATCCTATTACTTTTTTCTTAGTTCTAGATTTAATAACTTTATCTAGACCCTCAAAGGCTCCTCCCACTATGAATAGTATGTTAGAAGTGTCTATCTCTATCAACTCTTGATGAGGGTGCTTTCTTCCGCCCTGAGGGGGAACCTGTGCCTTTGTTCCCTCTATTATTTTCAAAAGTGCCTGCTGCACTCCCTCTCCAGATACATCCCTAGTTATAGATGTATTCTCAGATTTTCTGGCGATTTTATCTATCTCATCTATGTAGATTATCCCTCTCTCTGCCGCCTCTACATCATAATCTGCAGCCTGAAGTAGTCTCACAAGTACATTCTCTACGTCATCCCCTACATATCCAGCTTCTGTAAGTGTAGTTGCATCTGCTATGGCAAAGGGTACATGAAGGGTCCTTGCAAGAGTCTGTGCAAGTAGTGTCTTACCTGAACCTGTAGGTCCTATAAGCAATACATTGGACTTTTGAAGCTCTACATCTGACTCTTCTCTTTTGTCTTTGTGAAGGATTCTTTTATAGTGGTTGTACACAGATACAGCTAGTACCTTTTTTGCATGTTCCTGTCCTATTACATATTCATCGAGACTGGTTTTTATCTCCCTTGGTTTTAAAAGATTGATTTCAGAAAAGTCCTCTCTGTCATAGGGAAGTGCATCTATTGAAAAATCAAGCATCTCTACGCAAGCTTCTACGCACTCATTGCAAATAAAGGCTCCCCCTACACCTGCTATAAGTTTTGCTACTTCTCCCTCTTTTTTCCCACAAAAGGAGCATCTAGTTTCCTTATCCATTTTTTTCCTCACCTCTTGTTCCTTTGAACACATGATCGATTAATCCATACTCCTTTGCTTCGTAAGGGTTCATGTATTTATCTCTTTCAGTATCTTCCATTACCTTATCAAGAGGTTGTCCTGTGGTTTTGGAAATTATCTGTGATGTAAGCTCTTTCATCTTCAATATCTCTTTTGCCTGTATTGCTATGTCCGTTGCCTGTCCTCTGGCTCCGCCTAAAGGCTGGTGTATCATTATCCTCGCGTTTTCAAGAGAATATCTTTTTCCTGGGGCCCCTGCAGTCAGAAGAAGCGCACCCATACTTGCCGCCTGGCCTATACACACTGTCTGTACGTCAGGTTTGATATAATTCATAGTATCATAGATCGCCATTCCCCCGGTAATTACCCCACCAGGACTGTTGATGTACATGATAATGTCTTTTTCAGCATCTTCGGCTTCTAGAAACAAAAGTTGCGCCACTATGGAGTTAGCCACACGGTCATCTATTTCAGTTCCCAAGAATATAATTCTATCTCTTAAAAGTCTGGAGTAGATGTCATAAGCACGCTCTCCTCTACCTGTGTTTTCTATTACTGTTGGATTATACATTATTATCCCTCCTTAATCAGTAGCTAAAGCCACAAGTGACCCTCTTGTCCCTTAAGCTGCTCATTTTATAATAATTACTTTATGAGTTTATAGGGCAGAATAATCTGCCCTATAACTTTTTTTAAAAACTATTTGGCATTATTTACAATAAAATCCATTGTCTTTTGAATTCTTGTGTCTATTTTTACATTTTCTTTAAATGTGTTTAAGTTTCCCGCTTTTGTTAGCTCTTCTGTAAGTTTTTCAGTATCCATTCCGTACATTTTAGCTACTTCTTCCATTTTTTCAGCAAGCTCCTCGTCAGAGACTGTGATGTTTTCAGCAGTTGCTATTGCATCTAAGATTACGTCCAACTTAACTTTTTGAGCTGCCATTGGTCTAAGCTGCTCATTCATTTTTTCCATAGTAACTCCTGACATTTTAAGATACATGTCAAGTCCGATACCTTGCGTAGAAAGCTGCTGCTCCATCTCAGCTATTCTTCCCTTTATCTCTCTTTCGATCATTGAGTTAGGTAAAGCCATATCTGTATTATCAACTACCTGCTGAAGAAGTTTTCCTCTATACTCGTTTACAGTTCTAGCTTCTTCTCTTTCTTTGATCTCTAAAGCTTTCTTAGCTTTTAAATCCTCTACAGATTCAAATCCTTGAGCCTTTGCAAATTCATCGTTAAGTTCTGGTTTTTCCATAACTTTAACTGCATTTACTTTTACTTTGAATACAGCTGGTTTACCTGCAAGGTTTGGTGCATGGTAATCTTCAGGGAAAGATACGTTCACTTCTCCCTCTTGTCCTGCTTCGTATCCTACTAATTGCTCTTCAAAGTCACCTATAAACATTTTAGAACCTAATTTTAGCATATGTGAGTCCGCTTTTCCACCTTCAAATGCTTCTCCGTCTATAAAGCCTTCAAAAGCAAGGTCTAAAGTATCATCCATTTGGGCCTTGTATCCTTCAGGGGCATCTGAAAGTTTAGATTCCTTTTCTATCATAAGTTCGATCTCACTGTTTAAAACTTCATCATTTATTTCAAAATTTTCTTTTTCAGCTTCTAGACCTTTGTAGTTTGCAACTTCAAACTCAGGGTAAACATCTACTAAGAATTTCCCCACATATTTTTCATCTTCTAGATCTACATTAGCTGAATTTACAAAGTTTACAGGTTTGATTCCTGTTTCCTTTAATACAGTTTCATAATGTGCCTGAAGTACTTTTTCAGTTATTTCTTCTTGAATAACCTCTTTGAATTTAGATTCAATTGCTGAAGTAGGTGCTTTACCTTTTCTGAATCCAGGAACATCAGCCTTTCCAGCTAGATTTTTTATTACTTCATCTTTGTACCCCTTAACTTCTGCACCTTCTAGTACCAAAGAGATCTCAACAGTAGAGTTTTCAAGTTTCTTAATTTCGTAATTCATCAATTTCCTCCTTATTTATTATGTAAAAATATTATAAAAATCATCTTTTACCCTAAAATCTTTGATTCTGATCTGGAGGGTTTCATAACCCTTATAATATACCTTTTCAGGATAATAGGCTATATCAAATCTCTGAAGCTTATACCCCTCTTCATCTATTTTAGACCCGAGATCAAAGGCTATGGCAGAGTATCTCTTGCCGTTCTTTTTTATAAAAGTCTTAAAGTGCCTGTTTTCAACACCAAATTTTTTAAGGTTCTCGAATTCAAGCCCTTCATCAAGAAAAATAGGATGTTCATTTTCCAATCCATAGGGTGAAACCCTTTCTAAATCTTTTAAAATGTTTTCATCTATATTTTCAATAGAAAATGTTCCGTCTATCTTTAGAGTCTTTATTTCCTTTTTTTGGCCGGGTATTTCAAGGCATCCTTTTAATCTCTTTTCTATCTCATCAAGATTAGAGGTTCTAGCAATAAAGCCAGATGCCAGGTCGTGGCCTCCAAACCTTAATAGCTTATCTGCCATCTCCTTGAGTATATTGAAAATATTTATTCCCTCTATACTTCTGCATGATGCTTTCCCTATCCCGTCTTTTATAGCTACAAGGACCACAGGAACATGGTATTTTATAGAGAGCCTCGATGAGATCACTCCTATTACACCAGGATGCCACTTAGAAGATTTCAAAAAAAGATACTTAAAGTTCTTGTCCTTCATCTTTTGAATATCATCATCTATCTCATTAAAAATAGTTCTTTCCAACTCTCTTCTCTTCTTGTTGGATTTCTTCATCTCTTCGATGATATTATATATTTCAAAGTCGTCTTCATTTATAAAGAAATCTGCTCCGACCTTTGATGTGCCTATTCTCCCGAGAGAGTTAAGGAGTGGAGATATAAAAAAGCTCACATCAGTAGTGGTTATATCTTTATTCTGAAGCCTCAGATATTTCATGAGGTATACCAGACCTTTTACCTTTGTTTTTTTTATTACTTCAAGACCTTTCCGTATTATGATCCTGTTTTCATCTATCATGGGTACTACGTCTGCCACAGTTCCTATCATTACTATATCAATATACTGATATAGTTTATCAAGATTTTCTCCTGAGGTCATGTATACCGCCTGGGCTACTTTAAGGGCCACTCCTGCGCCAGCTAAAAACTTAAACTGATATCCCTCGCTAAATTTAGGATTGATTATCAGCAGCTGCTCATCACCTTTTTCCTTGATTATTTTGTGGTGGTCAGATATTATCACGTCTATACCCAGTTTATTTGCATATTCCACATCTTCTATGGAATTTACACCTGTATCTACAGTTATGACAAGTCTGCCATTTTTACCATTTATGTAATTGATAGCCTTTCTGTCTAGACCGTACCCCTCTTCCATCCGGTTTGGGATATAGTAGTCCACATCTATTCCTATCTGCCTAAAGACCAATACCAGAAAAGTGGCTGCTGTTATTCCATCTACATCATAGTCCCCGTAGATAAAAATCTTTTCACCTTTTTCTTTAGCGTCAATTATCTTTTTGACAACTTCATTCATCCTTTCAAAATCAAAAGGATCTCTAAATTTATCAATGTGGGGATTGAGGAAATCCTTTAATCTGTCTTCGGTGTTTATTCCTCTGTTGAGGAGAAGTCTGGAAAGGCATTTTGATACATGCCATTCCCTAGACCTAGAGTCCACCAGGGACTCCGCCACATCACTATATTCCCACAACATACAACCACTATTCCTTTACTTCGTTTAGTAGTTTTGAAATTTTAACTGCATGTTCTATACTGTCATCTAAATGAACTCTTACTTCAGGTACAAATCTGATTTTTATCTCTTCACCGATTCTTTTTCTGAAATATCCTCTTGTTTCATTAAGGCCTTTTAGTACAGCTTCTCTGTTTACTGTCTGTCCCGCCATGGGAAGAACGCTAAAACTAACATCCACAAACTTAAGATCCTCCGTCACTCTTACATGAGTAACAGAGACTATACCTTTTATTTTGGGATTTTTAAGTTCTCCAAATAAAACATTAGAAATTACCTTTGTTATCTCTTTTTCAATGGCAGCAATTCTTTGTTTTTTCATGATAACACCCTCTTTCTCCAAATAACCATAGAAAGCTTCAGAAGATGCATTCTCCTGCTGCTAAGTTTATTTTAAAGTTCTTTTTATTTCAATGACGTCAAAAGCTTCGACGATATCTCCCTCTTTGATGTCATTGAAGTTTTGAATGTTCAGTCCACATTCCTGACCAGCAACAACCTCTTTAGCATCATCCTTGAATCTTTTCAGTGAGTCAAGTTTCCCTTCGTAAACTACAACTCCATTTCTGAGGAGTCTTATATTAGAATCACTTTTCACCTTGCCGTCTACAACTATACATCCTGCTATATTTCCGATTTTGCTTACTTTAAATATCTTCTTAATCTCTATTCTTCCCTGATAATTCTCTCTGAATTCAGGGTCTAACATTCCCGTAAGAGCTTTTTCTATGTCCTCAGTAATATGGTAGATAATATTTGATGTTCTTATCTCTACACCTGAGTCATCCGCTCCTCTAAGGGCCTTTGTTGTAGGTCTTACATGGAAACCTATGATGATAGCATCTGAGGCTTCTGCAAGTTTTACGTCACTTTCCGTTATCGCTCCTGATGCAGCCTGGATTATGTTTACTGCAACTTCATCAGTAGAAAGCTTATGAAGAGATTCTTTTAGAGCCTCTACTGAACCTTTTGAGTCCGCTCTCAATATAAGATTAAGTTCTTTTATATTTGAATCTTCCATGTGCTGAGAAAGTGATTCAAGAGAGATAGACTTTCTAGATACTTCTGATATTTTTCTTGCCTTGGCTACTTCCTCTACGATTCTTCTAGCGTGCTGTTCATTTTGGATTACATACACTACATCCCCTGCTTCTGGAACTATGTTAAAGCCTATAATCTCTGTAGGTTGAGCAAGCCCTACGGACTCCACTCTTTCTCCTCTGTCATCCATAAGAGCTCTTACCTTACCTTGAGCCTCTCCAGCAACGATGACATCTCCTATTTTAAGTTCACCCTCCTGTATCAAAACGTCGGCTATAGGTCCTACTTTTGGATCTAGTCTAGATTCAAGGACTATACCTTTAGCTCTTTTCTTAGGATTCGCCTTAAGTTCTAATATCTCTGCAGTAAGAAGGATTGTTTCAAGAAGTTCATCAAGGTTTAGTCTTTGTTTTGCTGAAACTTCTACGAATTCTACGTCTCCTCCCCATTCTACAGATACAAGTCCATGTTCCATAAGCTCCTGTTTTACCTTTAGAGCATTGGCTTCAGGTTTATCTATTTTATTTACCGCCACAATGATCGGTACTTTTGCTGCCTTTGCATGGGATAAGGCTTCTACTGTCTGAGGCATTACTCCATCGTCTGCTGCTACCACAAGAATAGCTATATCTGTAACCTGAGCTCCCCTTGCTCTCATATCTGTAAAGGCCTCATGTCCTGGAGTATCTACAAAGGTAATCTTTTTACCATTTTTTGATATCTGATAGGCACCGATTCTTTGAGTGATTCCTCCCGCTTCTCCGTCTGCGACATTAGTGGCTCTTAGTGCATCTAAAAGTGAGGTTTTTCCGTGGTCAACATGTCCCATTATTGTAATCACAGGCGGTCTTTCCACAAGGTCAGATTCTTTGTCCTCTAATTCAAGGTCAAACTTTTCTCCGAATTCCATCTCTACTTCTTCTTCTACCTCTATAAGTGCATCATATTCAACAGCCATCTCTTCTGCTAATTCTAAAGACATGGTGTTGTTTATTGTAAGCATCTGTCCTTTAAGGAAAAGTTTTTTAATGATTTCCGTTGCATTTATTCCCAGCTTTTCAGCAAATTCACCAACTGTGATCTCACCTCTTAGCTTTACTATTTTCATTCCATCTTCTTCTAATACAACTTCTTCTGCCTCTTCAGCTTTTTTTACGGTAAAGTCAGATCTTCTACCTTTTTTCTTTTTAGTAGCTTTCCCTTTTCCCTTTTCCTCTTTATCCTTAGAAGATTCTTTGGCTGCTCCTTTACTTCTTTTTTTCTTTTTTTTCTTTGAATCTGTATTTTCTTCAGACTCAAGATACTCCTCTATCTCCTTCACAACTTCATCACTTAAACCAGAAAGATGTGAAGAAACCTCCACTCCCATTTCATGAAGAAGATTTAAAAAATCCTTGTTTGACATATCATGCTTCTTAGCTAATTCATGTACTCTTGTCTTCAATAATAACACCTCCAGTACGTTTACTCCATGAGACCACGTGCCACTTTTTTATTTTTAACGCCTATAACATTAATCTCAGCTTTGCCAAATATCTCTCCAAGCTGATTTTTATTACCATAATGGATATATGTTATTCCCTGTTCTTTCGCTTTTGAGATTATCTTTTTATCATTTTTTTCACTGATATCTTCTGCAATTATCAGAAAATGAATCTTATCTATATCTTCAAAAACCATGTTGATTCCAAATGTCAGAAACTGGGAATTTTTCATTGCATTTAATATTCCCATGTAGTCCTTAGAATTTTTTTTAAGGTCATCCACCATTTTAGTTAGCTCGAAAATTTCCATTTTATATTTTTTATGTTTTGACAATCTTTTCACACATTCATGAGTTCTGCAGACATAGCTTCCACGAGACTGAATTTTCTGTTCTCTGTCGTAGATGAATTGACCATTTTTTTCCACAATTCTAAAAAGAAGATCCTTCGTTTTTTTACTACGGCAAACAGCACAGGTTCTTTCTGGCAAGTCACTGCTTTTCATTAATTCTCTTCCTCTGCTGCAGCTTCGGGAGTTTTTATGTCTACCCTCATACCAGTCAATTTGGCTGCTAGCCTTGCATTCTGACCGTTTTTACCTATAGCGAGGGATAGCTGTGATGTATCTACGATCACTCTCGCTGTTACCCGGTCTTCTAAAACTTCTACACTCATTACTTTTGCCGGACTAAGAGCTGCAGATACAAACTCTTCTGGAGATTCAAGCCATTCAACTATGTCTATTTTTTCTCCGTTAAGTTCATTTACAACATTTTTAATTCTAAGACCTTTTTGTCCTATACATGCCCCTACTGTATCGATCTCTTTATTTTCCGAATAAACTGCTACTTTTGCTCTAGAACCTGCTTCTCTAGCTACTGCCTTTATCTCTATAAGGCCGTCTTCAATCTCAGGTATCTCTAATTCAAATAGTTTTTTGAGAAGTCCCTCATGCTTTCTAGAAATTAAAATTTTCGGGAATCTGCTTGTTTTTTCCACTTCTACAACATATACTTTAAGCCTGTCTCCTACTCTGTATACATCAGATGGAGACTGCTCTACGATAGGAAGCATTGCCTCTATACCATCAAACTCTATAAAGATATTTCTTCTATCATCTATTCTTCTGATTATTCCGTTTATTATGTCCTTTTCTCTGCTTTTAAACTTATCAAAGACAAACTGTCTTTCTGCTTCTCTTACTTTTTGGATCACAATCTGCTTTCCGTTCTGGATAGCATTTCTTCTAAACTCTTCACAGTTGACCTCAACTTTTAATACATCCCCTACTTTTGCTCTCTTTTTTTCTAAAAGGGCATCTTCGAGTATGATCTCACAAGCTGAGTCATAGAGGTCTTCCTCCTCTACTACAGTTTTGATCTCATATACCTTGACATCTCCTGTTTCCCTGTTGATTTCCACCTCTATAGAGCTATCCTCTTCCCCATAGTGTTTCTTGTATGCAGCAAGAAGAGCCTGCTCTACAGTTTCGATAAGACTTTCTTTGCTTATCCCCTTCTCCTTCTCTAGTTCCGTCAAGGCTTCGAGGAAAACCTTTGCGTCTTTACTCTTCATTCAAATTACCTCCTGAAATATTAAAAATCCCCAAATTCGAAGACTAGGTTGGCTTTTTTCACCTCGCTGAAAGGAATCTCTAACTTTTTCCCTTCTGCATCGAGATAGATGATTCCATTTTCATAACTGGATATTTCTCCGGTCCAGTTTCTAGAATCTTCAAGTTTATGCTTAAGGATTAATCTAGCTTTTTCTCCAACAAACCTCATAAAGTCTTTTTCGCTTTTAAGCGGTCTCTCTATACCTGGAGAAGACACTTCTAAAAAGAACTTTTTGTCTATAAGGGCGTCTACGTCCTCTTCAATTTTGTTACTTACGTTGGCGCAATCCACTAAGGTTATTTCAGCATCTGGCTTCTCTATGTATACTCTTACATACCAATATCCCCCGTCTTGTAGATATTCTATATCCACTATGTCAAGCCCAAATTCACTTGCTACAGGAGTTGTAAGATCCCAAATTTTTTCCACGATAGCTGCCTTTGCATTTTTTTCCATATCTTGTGATTTTCACCTCACTTCCAAAAAAACTATAAAGAAAGAGCGGGCCTGAACCCACTCTTTCCAACTTCGACATATTTACATTATCCGTGGTAATTATAGCACAAAAGACAAAATAAATCAAACCTTATCAGGATTTATCTCCTTGTGTTGTTTACCAGCCAAGTAAACTTTGGGTTTTTAAAAATAAAAAAATTTTTTTCAAACTTTTATTCTCTTTATCCCCTGTTTTTAAAGAGGTAAATTAAACTTTTTTCTGCCATTCACAAAATAAAATACTACTAATATTTTAATCAATAATTATCTCCTTTTGTAAATTAAACCTTTATTTCAGTTCTTACATCAGGGAACTAACCCAAGTTGCTACTTTTATTAAATTAAAGTATTGAATTTATAAGGATTCGTTACTTTTCTCTTGAAAGAAGTTTAAGGAAACTCTGGAAAAATTTTCCAGAGTCGAGAGATATAGTTACAGAAATCTGTTCCTTATCTCTCAGAAAAGTTCAATAATTTTCAAATGTCTAGGAAGTGTATATTTCTTTTATCGCCTTTATGAGCTACAGTCCTCGGTTCCCTGCGGAACTTATTCTGTAGGACGGCTGAGTGCAGGTTTTTTCCTGTATAAGCCCTGCGACTTGAAAATTCAAAAAATCTTCTCTATGAAACTTTATTTTTTTCTCAGTGTCCTCTGTGACCAAAAGATTTTGTTATTATTCGTGTTAATTTCCCTATCTTTTATTGGTGTTCATTCGTGATAAAATCTTTTGACTTTAATATCGCTCTCCTCCGTGATACTCTCTTCTTTTCTCTGTGACCAAAAGCTTTTGTCCTTATTCGTGCTAATTTCCCTATCTTTTATTAGTGCCCATTCGTGACAAAATCTTTTGACTTTAATATTCAGATAAATTCAGTAATTTATAAGAATTTTTTTAAAGTAGCAACTTGAATTAAACTAATATTACCACCACAAATCAAAGATATAGTTCTTATTTAAAAAGCCCGATATTTGTCTCACGCTGAATAAAAAAAGATGAAATATAACAGATTTAGTCGGAAGAGCATACAGGGAAATTAAAAAAAAGAGTTAAAAATTTAAAATTTATAATTATAAAAAAATGAATTTAATTACACTCCTACTTATTATTTAAGGGAGAAATATTTTGTGTTCAGATATTTTTATTTCAGAAAAAAAACTTTAACGGGGGGCTTTTTTTACTACAAAAATCAACTTTTAAATTAGTATTTCTATAAAAAATACGTATTATTTAATTTTTAAAATACTGAAATTCCGACGCCCTACAGATGGGGTTAAAACCTCATCCAAGCCCGCAAATATTAACTTTATCTAGAATTAATCCATCTTTTATGATAGTATATCTGAAAGTTATCACAAAAATATTTTGTTATTTTTACAGATCTGTTCATAAAAAACCCAAACATATCAAAATGGGTAAATTGATATAGGGGATAATATAAATTTGATTTTTAACAGTTCAAAGGGGGAATTTAAATGAGTAAATTCAAAGTAATTATTGCAGAAAAAATGGATATAAGAGGAATAGAACTTCTTCAGAAGCAGTTTGATGTAGATGTCTGCATCGGTATAAGTCGTGAGGAACTTTTGAAAAGAATTCACGATTATGATGCTCTTTTGGTAAGAAGTGCTACTCAGGTAAATGAGGAGCTTTTGGAAAAAGCAACTAAACTCAGAATCGTAGGACGTGCAGGTAACGGTACAGATAATATAGACATTCATGCTGCTACAAAAAAAGGTGTAATAGTAGCAAATACCCCAGAAAGTAACTCTATCTCTGCATGTGAGCTAGGAATCGCTCTGATGATGGCGTGTGCCAGAGATGTGGCAATAGCAGATAAAGATATGAAAGCTGGGAAATGGAGCAGAAACTCCTTTGAAGGGGTGGAACTATACAATAAGACCTTGGGAATAATCGGTCTTGGAAGAATCGGTTCACTTATGGCTACTAGAATGAAGGCCTTCGGGATGAAAATCGTAGCATACGATCCTTATATTTCAGATGAGAGATTCAGCAGATTCGGGGTAAAAAAAGCTGAAAATTTAGACGAACTTCTAAGGGTGTCTGACTTTATAACCATTCATACACCTAGAACCGAGGAAACAATTGACATGATCAGCTTTGATGAGATAGAAAAGATGAAAGACAATGTAATCCTAGTAAATGTAGCCAGAGGTAAGATAGTAAATGAAGATGCTCTTTATCGGGGTCTTAAAGGCGGAAAAATAAGAGGGGCAGGAATAGACGTCCATGCAGTAGAGCCAAGATATGAAAGCCCTCTATACGAATTTGATAACTTCATCCCTACTCCTCACATAGGTGCAAATACTGCCGAGGCACAAGAAAATGTCGGTATTGCCATTGCACAGCAGGTAGCAAACGGACTTCACGGAGAGATAGTCGAGACGGCGGTGAACCTTCCTGTAATGGAAAGAGAAGGTCTAAAAGATGTAAAACCTTACATAGAGCTTATGGAAAATCTGGGGAAAATTTACTACCAACTTTATACAGACTCTGTAAAATTTGTAGAGATCAACTACTGGGGAGATGTTTCAAAATTAGATACTCAGATGGCTGATTTGGCCTTTACAAAGGGACTTTTACAGCCTATCTTAGGAAACAGCGTCAATTATGTAAATGCGAAAATAATGGCTGAAAATGCAGGAATAGGAATGAAAGAGAAAAAATTCATAGAGCACTTCGGAAACTATTCCAACCTTGTGACAATAAAAATAACAAACAGCAAAAACTATGTGTTTACAATTTCAGGAACCATCAGTTCAAATGCCGAAGGAAAACTAGTTGAACTTGAAGGCTTCGACTTCGAGGTAAAACCTACTGAATATATGCTTTTCATAAAAAACAAAGATGTCCCTGGTGTAATAGGACATGTGGGAACATTAGCGGGAGAAAAAGGAATAAACATCGCAACAATGCAGGTAGGAAGAAAAACCAAGGGAGACACTGCCATCATGATATTAACTATCGACGAGGAAGTATGTGGAACTACTCTCGAAGAGTTTAAGAAAATGGATAATATTGTCACTGCAAAGAGTGTTGTACTTTAATAAATAATTCAAAAGAAGGAAGTCTATTTAGGACTTCCTTTAGTTTAAAGGAGGTAAATTCTATGGAATTCGGATACGCAGCTTCTTCTGGAGAAAAAAATATATTTGATTCTATAAAATACGCGAAGGACAACGGCTTCTCCTCTGTGGAGCTAAATGTCAATATGCCTATATTTTTCCCAGAAAATTTCACAGATGAAGAAAAAAAAGAGATAAAAAAATACCGTGAGGATCTAGGAGTAGAGATTACTCTACACGCCCCTGAGGATCTCACACTGCTTCAGCTTCAAAAGGATATAAGGATAGCTACAATCAAAAGATTCAAGACAGTCATAGATTTTGCAGGGGATATTGGGGCTACAAGATTAACTATGCATGTGGGGCCTGCCGTATGCTTTACCCTCACAGACAGAAAGTCATACCTTGATGAGACTTACCATGATGAATACAAGGTTGTTTTAAAAGAATCCCTTATGGAACTTGCAGATTACTCTGCGGGTAAAACGATATTATGTGTGGAAAACTCTGGACGTTTTCCTGAGAAACTAGTGCAGGAAACACTAGAAGAAGTTTTAAAGGAAAATAAAAACTTATTTCTCACTTGGGATATAGGTCACTCATATGAAAACCTTTATAACGAAGTGGATTTTTTTATAAAACACAAAGACAGAATAAGAACCTGTCATGTACATGACAACAACGGAAAAAGTGACCACCAGATAATCGGCAATGGAGGAGTGGATTTTAAAAAACACTTTGATATCATAGGTAAGGAAGATATGACCTATATTATAGAGGTCAGACCCCGTGAAAACGCCTTAAAATCCCTTGAAATTTTCAACAAAATGTCTCTCTAGTAAACTTATAAAGATGTGTATTCCCAAATGAAGTATATCATCTCGATAATTCTATGTTGTGGGTATTAAAAAAGCAGATAGGAAAACTCATCCTATCTGCTTTTTATATATCAAATGTATTCTTTTATTTCTAATATCACTTCATAAGCTATGCGTATATTTTATCCAAACAGTGAAAGTAATACCCCTGCAGATACTGCAGATCCTATTACTCCTGCAACGTTTGGTCCCATTGCATGCATCAGTAGGAAGTTTGATGGGTCAGCTTTCTGTCCCACTACCTGTGATACCCTTGCTGCCATTGGTACTGCAGATACTCCTGCAGATCCTAGTAATGGATTTATAGGTGTCTTGCTCATCTTATTCATAAGCTTAGCAAGAAGTACTCCTGATCCTGTTCCTATTCCAAAGGCTACTACTCCTAGTGCTAGGATAGCTAAAGTTTCTACTTTTAGGAAGGCTTCAGCTGTTGCTGTTGCTCCAACTGTTACTCCTAGGAAGATTGTGATTATGTTGATAAGCGCATTCTTCGCTGTATCTTCTAGTCTTCCTACTACTCCACATTCTCTGAATAGGTTTCCAAGCATTAACATTCCGATTAGAGTTGCTGCTGGAGGTACTATTAGAGATACTATGATAGTAACTACGATAGGGAAGATTACTTTCTCTTTCTTTGTTACCATTCTAAGTTGAGACATCTTTATCTTTCTCTCTTTTTCACTTGTAAGAGCTGTCATGATTGGCGGCTGAATGATTGGTACAAGCGCCATATATGAATAAGCTGCTACAGCTATTGGTCCCATTAGGTGCGGAGCCAGTTTTGAAGAAAGGAAGATTGCAGTAGGTCCGTCTGCTCCACCGATGATTCCGATTGAAGCCGCTTCCTGAGCTGTAAACAGTCCAGAACCTATAGCTCCTAGGAAAGTAACGAAGATTCCAAACTGAGCTGCTGCTCCAAGAAGAAGTGATTTAGGATTTGCAATTAACGGACCGAAGTCTGTCATCGCCCCTACACCCATGAAGATTAACGGTGGGAAAATCCCCAAGTGGTCACCTTGGAATAGGTAGTAAAGTAATCCTCCAGGCTCTGCTGTATGAACTACATACTGCACAGCTCCTGTGGCTGTCAAGTGCTCTTTAACTTCCATTAAAGGCTCTGCCATAAGACCGGCAAAGGGAAGGTTTGTAAGAAGCATTCCAAAAGAGATAGGAACCAATAATAACGGCTCAAACCCTTTTACTATTGCAAGGTACATGAAAATACAGGCAACTATCATCATTAAGATGGAACCCATATTTATACCATAGAACCCTGTGCTTGTATAAAAATCCATTAAAGCTTGTAACATAACAAATGTCCTCCTCTACGTATTAAGATAATACTACTAGTATATCTCCTGCATTAACTGAAGCGCCCTGTTGTACTCTTACTTCAGTAACTGTTCCGTCATGAGGAGCCATAATTTCGTTTTCCATTTTCATTGCTTCTAATACTACTAAGATATCACCTTTAGAAACTTTTGCTCCTGCGTGACACCCTACGTTAATTATTGTACCAGGCATAGGTGCAGTTACTGTGTTTACTCCTGCTCCTGCCCCTGCTGCAGTAGTTACCGGTTTTGGTGCCGGTGTTGGTGCTACTGGCTTCGGCGCTGCCGCTCTTGGTGCCGATGTTCCTGCCTTTACTTCTTCTACTCCTACTTCATATTCATTTCCATTAACAACAACTTTAAAAGTTTTCATTTTTATCCTCCTGTGAGATTTCTTATAAGGTTATCAAATTAAAAAGTCCGTTTCTATCTTTTCTCAACTACTGTTTTCACAATACTCTTTTGTGAGATCCCCATCTTTGCAGCAACTGCAGCAGATATAGCCGCCATCAGTTCAGGATCGTTGACATCTGGCTTCAGTGGAGCCGTTGGAGTCTCTTTGGTAACCACTGCCTCTTTTGGTTTCTCAGCCATTAATTTTGTCATCATTCCTATAAGAAATTGTATGAATATAAGTGCTGTAATTGTTATACCCATTCCAAGGATTACAGTCACACCCACTCCCATCATTTTATCTCCCATAGTCAGGGTTTTAATACTTTCTGGGTTAGAAAATAGTGTCATAAGCTCTGTAATATTCATTTTGCCCTCACCTCCATTTATACCTTTTTAGATGAATACCGTCATTATATATTCTTTCTCTTCTTCTAACTCTTCAAATCTTTTATTTAAAAATTCTTTTGCATTTTCTGGGAACAAAGCGTATATTAATACATCTTCGTCACTTTGAGCAAGCTCTCCTATCTCAGCTTTTAGCTTTTCAAATTCTGGAGAAATATCATCTGCCGGTCTATGAGTTATAGGTGCCTCTTCTCCGATTATTTTCTCTTTTATCTCTTGGCTTATTGGTGCCGGAGACTGACCATATTTTCCTCTTACATAGTCTTTTATCTCTTTAGGAACAAATTTATATCTTTCTCCTACAAGTACATTGAATACTGCTTGTGTACCAACCATCTGTGAAAGAGGAGTTACTAGAGGCGGATATCCGAGGTCTTTTCTTACTCTCGGTACCTCTTCAAGAACCTCTTCATATCTGTCAGATGCACCCTGCCCTTCTAATTGCGAAAGAAGGTTTGAAAGCATTCCACCTGGAACCTGGTATGAAAGTGTCTTTGGCTCTACATCCATTACTTTTGGATTTAATATCCCTTCTGATCTGTACTTTTCTTTTATCGGCTTAAAGTAATCTGCAATCTCTGAAAGAAGACCAAGATCTAATTCTGGGTCTCTTTCACTTCCCTTTAAAACATGGGCAAATACTTCTGTTGCAGGCTGTGCTGTCCCCCCTGAAAAAGGTGATATACCTGTGTCTATTATATCTACTCCAGCCTCTATAGCCCTCATATAGAGCATCGATGCTATCCCACTTGTACAGTGAGTATGAAGCTCAATAGGAAGATCAGTTACTGATTTTATCTTTTTTATTAACTCATAGGCTACTTCTGGAAGTAATATTCCAGCCATATCCTTTATACAGATTGAGTGAGCACCTAATTTTTCAAGTTCTTTTACTTTTTCTACAAAGTAATCTACAGTATGAATCTCACTAGTTGTGTAAGCGATACACCCTTGACAGTGTCCGTTATATTTAATAATGGATTTGATTGCAGTTTCAAGGTTTCTGTAGTCGTTTAGTGCGTCAAAAACTCTTATAATATCTATTCCATTTTTTAGTGATTTTTCTATGAATTTATCAACAACATCATCTGCATAATGTCTGTAACCAAGAAGATTTTGACCACGGAGTAGCATCTGAAGTTTTGTATTCTTAACTCTTTTTCTCATCTCTCTAAGTCTTTCCCAAGGATCTTCATTTAGAAATCTTATACAGGCATCAAATGTAGCTCCGCCCCATACCTCTAGAGAATAATATCCTACCTGATCCATCTTTTCCAAAATAGGAAGAATTTCCTCAGTTTTTAGTCTCGTTGCTATAAGGGACTGATGTCCGTCTCTAAGTGCCGTCTCAGTTATTTTAATCTTATTTTTATTCAAATGGTTCTACCTCCTAAAAAAACCTCCTCTTAAAACCATAAGAGAAGGTTTTTCTTGCAATATTTATGATTATTTAATGAAACCTACTTTTTTAGATATTTCCTCATAAACTTCGTCTTTTCTT
The DNA here is from genome assembly GCF_963668515.1 of uncultured Ilyobacter sp. NCBI lineage: Bacteria > Fusobacteriati > Fusobacteriota > Fusobacteriia > Fusobacteriales > Fusobacteriaceae > Ilyobacter > uncultured Ilyobacter sp. Next base: position 639,171 of record NZ_OY764864.1, on the reverse strand, counting down.
TTGTTAAATATAATTTTATTTTGCTCATATAGGTTGTTTCCATGAGTGTCTATTGAGACAATTAATGGTCCAAATTCTTTTACTCTGCAAGTCCACAAAGTTTCTGGCATACCTAAATCTTTCCACTGGGCACTTTCTATCTCTTCAACTTGGGTAGCTGCGATAACAGCGTTTCCAGCAGGATAAACTAAATGCAGTGCTTTGTGCTTTTGGCAAGCTCTCATGGTACCTTCTCCCATTCCACCTTTTCCAACAATTAGCTTAACACCTGTTTGTTCAATAAATTCCTCTTCAAACTTTTCCATTCTCATACTAGTTGTAGGTCCTACTGAAATCATTTGATATTTTTCATTTTCTGCATCTATAGTTTTAACAATAGGACCTGCGTGTAAAATAGCCCCGTTCCTAACATCTACGGGAAGTTCTCTCCCTTCTTCTATTAATCTTCTGTGGGCTACGTCACGACAAGTGGTTATATGTCCGTCTAAATAAACGACGTCTCCAGCTTTGATATTTTCAATATCTTTGTCGGATATAGGAGTTTTTAATATTATCTTTTTATCCATTATAGTTCCCCCTCATGAGTTAAGATTTCATAGTTAAGATTTTTATCAAATTTTATAAGTCCCCTTCTATGTGACCAGCAACCAACATTTACCGCTACACCTATTGTGGACGGATGTCTTGCTGCATTTTCAACATTCACACCCATTACAGATTTTGCTCCATTTAATCCTTGAGGTCCAAGTCCGATCTTGTTAATACCATCTTCTAATAAAGTTTCTAATAAATGAGCTTTTTCATTAGGATTTTTAGAACCTACCGGTCTCATTAATGCTTTTTTTGAGAGTAATGCTGCTGTTTCTACTGATGTTGCTACTCCTACTCCAACCAATAGAGGTGGGCATGCGTTTAATCCGTAGCTTGTCATTACATCAAGAACAAACTTAACTACACCTTCATAGCCTTCTCCTGGCATTAAAACCATAGCTTTTCCAGGAAGAGAACATCCTCCACCTGCCATGTATGTATAGATCTCTAGCTCATCTGAATCAGGCTCTATTTCCCAAAATATTGATGGAGTTCTAAATCCTACATTTAGACCTGTATTATATTCATCAAAAGTTTGTACACTGTTATGTCTTAGTGGAGTGACCTTTGTCGAGTCAATAACTGCCTCCCTTAAAATAGATTCAAGTTTACCCATAAGCGGAAAGTTTTCTCCACATTTAATCAGGAACTGTAACACTCCTGTATCTTGGCAACAAGGTCTTCTCAATTCCTTGGCAAGGTTCTGATTTGTCTTCATAGTTTCATAAACTACTTTTCCTAATTTAGAAGTTTCCTCTTTGGCCAGAGTAGCTAGCTTATCTTCCACATCTTTTGGTAATTCAATTCCAACTAACCCAATGAACTTACTCATTATGTCGGTCATTTTTTGTACATCTTCATTTACAATCTGAATACATTCAGTCATAAAAAATCCTCCTTATTATATTTAATGAAATATTAAACGATACCGAGAAAACTTCGACAACTTTAAAAACATGGCTGAGTCTGTTATTAATAAGTTTAAAATATTTATAAAGTTGACAACCATTTTGTGATTCTACCGATACTAAACCCGCACTTACAAGATCCATAAATTTAAACCCAGTGGTATTAAACTATTCCACTGATATTAAGTTCTTCATAACTCAAATAGGATAAATAAAGTTAATAACAACAATAATACTGCAACTAAAAATATAGCTAAAATAATTACTGTTTATATTTTCATGGAAACTTCTTCTCTGTAAGATTGGATCCAATATCCATTATGTTATATTCTTTTTTACTTTTTGTCAATTTTTTTTTGAATTTTTTTCCATTTATTTTACATTTACTCCTAAAGAAGGGCATTTTTTACTTTTTTTAGATTATTTAAAAATTTTAACAAAAGCGTTTCAATTATTAAATAATTCAGTATCAGAGATTAATGTTTTTCTGTTAAAAGGCTCTCGAAATAATAAGTTAAAAAATTATAATATGAAAAAAATTGTATACTTGATGTTCGTATATATTTTTAGATATAAAAAAACTCCAGATTTTTGTAGATTAAACTACATTTTTCCGGAGGTTCTAAAAAAACTCAATACTAATATAGTGCTATCCAAAAATAAATCATAAAAATAGCTGCACACAGTAAAAATTTACTATTTGCAGCTAAATAATGATATTTGAAAATTTAGATATTAAATAAAGTTATTGTTTTCTGTTTTCAGAATATTATTCATGCTATGCTCAAGATGTATTTTCATAGCATTTTTAGCCTGTTCAGTGTCTTTTTTTCTAAATGCTTCTATAATCGCTTCATGTTCTTCATAAGTATACTTCATACCGCCTGACATAAATGATAAACCATTCCAAAGTTGAGTAAGAAAAGATTTTAATCTCAAATTTCTAGCAGCATCCCATATCAGTATGTGAAAAGCTTCATTCAGAAGTCGAGCCTGTTCAATATCGTTGTCAATAATAGCATCTTTATACTCTTTATTAAGTGAAATTATCTCAGATAAGTCATCAAGATTTAAAACTGCACGGGCAACAGCTTCACATTCTAGTAAAATTCTTACTTCAAAATGTTCTTTTATATAGTTTTCAGGTACACTTGAAACAACAGCACTTTTATTAGGAGACGTCTTCAATAGACCTTCATCAGTTAGTATTCGAATTGCTTCACGAACTGGCATACGTGATACTCCTAACATTTCTGCTATTTTATCTTGTCTAAGTTCTTCGCCAGGTTTAAATTTTCCAGTCAGAATAGCTTTTCTCAGCTTAGATGCAACCAAATCTCTGGCTGGAAGCATTTTTATAGGCTTAACCATATTTTTTCTCCTTTCTTTTAAAATAAATAAAAAGATCATATTGTAAATTCTATTTTTTATAATCTTTATTAAAACATAAATTAATACTATGATATATTAGAACTACTGTCAACTAAGATTTTACAAGTTTTGAGTCAACCAATCATTTTTTTAATTCAGAACAAAAAATACGTTTTAAGTGATTATAAAATCAAATAAAAACAATTTTTTGTTGACAAATATAAAAAAAGAGATTAATATACTGCGTATAGAGGGATATTGGATCCAATATCCTGGTAGTAGGAGTTTTTTATTTCTAAATTAATTAAAAAATTCTTACTCTCTAAAACAAAATTACATATTTTTTAGGAGGTAAAAAATGGATCATGCATTAATCACCATTATTATTCTTTTGTTTGCAGCTGTCATGTTTATATGGGAAAAACTTCCGTTATCAGTTACAGCTATGATAGTGGCGCTAGCTCTTACGCTGACTGGAGTAATAACCCCACAAGAAGCTTTTGCAGGTTTTGTAAACAAAAACGTTATACTCTTCTGTGCCATGTTTGTCGTTGGTGGAGCTCTATTTCAGACTGGTATGGCAAGTAAGATAGGTGGTCTTGTAACTAAATTTGCAAAAAGTGAGCGGCAACTTATGGCTGCCATCATGATTGTAGTAGGATTATTATCAGGGTTACTTTCTAATACAGGAACGGCGGCCATTCTTATGCCTGTTGTTATTGGAATATGTGCAAAATCAGGGTTCAGTAGATCCCGTCTTTTAATGCCTTTAATGCTTGCAGCTGCCATGGGTGGAAACATGACACTTATAGGAGCACCTGGAAACATGATCGCTGACAGTACTCTACAAAAAATGTTTGAAGGTTCAAGTTTCGGATTCTTTGAGTTTGCTAAAATAGGTTTGCCTATATTAACTGCCGGAACTATATTTTTCGTACTAGTTGGATATAAGTTCCTTCCTGAGAGAACTGATGTGAAGGAAGAAACCGATGATACTAGCGATATTGTAGAAAATGTAAAGGTTGTCCCTGAATGGAAGCAATACACGTCTCTAGCAATACTTGTATTGACAATTGTTGCCATGGTTTTTCAAAAACAAATTGGAATTAAATTGCACATAATAGGATCGATAGGAGCTCTGCTTCTAGTTGTAACCGGTGTTATGACAGAAAAAGAGGCATTTGAATCGATAGATTTAAAAACTATATTCCTTTTTGGAGGTATTTTACCTTTAGCCGGAGCTCTTAATAATACAGGTGCAGGTAAAATGATCGCTGAAGCAGTTACTGGATTTTTAGGAGCTGATTCGAGTCCTATGGTTGTTCTTGCTGTAATCTTTTTATTAGCTGCCGTACTTACAAACTTCATGTCTAATACGGCCACTACTGCATTATTAGCCCCAATAGGAGTTTCTATAGCTCAAAAATTAGGCGCTGATCCACGTGCGGTTCTGATGGCAATTGTAATCGGAGGTTCATGTGCGTACGCTACACCTATAGGAATGCCTGCAAATGCCATGATATACGGCCCTGGTGGATATAAATTTAATGACTATGTTAAATCTGGATTACCACTGATAGGAGTATCATTTGTAGTTAGTATGATTTTGCTTCCTATATTTTGGCCACTTTTCCCTTAAAAAATATTAACTAAAAAAGGTAGCACAAGACTTTTTAATTGAAGAGGAGGGAATGATAATGCTAAACAGAATATTGGTTAATGTTAACAATGAAAAAGAAATCGAATACTTAACAAAGTATGCCAAAGTTATTAAAGAAAAATACCCTAATGTAGAGATCGCAGGATTATTTATAAAACCAGATATAGAAAAATCTGCTTATACAGGAATTATAAATTCTTATGACAGTCATGAGTTAAAAGAAGAAGAAGATGACTATGAAAAACAAATAAAAATTGAAAAGAAGCAGGAAGAAATATTGGGAGAAAAATTTCTATCTCTGATTGAAGGCGGAAAGTTCTATATTGGATCAGGAAACGCTGCTGAAGTAATATTAGATGAAATGAGATTGTTCGATCTTTTATTATTACCCCAGCCTAATGGAGCAAGTATAACCGTAGAAAACATTTTAAAAGATCATAACAACCTTGATAATGTAAAAGAACTTTTATTATTTGGAGAAAAAAAAATAAAAGAAATTCTTGAGAAGCATCATAAGCCAGTAATAGTAGTCCCTGAACTAGAAAATTATTCTATCGATAAGATTTTGGTGGCGGATGACCAAAAATTAGAAGTTAATAAGGCGCTCTTTAATTTCATGGATTTATTCACAAATATCAAAGAGTTTACAGCACTTTCTGTTGATATAAAAGAAAGCATGATAAAAGATTTAAATGTTTATTTTGAAAAAACAGAAAAAAAAGTTAATTATAAATTTGAAACTGGGAAAGTTGATGAAGTCATTTTAAATTATTCAGTGAACTATGATTTGATCATAATGGGAAATTTAAAACACTCATTTATGGTTGAAAAAATAATGGGTAAACCTGGAATCAGAATAATAGAATCAACTAATAAACCTGTATTCATATTATAATGAAAAAAGAACAATTCGTGTAAAGCATTAATACCGGGATCTAACTTTGTTAGAATCAAGGGTATAATAACTGATTTTCTAAAGACTGATCTTCATTGGAGGCTCCTTAGGGGGCCTCTTTTTAATTGGCTAAAATTGGAAAAAATTATCAGAATGAAAATAGAGTTGCTTTTTAAATTAAATTAACGATTCTTTGAGCATGTTAGCAAAAGAAGAGCAGTAGAATTTTTATGAATATTCATAGTAAAATTTATGTGTTGCATTTAATTTTACAGTACAAATGATATTTTATTTCTGTTGCCAAAATAAACTTATTTGGGTTATCATTTAGTATAAGGGAGGGGGATATTTATGTTAGTCAGCATATATCTTTGGAAAGAACTAGACCACTTTAAGAAGGCAATAGAAAGCTTGGGGAAAGAGTTTCCAGGAATTGAGATAAAAACATATTTTACAAAGGAGGAAAAAGACTACGGCGATTCAGATGTTATCCTAGCAGTGGATATGACCATGGAGGAAGCAAAAAAAGCTTCCAAGATGAAAGCTATTTTTGTCCCATACACGGGACTTGATGAATTTCCACAAAAATACCTAGAAGAGAGAAAAATAGAAATATATCACAGCTATGCAAAATCAAAATATGTAGCAGAAAGAGCCCTCACCCTGGCTCTGGGAATAATGGGAAAAGTCAATGAATACGACAGGGATATGAGAAGGGGGAAATGGGGTCCGAGAACTGGAAATAAAAACCGGTGGGAGACTCTTTTTGACAAAAGGTGCGCCCTTCTGGGGATAGGACATATCGGTCAGAACATCGTAGCTCTGCTGAAGCCCTTCACTGATGAGATATATACCCTCGACAGGGGGAAACGTTATCCAGGTGTAAAAAAATATTTTAAGACCATAGAGGAACTGGCCGAGAACTGTGATGTCTTTTTCCTGTCTCTCCCTTTAAACGAAACCACAGAGGGTATAATAGATGAAAAAATTCTGGATAAACTTCAAGGAAAATACCTTGTAAATGTAGGCAGGGGAAAAACAATAGAGGAAAAGGCCCTTTATGACTCTTTGAGAACTGACAAGCTTAAAGGAGCAGGTATAGAGGTATGGTACGACTACCCAGACAGAGTAGAAAAAGAGTGTTTTCCATCCAAATATCCCTTCCAAGACCTGGAAAACATCGTAATGTCCCCTCATGTGGCAACCTTTGTAAAGGAAGATGTTTGGGTCTATTTTGATGATATAATGGATCAGCTCAGAAACTATATCAGAAAAGAAGATGGGAAGAAATAATTTGCAAACATTGCCTCTGCTATAATATAATTCAGATAAACTACTTTTTATTCTCTTATATTTAAAAATTAAAGAGTTGGGAATATATAGATTTTCAAGGAGCAATAATGATATTAATGATAGATAATTATGATTCTTTCACCTATAATCTCGTTCAGTACCTCGAGCAGTTAGGGGAAGAAGTCGTGGTAAAAAGAAATAATGAGATAAGATCAGAAGAGGTGGAAAAACTATCTCCCCAGATGATAATAATATCTCCAGGGCCATGTACTCCAGATGATGCAGGAATCAGCCTAGAGGTCATAGAAAAATTCAAGGATAAAATCCCCATCCTGGGAATCTGCCTGGGGCACCAGTCCATAGCCCAAGTTTTCGGTGGGAAGATCATAAAGGCGGCAGAGCCAGTCCACGGAAAGGTTCATGAGATAACTCATAGTGATAAAGGGGTTTTCAAGAACCTCAACAACCCACTCAGGGCTACGAGGTACCACTCTCTCATTGTGGAGAAGGAGACTCTCCCCAAGTGTCTGGAAATAACAGCCTTTGGCCCGGGTGGAGAGATCATGGGATTAAAACACAGGAGCTACCTCATAGAGGGAGTACAGTTCCATCCCGAGGCTATTCTCACAGAACAGGGGCTAGAACTTCTGGGGAATTTCCTGAGAGAATCTAAGAACTACAGGGGGTGCAAATGCTAGTAAAAGAACTCATTACCACCCTCGATACAGGGAGTCTTTTTAAAAAATTCAAAGACGATAGATATCCAATTATTTTAGAGAGTCAGAAGGACCCTGGGAAATTGGGAAGGTATAGCTTTATAATGTCAGAACCCTTTCTCGTGATAAAATCAAAGGAAGACAGTATAGAGGTCTGGGAGGAAAGTTTCAAGAAGACCATAAAGGGCGACCCTCTGGATACAGTTCAGAAATTGCTCGATAAATACAAGGTAGTTGAAAAATCTCACATTCCTTTTACAGGAGGTGCCGCAGGTTATTTGTCATACGACCTCTGCCATCATATAGAGTCTCTTCCCAAAACAGTGACAGATGACGTCGATATTCCCGATCTTTTCCTAGGATTTTACGACGGTATCCTAGCGGTAGATCACTTAGAAAACAAAAAATACCTAATAGCTCATGGGTTTAAAGAAGATGCTGGCAAAATAATAGAAAAATTGAAAATCAAAACAGAGAAAGAAATAGGTCTGCACCGAGACAAAACTGATGAAAAAGAGACTGAATTCCATAGTAATATGGATAAAAGATCTTATCTTGACTCTATACAGAAGGTAAAGGACTACATATATTCTGGAGATATATATCAGATTAATTTTACTCAGAGATTTCAATGCATACTTAACAGGTCCCCCTACACCATCTACGAGAGGCTGAGGTCTACGAACCCCGCCCCCTTTGCAAGCTATATGAATTTTGGTGAGGGGGAGATAATCTGCTGTTCCCCAGAAAGATTTATACAGGTGAGGGACGGGACAATAGAAACCAGGCCCATAAAAGGTACCATCGCAAGGGGAACCACTCCAAAAGAGGATATGAAAAACAGAAAAATTTTAGAAACCAGCGAAAAGGACAAATCGGAACTCCTTATGATCGTAGATCTAGAAAGAAATGATATAGGCAGGATATCAGAGACCGGAAGTGTAAAAGTTACGGAACTTTTCAGTATAGAGGAATATGCCACCGTATTTCAGCAGGTGGCCACTATTACAGGAAAACTAAAAAATGATATTTCTACAGCAGATATTTTAAAAGCCACCTTCCCCGGTGGTTCCATAACTGGAGCCCCAAAAATAAGGGCTATGGAGATAATCGACGAATTAGAACCCACAGCCAGAAACATCTATACCGGATCTATCGGTTATATAGGGTTTGACGGGAGTATCGATCTGAATATTGTTATCCGTACTATTCTGTGCAAAGAAAATAACGGTTATTTCCAGGTGGGCGGTGGTATAGTATGGGATTCTGACCCTGAAAGTGAATATCAGGAGAGCCTCCTGAAAGGAAAAGCTCTTAAAGAAGCTCTTATGTGGAGGGAATAGTATGAACTACTTAAACGGAAAATATATTGAAACTCCATTTTCAGAGGGAGAGCTCTATGGAACCGGACTATTTGAAACTATCTGCATCTACAACAGAAAACCTGAGTACCTCTTAAACCACTACAAAAGAGTTTATAAGGGATGTCATTCTTTAGACATTTCATTTGAAATGCCTTATGAAGAATTTCAAGAAATTATCTTTGCTTATGCCTTAAGATCTAAACTAGATGATTTCGCCCTGAGGTTCACACTCTTGAAAAGAGGAACCGGCTATGACCTTTTAATAGGTAGCAGAAAATTAGTCTACACCGGTAAGGATTACCGAAAGGGGTTTTCTCTAAAAACTTCCCCTTTGAGAAAAAATCCCACATCTCCCCTCACCTATATAAAGAGTACCTGTTACTCTGACAATCTCATCTCCCTAAAGAACTCAAGGTCTTTAGGATTTAATGAATCACTACATTTGAACTTCAAGGGAGAGGTTTGTGAAGGGGCAATAAGCAATATTTTTTTTATTGAAGACGGGACAGTAAAAACCCCGGCAATAGAGTGCGGACTCTTGCCGGGAATTATGAGGGCAAAGGTTATTGAAAAATTAAAAGAAAAAAATATTCCCTGTGAGGAAGGACATTACCATCTTTCTCAGCTTATAGAGGCTGACGAAGTTTTCATAACAAACTCTCTAATGCACATAATGTGGGTTAATAAATTAGATGATAAGGTCTATCTAGAAAGAAAAAATACAGATGAAATATCAAATTTTTTCAATAAAGAATAAGAGTCGAGAAAAGTTTATTTCTCGACTCTTATCTTATGGTTTTGAATATTTCATAACTGGAACTAAAAAATTTAATCAATATCAATAGGTCCAGTATCCCCCCATTATTTCTTGACTGCATTTTTCTTGGCAATTCTTTTTTCCCAGAAATTAGCCCCTTCGATCTTCAGTTTTTCCGGATGAAATACAGGGTTTTCTATCCCCTGAGAAACCTGTTCCTCATAATCCTTTAAACATATCAAAGCCGGCTTCCGTAAAAGTATTATGGCTATAATATTTAACCACGCCATCATCCCTACTCCGATATCCCCTATAGCCCAGGCAAGACTGGCAGTTCTGACTGCACCAAAATAAGTCGCTATTAGAAACAACACCCTGAATATTGTTATATATTTAGTATCCCCCTCTTTTTCTATATAGGCCACATTTGTCTCGCCTATGTAGTAATAAGCCATTATAGTGGTAAAAGCAAAGAAGAATAAGGCTACAGCTATAAATATAGTCCCTATCCCCGGAAATACACTGTCTACTGCAGCCATTGTATATGCAGGTCCTATTTCGACTCCAGCAAGATTTTCCACTAGAAATCCTCCTGCTGGATCATAGGTATTGTAGTTACCTGTGATCAATATCATAAACCCTGTAGCAGAGCATACAAATAAGGTATCAATGTATACTGAAAAGGCCTGTACAAGACCCTGCTGGGCCGGATGAGACACTTCAGCCGCTGATGCTGCATGAGGACCTGTTCCTTGACCAGCTTCATTTGAATAAATCCCTCTTTTTACTCCCCAGGATATTGCCATCCCCAGTATACCACCAAAAATTTGATTGGCACCAAAGGCAGATGTTATGATAAGGGTAAATACCCTAGGAATTTCTCTTATATTCATGATTAAAATTATTACTGCCATGATAATATAGGCTATTGCCATAAAAGGAACTATTACTTCTGCGACTTTTCCTATCCTTTTAACTCCACCAAATACAATAATGGCCAAAAGGACAACTATAAAAATTCCACTTACTGTAGGAGGGATCCCAAAGGCCCCTTTAAACGCAGAAGCGATACTGTTAGATTGTACCCCTGGAAGAAACACACCTGCTCCTACTATAGTAGCTATTGAGAATAAAACTGCATACCACTTTATTCCCAAGCCTTTTTCTATATAGTAGGATGGTCCTCCTCTATACTGTCCGTCTTTTTCCACCTTATATATCTGTCCCAGAGCCGATTCCACAAATGCAGAGGAAGCCCCTAAAAAGGCTATCGACCACATCCAGAACAAAGCTCCAGGTCCTCCTAGTGCTATGGCTGTTGCTACTCCTGCAATATTACCCGTCCCTACCCTACCTGATATAGAGATGGCAAGTGCTTGAAATGATGATATCCCTTTTTCTGAAGAGCTACCTTTAAACATCAGTTTTATCATCTCTTTTATATGCCTTACCTGCAAAACCCTTGTAACAATGGAGAAATAAACCCCTATACCCAGACATAGGTATATAAGTGCTTTACTCCATATTATCCCGTTTAAAAAATCTACCATATTTTTCAAATTCATTAAATCCCTCTCCTTTTTCCGCAACTCTTCTCTTCTATAATATATAAATTACTATATTTCCCATAAAAATTCCATCCTTATTATTAAAAAAAGTTAAATATAAAATTTAATTTGTCTAAATTTTTCATTTATATTTTAGTTCTATTTCTACTAAGCCGATAAAAAACAAAGGTTTTTTATTTAAATTTATTTGAATTTTACAATATATATTGTAAAATTAAGAAAGAGCATTTATAACAACAGATCTTCAACCGACTTTCGTACCAATCCTGAAAGAATAGGGAGGTTATACAATGATAAGAAACGTAGTTTTTGATTTGGGACAGGTACTTTTTAGATTCACTCCAAAACATTATCTAGAAAAAGAATTCAGCCATGATAAAAGAGATTTAATATACAAAGAGGTTTTCAGAGACAAAGAGTGGGAAGACTTGAGCAGAGGCTTAATCAATAGCGAGGAAGCTGCAAAGAGAATTTCTTCTAAGTCCTCTGTTTCCTATGAGGAAGCAAAAAAAATATTAGATGAGAGAAAAACCTTTATCATTCCAATAGAGGATAATCTGAAAATTTTGGAAAAACTAGGCAACAACGGCTACAGAATATTTCTTCTAGCCGACTTTCATGAGGATCTTTTAGATGAATATCTCTCTGAAATACCGATGCTTCAGCAGGTCTATGGAAAAGTCATCTCCTGTAAAATAAATAAATTAAAATCTGAAAAAGAAATGTATAATTATTTTTTGAAAAAATATCAACTCATTCCCAAAGAAACACTCCTCATCGACGATTCAAAACACAATATAGAAAACGCCAAATTTTTCGGTATAAAAGGACTTGTCTTAAAAAAACCCGAAGATCTCTCTAAGGAGCTTGAAAAATTAGAAATACTGTAATTGAATTTTTATTCTACTGACAATAAAAGAATCCGGCTTGATTATCAAGCCGGATTCTTTTATGCTTTCATATCTTTTATTACGTCTACCACTGTACCGTCTCTATATTCTACTACCGCTACTATCTTGTCACCAAACTCAATATTTTTTGGTTTTCCTGTCATAGATTCGGCAATTTGCTGAAGTTCCTCTATTGTTTTTATCGGTAGCTTAGAATCTTTAAACCTTTCAATAAGGTCTGTCCTTTTTGGATTTATAGCTATCCCCTTTTCTGTTACAAGGACGTCTACAGTTTCTCCAGGAGTTGTTACCGTAGTAACTTTATCCTTTATTACAGAAATTCTTGAATTTACAAGCTGAGAAACTATAATGGAAAGTTTTGATCCTGCAGAAGTATCACTGTGACCTCCAGAGCCTCCCATGATTTTCCCGTCTGAAGTTGTAGTTACATTGACGTTGAAGTTAGCATCCATCTCAGTGGCTCCTAATATAACAACGTCCAATTTATTGACAACTGCACCTTTATTATCAGAATTTGCATACATAGAGGCAGACATAGTTATATGCTCAGGATTCTCCTTGGCTGATTTGATAGCCTCAAGGTCAAAACACTGGACATCAAAAAGTGATTTAAAAAGCCCGTCTTTATACATATCCACTATGTAGCCAGTGATTCCACCAGAAGCAAAACTACCGCATATTTCATCTTTTTTCATCTGCTCTCTTACTTCTGCAGCTACAGCTAATGAGATACCTCCTGCTCCAGTTTGAAAACTCATCCCATCTTTAAAATAACCTGAATCTTTTATAAATTTTGAAGTAAGTGAAGCTATCTTAAGTCCTATGGGATTTTTTGTGATCTGAGTAGTTCCAGATACAATTCCGTTGGGATCTCCTATGGCATCCACAACTACAACATAGTCTATAAGTGTCTGGTCAATTTCAAATCTAGGATTGGGATACTCTACCAGGTTGTCTGTTATAGCTATTGTAACGTCTGCACACTGAGCATCAGAATGAGCATAACCCAGGGCTCCACAGGCAGATTTTCCGTCCACTCCGTTTATATTTCCATATTCATCTGAAGTGGGAGCAGCTATAAAGGCAAAATCCACAGGCAGATCACCAGATTCCATAATTCTGGCCCTTCCCCCGTGTGTATGCATTACAGCAGGTTTAGCTAGCTTTCCAGCTGATATAACCTCGGCCACAGGTCCGGATATATAAGCTGCATATATCTGTGTCACCACACCACTTTCTATGTGTCTTACCATATCCTTGTGGCATGGGAATATTGAACTTGCTGCAATAGTTATATCCTTATATCCTCTTTTGGAAATTTCATCCATTACCATGTTAAGGACATAATCCCCGTTTCTCAAGTGGTGATGAAAAGATAAAACCATTCCGTCTTTTAGAGGGAGCTTATCCATAAGAGTGCCTAATCCTCTATGTAACTTCTCATCACCGGGTAGTATATTTTTAAATTTAAAAGCTCTTTTTAATTTCTCACCTTTACCAGCCAGATAACCCTGGTAATGTCTAACCTCACCGTAACCTTCTATATAATCGGGAATATCTCTCCCCAAAATATTTTTCATATTAAAGCACCTCACATATATATAATTATGTCCTATTAATTATTTTATAAGACCTATAAGTCTCGCTACATCAAGAGTCTGCTTAGCTCTGTTTATTACAGGCAGATCGACCATTTTACCATCTAAAGAGAATACACCTAGCCCCTCTTTTTCTGCTTCATCCTGTGCATACATCACCCTGAGGGCATAATTTATATCTGCCTCACTCGGTGAATATACCTCATGGATTGTATCTATCTGTCTGGGATTTATGGCAAGTTTACCACTGAAACCAAGACCCTTTACTTTTTCCGTATCCATTCTAAGTCCACTATAGTCATTTGTATCGGTAAAAGGAGTGTCTATAGCATCTATTTTCAAAGCTTTACAGACATTTACCACTTTAGTTCTGGCATAAAATATCTCTTCTGAACTTTTCGTCCTCTTAACTGCAAGATCTGCTGCAAGATCTTCTCCGCCCAAAAGTACCGCCTCTATTCTCGAGCTAGCTTTTATAGTTTCATACACTGTCTCTACTCCGTAAGTAGTTTCCACAAGACAGTGAATTTTTATACTTCCTTTTTCTAACCCCTCTTCCTCTTCTATCTTGGAAAGTTTTCCATCCATAATTTTCACATCTTCAGAGACAGCCTTCGGAAGTAATATAGCATCTGGATTTAGTCTCGCTATTACGTCTATATCTTCCTCTGCAAAAGGAGTAGACAGAGGATTTATTCTAACAACTACTTCTACAGATGAATAGTCATTAATCTTAAGGGCCTCCCTTACCAATATCCTTGCTGCATCCTTTTCTGTTAGAGACACTGCATCTTCTAGGTCAAGGATTATTGCATCTGCTCCAAAATCTACAGCAGTTTGAAGCATCCCAGGGTTGTTTCCAGGCATGAATAACATACTTCTTCTAAGTTTCAATTTCAACACCTCTCAAATCATATTTTGCAATTTAAACACAAAATTTTATCTAATGTAAAAACTGCTTGTTCCACAAAAATTTGTCTCTATTTTAAAGGATTTTTTACAGTCCTCTTGTAACAGCCGCTTCAATTCTTGATTTAATCGTATAGTCAAGGGCTCCCTTATCCTGAGCCTTCACTAATACCGAAGTTATCCCCATTTCTTGAAGTTTTTCTTTTATTACTCTTCTTATATCCTCTCCAAATTGTTTTTCTACGATACTTTCAAGATCAATATCAATTCCGTTTTCACCAGGCATAAGCATTACATAAATATCATTGGATTCTAAAGTCCCAGCTTTAGAAGGTTTGTTAATAGTCATATCCTTCACCTCTTAAATCTATTTAGTTAAAGTCAATAGACCTCACTTTACTCTAGTTCAAAAATATAATTTTTTCAAATTATTCCCGATTTTTTATCACCGCTACAAATTTCAGGGAATTATTAAATAGCTATTTTCAAAGAATTTATATAATGGAAAAAAGTAGTCCTAGAACTACTTTTCCATTATTATGACTACTTTCTTCTGTTGATAAGTGCCATTACTCTGTTCATCTCATTGTTAACGATCATGAATCCTTCATCTACACCCATCCCAGGCTTGGCAAGTACTTGAAGTGCTCCGCAAGCCATTGCTATATTAGTAGTTACTTCAGCTGATCTGTTTGTCTCGTTACAAGTTCCTCCAGAATAAGAACCTATCCCTTTTTCGTTACAGTAAAGAATCGCTTCAGCTATATTATTTACTCCTCCCAAATCTGGAGTTTTTATTTGAACTACATGTCCAGCCTTGTTGTCAGCAAAGAGTTTAATATCCTCTAAAGTATTACACCACTCATCTGCAACAAGCTCTACATTTATACCTCTTGCATCTACTTCAGCCGTTAAAGCTGCTAAAGCATTGATCTGTTTGTCTCTGTCATCTACGTCCATAGGACCTTCTATTCTCAGTGCAAAAGGCTTAGCTGCTTCTGCTAGAGTTGCGATATAGTCAGCCTGAGCTTTAATATCCTGGTCAAACGCCATTCCGATAGTTCCATATACATCTATGTGGAATATAGGGCTGTAATTTTCGTCTGTTCTTAGGGACAACACTCTATCCCTTAACCATGCTACATAGTCCTTAAGAAGTGACCCGTCCTTACCAAGTTTAGTATCTACATTATTTATAAGTGCATGTGGCATTACATCTGCACCTTTTATAATCATTTTGTCAGCATTATTTTTTCTGTCGTCTCCAGACTGAGTAAATATAGGTCTTCTAGTTACTTCTAAACCTGTCGAATATTCCTCTTTTATAACTTCAGCCATAGTTATTTTTCTAGATTTAGCAACTGCATCTAAAATCGTCTGTGTGATTCCATATCTTATAGCTGTATGTAGTTTTTTACCGTCGATATCCATTCTGTCGATCTCTTCGGCTAATTCTCTAAAGCTTGCCAATTCTCTTCCGATTAATTTAGGAGCGATTTTTTCCATTATTACCGGAATGAAATCTGCAGCCAAGAATAGAGGGTCTCTTCCTCCTGCACCTGAGTATTGTACTGCCGCACAGTCTCCATGAGACACTTGTCCATCTTCTAAAATGAACATAACTGATATAGATTCTCCAGCTTGTCTTATACTTGAAAATCCTGGAGTTACGGGTTCCCCCACGTAATTTACACCGTCGATTACAGCTCCATTTTTTATAGCTTTTTGGTCATCAAAGTAAAATCCAGTTCTTCCTTCTGAACAAACGATATCTATAATTTTCATTTATATCCTCCCAGATCAAATTATTTTTGAGACAAAATTTCCAATATTTAAGGGAGTCCTTGCAAACTCCCTTAAATTAACATCTCTATACTACTCAGGTCTTCCAATAAGTTTACCTTTTGATACAGCAAATATATCATCTACAGTTAGTTGGAATCCAACTTCTCTTCCTTCAAATGTAGCTCTTTCTTCAAGGGCAGATTTATTAAAATCAATGATTTCTTGAGAGAAAGGAACATTTCCTACTTCCAGATATCTTATTTTTCCTTGGTTGTCTCTTGCAGGAAGCATTTTCCCTGCGTTGTACATAGATGGAGCGAATGGAATATCTATAACTCCTTGCTCGATAGCTTTGACTGTACCTACAGCTAAATCTCCGTCTCCTAATTCTGCGACTTTATCCATTATAGCTTTAACTTCTTTTTTAATAAGATCAACTTCAGTATTTAATTCTTCAGAGTCAGAAAGATTCTGTCCTTCCAATAAATTAAGAACCATTTTAGTAGTTTTAATTCCTTCTGCGTTTGCCTCTTTTGTAGGTATTCCTATTGCTTCATGCGGAGTTTTAACTATTACTTTAGTAGCTCCTGAAAGTGCTGCAGTAACAGATGCATTTGAGATAACTCCAAATGCCTTTGCTTCATCCTCGGGGAATCCACCCATCCACTGATGGAATACTGTAGTTATCATCATATTTTCATAGCCCATCTCTGCACAGTAGTCTTCTGCTTGCTCTCTTAAAGATCTTATTGCGGCCACGTCTTGTATCAGGTTTCCACACTGACCATATCCAAGCGTTATGTTTTTTACTCCTTGCTCAGCAGCTAAAAGACACTCAAGAATTTGGACTACATTTGACATACTTGGTGGAACTAGTGTTCCTGTTAACGGTCCAAATGGCTCTCTATTAATTGATACTCCCTGCTCTTCATACCATCCGATCAGTCTGTCAACATATTGCCAGTCTAGAAGTGTTCTTTCTAGAGATACTGATTTTGCATAAGGAATGTTATAAGAGATTCCTCCACCTTCATTTGAAGTGAATCCCGAAGCTATCATTATTTCAGAAAGTAATCTTGCATCTGGAGTTCCGTGTCTCAATTGAAGAGGAAGATTTACAGATTCCACTACCTTTCTGCATCCCTCTATCCCGTGGTTTACACCTGGAAATCCATTAAGTAGAGATCTTCCAGCTCTTCTTGATTCAATTATTCCTCTTTCACACTCTTCATATTTATTTTGTCTAGTATAAGAATCTATTGTCGAAGGAAGAAGGTCTGCTCCCCCTTTTTTGTCTAGAAAGTTAAGAAGTTCAATATGCTCGTCAATAAGTGCAACTCCCGCTCTTGGCTGTGCAAGTGTTATTCCTTTCTCTTTTGCATCTACTAACTTCTTTGCAAAGTTCTTGTGATCAGGTAAAGCTTTATGGTAAGCCACAGCCTCATCAAGATCAACTTCCGCTCCTGTTGGCCATTGCTTTAGTACCTCTTCTCTTACCTTCATGAACTCTTCTTCTGTCCACCTATTAAACTTTAACTTCATTATGTTAGCCTCCTTAATTAGCTTCTACTAAATATTTTTTCATAATTCTGACTGCCATATCTGGCATTTCCTGGGCAAACAGCCCCATAGCCGAAAGTATATACGATTTATCTATTAAGAATTTTGGATTTTTAGGTCTTAGATATATCGGTTCACTTGAATCAAAATTTCCTGCCTTTAATATGTGAGAAGGATTTTCACTATGGACAATCACTCCACCTGTACCTATTATATAAGGCGCTTCCATCAAGTCTTTACCTATCTGGTGATACATTGTTCCCATAGGGGTGTAGATGCATTCTAAGAATCCACAGTGTCTCTTCATAGCCAGTTCTGTGGCAGCTTTTGCCATTGATTCATCAAATTTAAAATCTTCTTTGCTAGAAGGAACCATCTTTATATTATCGTGCCTGTAAAGGCATCTCTCTTTTATATCTATTTCTCTTTCTGGATCTTCTAAATAATTCCTCAATTTTTTTGATCCCGCTGCTTCTAGTAGTGAAAGTGCAGAATACCTCATTCCAAGATCTCCCTCTACACTCCTCTTTGAATAGGGGTCTTCTAGTCCCTTTAGTACAACACCAGGTTGTGTAGGTTCGCCTTTTCCTATAGAGTGTATATCTGTAGTTGCTCCCCCTATGTCTACTATTACAATATCTCCTAGTCCCGATTCCTCATCAGTACCATCTGCTAGAACCTGTGCTGCTTTTAGAACAGCTGCAGGAGTAGGCATTACTATATCCCCCACCAGTTCTTCTGCATTTTTAAGTCCTTTAGCTTCTACGATTTTATTCATAAAAACTTTTCTGATCTCTTCTCTTGTAGGTTCTACATTGAGTTTTTTCAGCTGGGGTAAAACATTTTCAGCTACCTGGTAGTCGATTCTCTTTCCCTTAAAGATCTCTTCGATCTCGTCTACAGCTGACTTATTACCAGCCACAACTACAGGAACCTCTATACCAAATTCAGCTATCATTTTTGCATTGTGGACCACACACTCTTTATTCCCGCCGTCTGTTCCTCCTGCCAAGAGAATTATATCTGCGCTAGAATCTTTTATCTCCTGCATCTCTCTGTGACTGAGTTCATAAGAATAAGTTTTCATTACTCTTGCCCCTGCTCCAAGTGCCGCCTTTTTGGCCGCTTCCACCGTGAGATCAGGAACTAATCCTATAGCAAACATCTTCAATCCCCCGGCAGCAGATGAACATGCTATTTTTTTTACAAAGTCAACTTCATCAAAATTTACTTTTTTACTTATTTCACTTTTTAGACTTTCAAAAGCCTTGTTGTAACCTTTCATGATATCATCTTCTATTGTGGTGATATCTTTAGAGGTTGCCAAAATTACTTCATTATCTATATCTATAGCTGTAAGCTTCGTGTAGGTGCTCCCAAAATCTATAGTAAGATATACTTTCATAAAAAATCATCTCTCTTCTATAATCTTTTAAATTTAGCTACACACAGACTAACTGCTATGCGATTGATAAATCTTTTTTGAGGTCCTCGGCTGTGATTTCGATAGGAGTTCCCGGAGCGTATACTCTGTCAAATCCCATAGTTTCAAATCTCTTCTCAACATCTTCCCAGGTTTGCTTTCCAACTACTATGTTACCACCGACATAAAGAGTGATATCCTTAAGTCCAGCTTCTTGACATTTTTCTCTCATTCCTTGACAGTCTAGTTCTCCGTGTCCATAAAGTGAAGAGACAATTATAGCGTCAGCATCTGTTTCAACTGCTGCATTTATAAAGTCCTCTTGAGGAGATAGCACCCCTATGTTCACAACATCAAAACCTTGTTTAACCAATACATGATCGATAATCTTGTTTCCTACAGCATGACAGTCAGATCCTATTACTCCTATTACAACTTTCTTTCCATTTTTTTTCATAACTTCGATTGCCTCCCTGTTTTATAAAAGAACTTTTTGTTTGATATCTTAAATATTTCATGTCTCTCTATACACAGAGTATACTCTCTTTTTTTTTTATTGCAACAACTATTTATTTTTTATATATAAACTATCAAGCCTTTCTATTCGGTATATCCAGAAGGTTCACATGATGCTTTAAGGATATGTTTAGAACTTAACTCATTCTTTTGATAAATAAGTAAAGTGATTTTCGACTAATAATTCCTTGCCTGTTTTAATCTTTTTTTAATCTAAAAATTTATCAAGAATAGTTATCCACTTTTTTTAATTTTTTTCTTTGACAGGTCTGAAACCACTTTTATTTAATCAAAAATTAGATTTCATAAACAACTTTCAAATATTTCCTTTGATTAAACTATAATACCTAATTAATTCAAGTTGCTATTTAAAAAATTCTTATAAATTACTGAATTTATCTGAATATTAGGGTCAAAAGATTTTGTCACGAATGAACACCAATAAAAGAGAGAAAAATTTACACGAATAATGAAAAAACCCTTTGCTCACAGAAGACATAGAGACAGGAGAAGAGTTTCACAGAGTTGAACCCAAAAGTATTTATACTTTCTTTTTTGAGTGGTTTTTTATCTCTTTTCACTTGCCATTGATAAAATCAGCGTTAAGAATGACCGAAGTGAAATCCTTAGATAAATTCGACTGTCTGAGCGTAGCGAGTTTCGAATTTATCTTGGATTTCCGAGGGCATTTAGCTGATTTTTCACGGGCTTGAACTTTTGGTTACTTTTCTTTCAAGAGAAAAGTAACGAATCCCGATAAATTCAATACTTTAATTTGAAA
This sequence comes from uncultured Ilyobacter sp., assembly GCF_963668515.1. Lineage (NCBI taxonomy): Bacteria > Fusobacteriati > Fusobacteriota > Fusobacteriia > Fusobacteriales > Fusobacteriaceae > Ilyobacter > uncultured Ilyobacter sp. The sequence continues at coordinate 618,565 of NZ_OY764864.1, read as the reverse complement.
CAAAAGAGCAACTTAGGTTAATTATAGTTTAGAGGATTTTTTTCGGTGACACCGAATCTTTATAGTGAGGTGATAAGTATGAAAAAGGTTATTCTTTTTTTTATAATTTCCATATTTTCATTTGCCGTAGAAAAAGAGGCATACTTTGCAGGAGGTTGCTTTTGGTGCATGGAACCACCCTTTGAAAAATTGGCTGGAGTTTTATCTGTAACCTCTGGATATTCAGGTGGACATATTGAAAACCCCTCATATAAAGAGGTCTCTTCAGGTAAAACTGGTCATCGTGAGGCTGTAAAAATAACCTACGAGGATTCTGTTGTTACCTATCCTCAGCTTTTGGAAACATTTTGGAAACAGATCGATCCCACCGATCCTGATGGACAATTTGTAGACAGAGGCTTTCAATATTCCTCGGCTATCTTTTACATCGATGAAAAACAAAAGTCTCAAGCCCTCAAATCTCTTGAAGATCTAGAAAATTCAAAAAAATTTGAAAAAAAAATTGTAACTGATATTGTCAAATTTAAAAATTTTTATCCTGCCGAAGAGTATCATCAGGATTATTATAAAAAAAACAAATTACGTTATAAATATTACAGATACCACTCTGGAAGAGATCAATTTCTAAATTCAATATGGAAATAACCATTGTTCCATATTAGTTTCATATGAACTCTAATTTTACAAAAGAACATTATCCCTCCCTTATAAACTTGACAATCTCTTCTATAGATGATAATATCCGGTGTGTTTTTATTCTATTTATATATTTTCTTAACGTATGATTAAATTAACATTAAGAAATAAAAATTGCAGAAGTCAAATCAGAGTCATCTGAATATAAAATATAATTTTTTTACTAGGGAGGGTATATGAAAAAAGAAAAGTTAAACTTGGGAGTAGCAATTTTAATTGCCATGTTATTGGGTATTGTAACTGGTGCTCTTTTAAAGGAAAAAGCAGTTATGTTTGCACCTTTAGGTAGCATTTTTATTCACCTAATTAAAATGATGGTTATTCCACTTGTAACAGTATCAATTATCTTAGGGGCAGCTTCACTGGGAGAGACAAAATCAGCTGGGAAAATAGGTTTGGGAACATTTGTTTATTATCTTAGTACCACTGCTGTAGCTGTGACCTTAGGACTGGTATTTGGTGGGATATTCAAGCCTGGTCTAGGTCTTCAGGAAGGGAGTCTTCCAGATCAGTTCTTAGATAAAACTGGTGAACTGGCATCTAGAGGTGATATAGCGGGATTCTGGGATACTATCCTAGGAATCATACCTACAAATCCTCTAGCTGGATTGGTAAATGGAAATATTTTACAAATTTTGTTTTTTAGTTTATTCCTAGGTATCGCTCTTTCAAAACTTGTAAAGGAAAAGAGAGAACCAGTTATCAATCTGCTTGAAAGTTTTAACGAGGCTATGATATGGATGATATTAAAAGTAATGATTTTAGCTCCTATAGGAGTTTTCGGATTAATGGCTGATGCTGTTGGAACATTTGGTTATGATATACTAGCACTAGTACTTAAACTGCTTATTGTTTATACTGTTGCTCTTGCTTTACAAACATTTGGTGTTTATCCGTTATTTGTTAAGGTTTTATCTAAAACATCTCCTTCAAAGTTCATTAAGAAAATATCAAAAGCTCAGATAGTTGCCCTTTCTACGGCTTCATCAATGGCCACTCTTCCTGTAACTTTTGAAGTTTGTGAAGAAGAGCTAGATGTATCAAATGAAACCACTTCATTTGTACTTCCTCTTGGAGCCACTATTAATATGGATGGTAACGCGATATATTATGCCCTTTGTGCTATGTTCTTTGCACAAATGTATGGTATTGAGTTGGGCATGACTCAGTACATCGCAATAATAATAACCGCCACAATAGGTTCTATAGGTCAGGCTGGTGTACCAGGTCCTTCACTTCTGGTGGTAGCAGTTCTACTGGCTGCAGGATTGCCTGTACAAGCTCTCCCACTGCTTTTCGGTGTTGACAGAATCTTTGATATGATGAGAACCGCTGTTAACATTACAGGGGATGCTTCGTGTGCTGTAATTATTCAGAATATGCTAGACAAAGAGGAACAAAAAAGTTAATTTGAAGATTATTTTAGTCATAGAAAAAACCGTCCTTCTGGACGGTTTTTTCTATGTACCAATATTTGATTTTTTTATTATGACAAATAATTTGTATTTTCTAAATATAAAAAACTTTTTTCACCTTGAAGCTGAGTTGTTCCAAGTTTTTCTCTAATTTTTTTATGGAGCTCTGCTTTTTCAGGTGCCTCTATTATAGAATAGACAAACTCCTTAAATTTTCTGTGCTTAAATTTATATCTAACCTCATCAAAACCATATTTTTCCTTTATAATCCCTGATAAAATAAGAGATCTTAGAATTTCTCTAAGTTTCTCCCTGTCAAAATCATACAACTTTTTCAGGGTATCTAACTCTAGACCTATATTGAATAACGATAAAACCTTCAGTAATTTACGTTCATCCTCTGATAAACCTTTGAGATTTCCCTTTAAAACAGCACTTATATTTTTGGTAAAGATCTCTTTTATGGTGCCATCTCCCCCTAAATTTTCCAGGTATTCAACTATAAAAAACGGATTTCCCTCTGACTCTTTATATATACTCTCTTTTGTAACATCAGCTATACTGTTATTTGAATATCTATCTATAAATTCAAAAGTCTCCTCTATACTAAATCTTTTTAAATCAATCTTTTTAACTCTATCGTAATTTAGGCAGATAGTAAGAAAATCTTTTACCCAAGGTCCTCCCTCATCTCTAACTGTAGAAACGAACATGACCTTTCCTTTGAGAAAAGGTATCCTTTTTTCCAGGAGAAATAAACTTATTTTATCTCCCCACTGAATATTATCAACTACAAAAATAAACTTTCTTTTTATTTCACTAAATAGTTGGCTCATGGATTTTTCTATATACCTGAGTTTCTCCTCTTCCTCCTCTTTTGTCAAAATTGTATTTTCATCTAATTTTTCTAAAAATGAATATATTTTGGCCCCCGACCTCATAAAATATTTTGAAAGGGATACATTCCCGGAAGACCAGCATTCCCTGGCTCGATAAAAAAGCTCCTTGCACAGTTTAAAATTCTTGTTTAAATCCTCTTTATTGCAGTCATGGTAAATAATATCTACTTTTTCATTATCTACTTCTTTAAAAAATTTATTGACTAGATGAGTTTTTCCTATACCTGCTTCTCCGTGTATCATGACAATTTTTTTTACGTCATTTTGGATAAAATCTTCGTACTCCTCTTTCAAAATATCCAGTTCTTTATTTCCAACAAAAAAACTTTCCCTATCAAATTTCACCCCGGGTACCCGGTCTGTTTTTTTCATAAGAACATCTCTATAAAATTTTTCTATATCTTCTCTTAAATGTTCATCCAAAACATCATCAAAATCACTGTTAAGCTTATCATATATATTATGAACCTTTTCATCTTCACTTTTGACATCATAAATTTTCATGAGATCAAAATACACCTTTACATTTTTAGAATCTATTTTTATTATCTTTAGTGCAAGTTTCTCAGCTTTGTCAAACTCTTGATTTTCCAAGTTATTTTCTAGCTCTAAAAGTACCGAATCCAAAAATTTATCATTAACTTTTCCTCGCAGTTTTTCTTTCCACAGACTAAACATATAAATCCCATCACAGAAGCCTTCTAAAATACCGCCATCATATTCTGCGATTCCTTCCAGAAACTTACTATAATCACTTGTTATCCTTATATTTGGATTCAAGACCAAAGTCTCCCTATTAATTGATATTATAAGATCAAATCCTAAATCCTGTTTCAGCTTATACAGCAAATTTCTCAAATTTTTTCTGGCATTCTTTTTTTCTGAATCTTTCCAGAACAGATCTATGATCTCATCTCTGCAGACCCTTTTATTAACTGCCATATAATACAAAAGAGCCTCTCCCCTTTTAAGACTCGGTGAAATAACTATGTTATTCACTTTTATTTGAGGATTTCCGAAAATTTTAAAATGCATATGCTTCATATAAAATCCTCACCCCCAACAAACCATTCAATTAAATTCAAAAATAAAAAATTCATTTCTCCCCCCCCAGTTATGATAAAAGTCCCCACTTTCATCATTTACAAGATATATTATACCATCTATATGTATAAAAATATTAAATTTTAATTTAATGTAAATTTCTGGAAATTTATTATCTTGTCACTGCTAATTTTAGGCCCATTATTAAAGAGTTACAGAGATATAACTATTCATTTGAATAAAATTAATTAAAAAAAATTAATATTTCATTAATCTTCCCCTTTGTTTCTAGGAATATTTTTTATGCTTAAATTATATGATAGATTTGAGTAGTTCTATTTATTCTTTAAATAATAATTATTATAAATTTAGGGTATAATAGTCTTAAAGATATTTTAAAAGGGGGGTCTATGATTTATTTTGCAGAAAAAATACATCTGAGAAATCCTGCTGAAGTTGATGAAGTAAAAAAATTTTTAAAAAAATTTCAGCTTGATTTTGAAGAAAATATCAATTATATAGTTGCAATAAGAGAAAATGGGCAAATAGTCGCCACCTGTTCAAAATCCAAAAATATCCTGAAATGTTTTGCCAACGACCCATCTATGCGGGGAACTGGTATCACAAATATACTTTTGAAATCAATCCAGGACAAGCTTTTTGAAGAGAGTATTTTTCACTCTTTTATTTTTACAAAACCAGTTTACGAATCTATATTCAGATCTCATGGATATAAGGTTGTGGAAAAAGTTGATAAGGTGGTTTTATTAGAAGGTGGTATGGGAGGCATTGATAAAGAACTAAAAAAAATAGCTGTGGACTCAGAAAATTAGAGGTTGGGAAAAGATGATCCAGCTATCACCTATAAATGACTAGGAATATAATTTACACGTAATTTTGGAAAGCCCCGTCTGCTCTGCCACTTCTGAATCATAAAAAAAATCTCTAACAAGTTCCTTAGGTAATACTGCCAAAAAAAAATCCCTCCCTTATTACATAGATACAACGGTATCATTCAGTAATCAAGAGAAGGACTCAAGAACATAAAAATATTTACACTACCGATTTTAACACTCTTTTCCTCTAGTGTCTAGTCTACAGGTTACAGTATATTTAAATTACCCACTAACCTATTCTATAAACTTGTTCTTCTGGATAGATAATTTTACCGAGTACTGTTTATATGGAATCTAGTTCTTAATTATATCCAGTCATAACTGCTACTGTTACAGCAATAAATCCAATTAACATCCAAATTAGAAACAATGGAATCATAAATTTTAACCATTTTTCAAAACGAATCTTAGCAACTGCCAACACAGCCATTAATACACCAGATGTAGGAATAATAGTATTAGAAAAACCATCCCCCCATTGATATGCAAGTACAGATACCTGACGAGTTATTCCAACGATGTCAGCCATTGGTGCCATTAAAGGCATAACTATTGCCGCTTGACCTGAACCTGAAGATACAAAGAAATTAAATATTGAATTGACTAAGAGCATACAATTAGCTGATAGTACGCTTGGTAATCCCTTCAGAGGTAATGAAAATCCATATATTATTGTATGGATTATTTTACCTTCAGATAGAACAACTGAAATAGCACCAGCAAAACCTATTATCATCGTACCAAATATCATATCTTTACATCCAGCAATAAATGATTGAGCTACTTTATCAGGATGCATTCTTGAAATTACTGCACTTAATAACGCAGCAAGTATTAACATTGCACCCATGTGATCACTACCCCAAGACCAATTTAAAGCTCCATAAGCATAAACCGCAAAACATATAATAACTACCATTAAAATCGAGATATGAGTCCAATTTAACTTTACTGTATCTCCAGAATCTTTATCGTTTGTCCATTCGATTTTATCTAGAACTGAATTATCGATATTATTTTCTAATTTCTTTGCATATCTTATGGTATACAATATCGAAACAATGGTAACTAATAGCCAAACTACAACTCTTAATCCCATACCTGATAATGGTTCTAATCCTGCAATATTTTGTGCTAATTGAAGTGTTGCTGGAATAAAAGGAGAAGTTACAAATCCAGCATATGCTCCAACATACATTATAGCAACGGCAACTACTGGATCAAGCTTTAATTTTTTAGATACATGTATCCCCAAAGGTATAAATGCTATTGCTGATACTACAACTATTCCCAAAGCACCCAATACTGACATTGCAGCCATTATTACTGGAATAATAATATATACTTTACCTTCAAATTTTTCAACTAATGCCTCTATGGATACTTTCATAGCACCTGTATCATCAATTATTTTAAATGCTCCTCCAATTATAAATATCAAAAAAATTACCCAACCAGCATTTTTCATCCCTTTCGGTATAGATAAAAGTACATCCATTAAACTTGCAGGATTTCTCTCAACAAAATGAAAGGACGCTGGGTCAACTAAACTCCTACCTGTTCCTGGATCTTTTATAAGATTATATTCTCCTGCAGGGAGAATATAAGTAAGAATAGCTGCAATAATTACAAATACAAAAACTAATACATAAGTATCAGGAACTTTAAACTTTTTTCTTGGATTTTTTAAATTAACTTTTGATTCTTGTGCGATGTTTCCTGTATTTTTTATATTCATTTTTAATTTTTGTATGATGTTTATGCATCCAAACACCATAACCCCCCTTTACAATTTATTTAGATTATATTCAAGACATACTTATAAAACCTTTTATATTATAATAACAAAAGAGAATTGTATTAACTTTTTCTCTCTTGTTATTATAGAAAAGCAGTTCAGAAAATGAATAACAATTTAGATTTTGACTTGATATTTTACCTTATACTACCAAACTAAAATGCTAAATAACCACCGTCTACAGGAATAATAGCACCGTTAACATAATTTGAAGCATCAGATGCCAAGAAAATAGCAGTCCCTACTACATCTTCCGGAGTTCCCCATCTATCCATAGGAATACGTTTTGATATAGTATCTGTTTTTTCAGTATTTGCTCTTAATGCTGCAGTCAAATCAGTTTGAATCCATCCAGGTGCTATCGCATTTACGTTAACTCCTTTTGATCCCCATCCAATACAAAGCGACTTAGTAATCGATGCCACAGCAGCTTTACTTGTTGCATAAGCAATGGAACCAGCACTTCCATTAAAACTTAACATTGATGCAATATTAATAATTTTCCCACTACCTTTTTCCAGCATTTTTTTCCCAGCAAGTTGGCTTAAAAAAAATACAGAACTTGAATTTACAGTCATTACATTGTCCCATACTTCGAGATCAAAATTTTCTAAATCTCCTCTTCTTGAGATTCCAGCACAGTTAACTAGAATATCTACTTCTCCTTCAAGGTTATCCATTGAAGAGTTAAATATACCATCTAAACCCTCTATTTTACTCATGTCACCTGTTACACCAAATGCATTTTTTCCTGTTGGATCAAGTTTTTTAGCTGAATTATGTACTTCTTCGTTAATGTCAATCAATACAACTTTAGCACCTGCTTCATATAACCCTTTTGCAATACTAAAACCCATACCTCGATTAGAACCTGTTACAATAGCTTTTTTACCTGTTAAATCAAATAATTTCATAATTTCCCTCCTAATTTTTTATAGTAATTTAATAGTAATTCAGACTAATTTTACTTTTTTAGCGTTACAATTATTTTTTCTCCTAATGAAAATATTCAATGGAAAAATCTTTGGATTACCATCTCTAATAGTCATTTTTTATCTCCTCCTTTTGAAATTATTAATGAAAAAAATAAAAAAAAGAAAAGTAAATTGCCCCTATTGCAATTACTTTTCTCTTCGCTCTTAGTAATTAGTATTTATTTACTTATTTATTTGTTTATTTGTTTATACTTTTTTAAAATTTTTTTAATATAACTTTAACAATATATTTATTAAAATGTACTTTATATTTTAAAAAAGTATTGTTCTTAATCTAATCTTACGATATTTTAACACTAATGTCAATAAATTTAATTTAAATTAATTACTGATATTTCGCGGGCAGCTTTTTTTGGTAATGTAACACCTTTTGTGTATTCTCCAAAACTTAATTACTGAATAAATCAACAGGGTCTAGAATAATCTTTAACTCCTCTGTTTTTAAGATCAGTCATTACTGATAACTAGAATTTTGAGGTCTCATTCTCACCTATATATATTCCTAAAATTTCTTTTATTCCTTCTAAAGTAAGTCCTAAGACAACGTAGGCAGCCTTTTTAACAATCCTATTCTCCTCATTGACTGAATAGTGTGCACCAAGGAAAACGAATGGCTATACAGAATCAAGAGGTCTACTCTGCCATTCCTGAATAAGAGGAATTAGTTTATCTGTTATTCTACTAACACTCTCTGCAGACACTTCAAATCCGTAGATCTCCTGAACATGAGAGCTGATATCCCTAGTACTCATTCCCTTTCCATAGACTGATAGAATATTATCTTCCAATTTAGAGATGTCTCTTTGATGTTTTTCAACAATCTTAGGCTGATATGAGCCTTCCCTATCTCTGGGAACGAGGAGATCAATATTTCCAGCGCTTTATTTAACAGTTTTCTTGTACTTACCATTTCTAGAGTTAGTAGTAGATTTATTGGCTAAATCATACTTGAAATATCCAAGCTCTTCTTCAATTTCAGCTTCTAAGGCTTCCTGGATAGTGTCTTTAAAAATATCCTTTAAAGCTTCTTCGATATCCTTAATAGATTTAAAGTTTCCTTCTCTAATAAAATCTCTGACAAGTTCCTTCGATAATCTAGCCATAAAAAAAGTCCCTCCCTTAATTACATAGATACAACAGTATCATTCAGTAATCAAGAGAAGGACTCAAAAACACAAAAATATTTACACTACCGTGTTATATTACCATTTAATTTACAGGTGATTTTGGGAAACTCCATTCTATTTATTTTTTAACTCCTTAAAACTGAACCTTTTTTAATTTTTTATTTATTTTTGAAAATCTCATAAATCCAATGTAGAAAATTATAAAACCAATGTAAATAAAGGCATACCCAATTTTATTAATAATTAAAATATCAAAAAATTTAATGAAGCTCGCTCCTGAAACTATCATACTCAAAGCTGTTCTAATATAAGCTAAGAAAGTTCTTTCATTAGCTAAAATTGTTCTATCTG